>NZ_NEVP01000009.1:0-242356 GCF_002261315.1 Bordetella genomosp. 5
GACTGCGGTGGATGTTGCATTGCCACCGGAGCTGACGGTCTGCGTACCGCCTGAGCTAACGACAGTGGAGTTGGCATTGCCGCCTGAACTGACGGTTTGTTTGCCACCGGAGCTTACGACCGTGCTCTTGGTCGAGCCGCCGGAGCCCACGTTCTGCTGACCGCCGTTACCGACCTGCGTATTCGAGGCATTGCCACTGACATTCTGCGTGCCGCTGACTTGTCCGTTGTTGGCCGAGCCGCCGCTGTTGACGTTCTGTGTGCCGCCACTGTTGACCACGGTGGAGTTGGCGTTGCCGCCGGAGCTGACGGTCTGTGACCCGCCGGAGCTCACGACCGTGCTTGTGACCGAGCCGCCGCTTCCGACGTTTTGCTGGCCGCCGCTGGAGACTTGCGTACCGGAGGCGTTACCGCTGACGTCCTGCTTGCCACCGCTGCTGACGACGGTGGAGGTGGTATTACCACCCGAGCTGACGGTTTGCGTACCGCCGGAGCTGACGACGGTGTTCGTGGCGGAGCCGCCGCCGTCGACGTTTTGCTTGCCGCCATTGCTGACGACGGTGGAGTTGGTGTTGCCACCCGAGCTGACGGTTTGCGTGCCGCCGGAGCTGACGACCGTCTTCGTGGTCGAGCCGCCGGAACTCACGTTCTGCGTACCACCTGAGCTGACCACTGTATCGCTGGTTGTGCCGTCATTGCCCACATTCTGCTGGCCGCCGTTGCCGATCTGCGTGCCGGAGGCATTGCCGCCACTACTGACGTTGTGCGTGCCGCCACTGCTGACGATGGCGCCGGTGGTGATGCCGCCCGAGGCCACGTTTTCCTGGCCCCCGGCCTGCACGACCGTGCCGCTGGTGTAGCCGCCCGAGCTTACCCATTGATTGCCGCCCGAGCTGATAACGGTATGGATCGCGCTGCCGCCAGCCTCAACGGTCTGTTTCCCGCCGCTCGAGATCTGGGTGGACGTTGTCGATCCGCCAGACTGAACGGACTGCGAACCGCCGGTGTTGATGATGACGCCGGAAGCGTGGCCACCGCTGCTCACGGTTTGTTGGCCGCCGCTATTGATCACTGTGCTGTTGGCAACGCCGCCCGAATGGAGGTTCTGTACACCGCCGCTTCCGACGCTGGTCTCGGTGACAGTCCCGCTGACGTTCTGGGTGCCACTGACTTGCACGTTGCTGGCCGAGCCGCCGCTGTTGACGTTTTGCGTGCCACCGCTGCTCACCACGGTGGAGTTGGCGTTACCGCCCGAGCTGACGGTTTGCGAACCGCCGGAGCTGACGACCGTGTTGGTGGCCGAACCACCAGAGCCCACGTTCTGCTGGCCACCGTTGCCGACCTGCGTGCCCGAAGCATTGCCGCTGACGTTTTGGGTACCGCCGCTACTGACGGCGGTGGAGCTTGCATTGCCACCGGAGCTGACGGTCTGCGTACCGCCTGAGCTGACCACAGTGGAGTTGGCGTTGCCGCCCGAGCTGACAGTCTGTTTGCCGCCGGAACTGACGGCCGTGCTCGTGACCGAACCACCGGAGCCCACATTCTGCTGGCCACCGTTGCCGACCTGCGTGCCCGAAGCATTGCCGCTGACGTTTTGGGTACCGCCACTGCTGATGGCGGTGGAGGTTGCATTGCCACCGGAGCTGACGGTCTGCGTACCGCCAGAGCTGACCACAGTGGAGTTGGCGTTGCCGCCCGAGCTGACGGTCTGTTTGCCGCCGGAACTGACGACCGTGTTGGTGGCCGAGCCACCGGAGCCTACGTTCTGCTGGCCACCATTGCCGACCTGAGTGCTGGAAGCATTGCCGCTGACGTTCTGCGTGCCGCCGCTGCTGACTGCGGTGGAGGTTGCATTGCCGCCGGAGCTGACAGTCTGCGTACCGCCTGAGCTGACAACGGTGGAGTTGACGTTACCGCCCGAGCTGACGGTCTGCGAACCGCCGGAGCTGACCACAGTGGAGTTGGCGTTACCGCCCGAGCTGACAGTCTGTTTGCCGCCGGAACCGACGACCGTGCTCGTGACCGAACCACCGGAGCCCACGTTCTGCTGGCCACCGTTGCCAACCTGCGTGTTGGAGGCATTGCCGCTGACGTTCTGGGTTCCACTGACCTGCGCGTTGTTGGCCGAGCCGCCGCTGTTGACAGTTTGCGTACCACCGCTGCTGACCACGGTGGAGTTTGCGTTGCCACCCGAGCTAACGGTCTGCGAACCGCCGGAGCTGACGACCGTGTTAGCGGCCGAACCACCGGAGCCTACGTTCTGCTGGCCGCCGTTGCCGACCTGCGTATCTGAAGCATTACCGCTGACGTTTTGCGTGCCGCCACTACTGACGGCGGTGGAGGTTGCATTGCCACCGGAGCTGACGGTCTGCGTACCGCCTGAGCTGACCACGGTGGAGCTGGCGTTACCGCCCGAGCTCACAGTCTGTTTGCCGCCGGAACTGACGACCGTGCTCGTGACCGAACCACCGGAGCCCACGTTTTGCTGGCCACCGTTGCCGACCTGCGTGCCGGACGCATTGCCACTGACGTTCTGCGTGCCGCTGACTTGTCCGTTGTTGGCCGAGCCGCCGCTGTTGACGTCTTGGGTGCCACCGCTGCTGACCACAGTGGAGTTGGCATTACCGCCCGAGCTGACGGTCTGTTTGCCACCAGAGCTCACGACCGTGCTCGTGACCGAACCGCCGGAGCCCACGTTTTGCTGACCACCGTTGCCGACCTGCGTGTTGGAGGCATTGCCGCTGACGTTCTGCGTACCGCTGACCTGCGCGTTGTTGGCCGAGCCGCCGCTGTTGACGTTCTGCGTGCCGCCGCTGCTGACTACCGTGGAGTCGGCGTTGCCGCCCGAACTGACGGTCTGCTTGCCGCCGGAGCTCACGACCGTGCTCGTGACCGAACCGCCGGAGCCCACGTTCTGCTGACCGCCGTTGCCGACCTGAGTATTCGAGGCATTGCCACTGACATTCTGCGTGCCGCTGACTTGTCCGTTGTTGGCCGAGCCGCCGCTGTTGACGTTTTGCGTGCCACCGCTGCTGACCACGGTGGAGTTGGCGTTACCACCCGAGCTGACTGTTTGCGAGCCACCGGAGCTGACGACCGTGTTCGTGACCGAGCCACCGGAGCCCACGTTTTGCTGGCCACCGTTGCCGACCTGCGTGTTGGAGGCATTGCCGCTGACGCTCTGCGTGCCACTGACCTGCGCGTTGTTGGCTGAGCCGCCGCTGTTGACGGTTTGCGTACCACCGGAACTTACGACCGTGAAGTTTGCATTACCCCCCGAGCTGACGGTCTGCTTGCCACCAGAGCTCACGACCGTGCTCGTGACCGAACCGCCGGAGCCCACGTTCTGTTGACCGCCATTACCGACCTGCGTGTTGGAGGCATTGCCACTGACGTTCTGTGTACCGCTGACTTGTCCGTTGTTGGCCGCGCCGCCGCTGTTGACGGTTTGCGTACCACCGCTGCTCACCACGGTGGAGTTGGCGTTACCGCCCGAGCTGACGGTCTGCGAACCGCCGGAGCTCACGACCGTGCTCGTGACCGAACCGCCAGAGCCCACGTTCTGCTGGCCACCGTTGCCGACCTGCGTGCCCGAAGCATTGCCGCTGACGTTTTGGGTACCGCCGCTACTGATGGCGGTGGAGCTTGCATTGCCGCCGGAGCTGACGGTCTGCGTACCGCCTGAGCTGACAACAGTGGAGTTGGCGTTACCGCCCGAGCTGACGGACTGCTTGCCACCGGAGCTCACGACCGTGCTCGTGACCGAACCACCAGAGCCTACGTTCTGCTGGCCACCGTTGCCGACCTGCGTGCCCGAAGCATTGCCGCTGACGTTTTGGGTACCGCCACTGCTGACGGCGGTGGAAGTTGCATTGCCACCCGAGCTGACGGTCTGCTTGCCACCAGAGCTCACGACCGTGCTCGTGACCGAACCGCCGGAGCCCACGTTCTGCTGACCCCCGTTACCGACCTGCGTGTTGGAGGCATTGCCACTGACGTTCTGCGTGCCGCTGACTTGTCCGTTGTTGGCCGAGCCGCCGCTGTTGACGTTTTGCGTGCCACCGCTGCTGACCACGGTGGAGTTGGCGTTGCCGCCCGAGCTCACGGTCTGCGTGCCGCCGGAGCTGACGACCGTGCTCGTGACTGAGCCACCGGAGCCCACGTTCTGCTGGCCACCGTTGCCGACCTGCGTGCCGGAAGCGTTACCGCTGACGTTCTGCGTGCCGCTGACCTGCGCGTTGTTGGCCGAGCCGCCGCTGTTGACGGTTTGCGTGCCACCGCTGCTGACCACGGTGGAGTTGGCGTTACCGCCCGAGCTGACGGTCTGCGTGCCACCAGAACTCACGACCGTGCTCGTCGCCGAGCCGCCGGACCCCACGTTCTGCTGGCCACCGTTGCCGACCTGCGTGCCCGAAGCATTGCCGCTGAGATTTTGTGTACCGCTGACTTGTGCGCTGTTAGCCGAGCCGCCGCTGTTGACGTTCTGCGTGCCGCCACTGCTGACGGTGGTGGAGTGGGCGTTACCGCCCGAGCTCACGGTCTGCGTGCCGCCGGAGCTGACGACCGTGCTCGTCGCCGAGCCGCCGGACCCCACGTTTTGCTGGCCACCGTTGCCGACCTGCGTGCCCGAAGCATTACCGATGAGGTTCTGCGTGCCGGTGACTTGTGCGCTGTTAGCCGAGCCGCCGCTGTTGACGTTCTGGGTGCCGCCACTGCTGACGGTGGTGGAGTGGGCGTTACCGCCCGAGCTGACGGTCTGTGTGCCGCCGGAGCTGACGACGGTGCTAGTCGCAGAACCGCCGGATCCGACATTCTGTTGGCCACCGTTGCCGACCTTCGTGCCCGAAGCGTTGCCGCTGACGTTCTGCGTGCCGCTGACTTGTGCGTTGTTGGCGAAACCGCCACTGTGGACGTTCTGTGTACCGCCGCTGCTGACGACGGCGGAATTGGCGCTGCCGCCGGAACTGACGGTCTGCGTGCCCCCGTAGCTGACGATCGTGCCGAGGGCCGCCCCGCCTGAGCTGACGTGTTGCTGCCCGCCGCTCGATACCTGGGTGCCCGAAACGTAAGTCCCGCTGCTGACGTATTGATTACCGCCACTGCTCACCACGGTACCCGTGGCGCTGCCGCCAACGGCGATGTGTTCCTGGCCGCCGGCCTGCACGACCGTGCCGCTGGCTTGCCCGCCCGAGCTCACCCACTGATCGCCGCCCGAGCTGATGACGGTATGAATCGAGCTGCCGCCCGCGTTCACGGTCTGTTGTCCGCCGCTCGAGATCTGGGTGGACGTCGCCGCGCCGCCAGACTGGACGGACTGCGAGCCGCCGGTACTGATGATGGCGCCGGAAGCCTGGCCGCCGCTGTTGATGGTTTGCGTACCACCGCTGCTGACGACCGTGGAGTTGGCGTTACCGCCCGAGTTGATGGTCTGCTTACCGCCGGAGCTCACGAAAGTGCTGGTGGCAGAGCCGCCTTCGCCCACGTTCTGCTGACCACGGTTACCGACCTGCGTGTTGGAGGCATTGCCACTGAGGTTCTGCGTGCCACTGATCAGCCCGTTGGTGTCCGAACCGCCGCTGTTGACGTTTTGCGTACCGCCGTTGCTGACGACCGTGGAGTTGGCGTTACCGCCCGAGTTGATGTTCTGCGTGCCGCCGTAGCTGACGACGGTGTTCGTAGCAGAACCGCCCGAGCCCACGTTCTGCTCCCCCTCGTTGGCGACCTGTGTGTCGACGGCATTGCCCATGACGTCCTGCGTGCCGCTGACCTGTGTGCCGCTGGCATTGCCGCCCGAGCTGATCGTCTGCGTGCCGCCGTCGCTGACGACGGTACGGGTGGCCGAACCACCGCTGGAGATGGTTTGCTGACCCCTGTTGGAGACGTTCGTGTCCCACGCCCTTCCGCCTGAGGTGATGGTCTGCGAACCGCCCGCCAGTACCCGAGTCGATAGTGCGGAGCCGCCGCTGTACACACGCTGATCGCCGCCAGAGCCGACGTTGGTGGAGGTGGCGGTGCCGCTGTCCTGCAGATACTGTCGGCCCCCGGAGGATATGACGGTATTCGTGGCCGAACCGTCCCTCTCGACCCATTGTGCGGCTCCGCGGCCCGAGATCTGTGTGCGATGCGCGCTCCCTCCGGAGGACACGCTCATTGTGCCGCTGGCGTTCACCACGGTGTCTCGCGCGGCGCCGCCCGAGAGGGTCATGATGCCCGCCGAGTTCACCGTTGTGTTGAGTGCCCACCCGCCCGAATCGACGATCTGGAAGCCGCCGCTGTCGAGGAAGGTCGACGTCGCCTGCCCGCCGGACGCGATGTTCTGAAAGCCCCTGCCGCTCGCGGCGAGGGTGCCGGAGACTGTAGTGCTCAGTGCCGAACCGCCGGACTGGATGTTCTGCGTGCCGCTGTTCACGGTGGTGCTGAGCGCGCGACCTCCATTTTGAATCGTCTGTGTGCCACCGGCGCTCACGGTCGTGCTTGTGGCAGACGCACCGCTCCCGACGTTCTGCTGGCCACCGTTGCCGACTTGCGTGCCGGAGGCGTTGCCACTGAGGTTTTGCGTGCCACTGATCAGTCCGTTGGTGTCCGAACCGCCGCTGTTGACGTTCTGCGTGCCGCCACTGCTGACGGTGGTGGAGTGGGCGTTAGCGCCCGAGCTCACGGTCTGCGTACCGCCGGAGCTGACGACGGTGCTTGTCGCAGAACCGCCGGAGCCGACGTTCTGCTGCCCCCTGTTGCCGACCTGGGTGCCGGAAGCATTGCCGCTGACGTTCTGCGTGCCGCTGACTTGTGCGTTGTTGGCGAAACCGCCACTGTGGACGTTCTGTGTACCGCCGCTGCTGACGACGGCGGAGTTGGCGCTGCCGCCGGAACTGACGGTCTGCGTGCCCCCGTAGCTGACGATCGTGCCGAGGGCCGCCCCGCCTGTGCTGACATGTTGCTGCCCGCCGCTCGATACCTGGGTGCCCGATACGTAAGTCCCGCTGCTGACGTATTGATTACCGCCACTACTCACCACGGTACCCGTGGCGCTGCCGCCAACGGCGATGTGCTCCTGGCCGCCGGCCTGCACGACCGTGCCGCTGGCTTGCCCGCCCGAGCCCACCCACTGATCGCCGCCCGAGCTGATGACGGTATGAATCGAGCTGCCGCCTGAGTTCACGGTCTGTTGTCCGCCGCTCGAGATCTGGGTGGACGTCGCCGCGCCGCCAGACTGGACGGACTGCGAGCCGCCGGTACTGATAATGGCGCCGGAAGCCTGGCCCCCGCTGTTGATGGTTTGCGTACCACCGCTGCTGACGACCGTGGAGTTGGCGTTACCGCCCGAGTTGATGGTCTGCTTACCGCCGGAGCTCACGACCGTGCTGGTGGCCGAGCCGCCATCGCCCACATTTTGCTGGGCACCGCTGGCGACCTTCGTGTCGGAAGCGCTGCCGCTGACATTCTGCGCGCCACTGAGTTGCACGTGGCTGGCCGAACCGCCACTGTTGACGTTTTGCGTACCGCCGCTGCTGACGACCGTGGAATCGGCGTTACCGCCGGAGTTGATGTTCTGCGTAGCGCCGGAGCTGACAACGGTGCTGGTGGCCGAGCCGCCATCGCCCACGTTTTGCTGGGCACCGCTGGCGACCTTCGTGTCGGAAGCGCTGCCGCTGACATTCTGAGTGCCACTGACTTGCACGTGGCTGGCCGAACCGCCGCTGTTGACGTTTTGCGTACCGCCGCTGCTGACGACCGTGGAAGTGGCGTTACCGCCGGAGTTGATGTTCTGCGTAGCGCCGGAGCTGACGACGGTGCTGGTGACCGAGCCGCCACCGCCCACGTTTTGCTGCCCACCGCCGGCGACCTTCGTGTCCGAGGCGTTGCCGCTCACGTTCTGCGTACCACTGACCTGCACGTTGCTGGCCGAACCGCCGCTGTTGACGTTTTGCGTACCGCCACTGCTGACGACCGTGGAAGTGGCGTTACCGCGGTTGTTGACGTTCTGTGTACCGCCGGAGCTCACAACGGTGCTCGTGGCCGAGCCGCCATCGCCCACGTTTTGCTGCCCCCCGCTGGCAACTTTCGTGTCCGAGGCGTTGCCGCTCACGTTCTGCGTACCACTGACCAGCACGTTGCTGGCCGAACCGCCGCTGTTGACGTTTTGCGTACCGCCGCTGCTGACGACCGTGGAGGTGGCGTTACCGCGGTTGTTGACGTTCTGTGTACCGCCGGAACTCACAACGGTGCTCGTGGCCGAGCCGCCATCGCCCACGTTCTGCTGCCCCCCGCCGGCAACCTGCGTGTCGGAGGCAGTGCCGCTGACGTTCTGCGTGCCGCTGACTTGCGCGTTGTTAGCAGAACCGCCGCTGTTGACGTTCTGCGTGCCACCACCGCTGACTACCGTTGAATTGGCGTTGCCGCCAGAGCTGACGGTCTGCGTACCTCCGGAGCTGACAACCGTGCTCACGGCCGAACCGCCGGACCCCACGTTTTGCCGGCCACCGTTGCCGAGCCGCGTGCCGGAGGCATTGCCGCTGACGTTCTGTGTGCCACCGGAGCTCACGGTCGTACTCGTTGCAGACGCTCCGCTTCCGACGTTCTGCTGGCCACCGCTGTTGATCCACGTGCTGGAGGCGTTGCCGCTGAGGTTCTGTGTGCCGCCGTCACCGATGAATGTGGAAACGGCGGTGGCGCCCGAACTGACGTTCTGGGTGCCGCTATCGTAGACGTATGTGGTAGTGGCGCTGGCACCCGAACTGACCGTCTGCGAGCCGCCAGCAAGTGCGTTTTGGGTGGCGACGCCGCCTGAATTGACGGTTTGCTTGCCGCCCGAGCTGACGGTGGTGTCCGCGGCGGAGCCGCCGCTGCCGATGTCCTGGTGACCTCCGCTCGTAATGGTCGTCCTCAACGCGAGGCCACTGACATTCTGTGTGCCGCTTGCATTCACCCTGGTGTCGGTTGCCGTGCCTCCCCGTACAACGATTTGCAAGCCGGTCTGGACGACAGAGCCGGACGCCGAGCCGCCGCTGTGGACGTCTTGTCGGCCAGAGTTGGTCACCAGCGTCGAGATCGCTAGTCCCCCAGCTCTCACGACCTGGACGGCGCGCGCGGACCCATTGTTCGTGAGCAACATCTGCGTTCCCCTGGCGACGGACCCAGAGTTGACGATTTCTTGCCCACGCAATTGGGTGTTTCTGGTATTCCCACCCTCCAGACTCAGGTGGTTGCCGAATTGAACGACCGTATCCAGGAGCTCGCCACTCGTGAGATGCACGATCGCGTTGTTCCCGGGAAACGAGGTCAGAAACCCGGTGCTGCCGCCCACCCAGAAGCCTGCTCCGATCGGCTGTTCGTCCGCCCATCCCACCTGCGCCGCGGCATTCTGCATGACGGATACCGATGCAAACGCGATCATCATGTTCAGCATGAGCGGCCGCAGGCGAGTGGGACGGGGGCGGCTCCTCAATGCTTTCGCCACCACGACCGCCGAAGCCACCTGGATGGCTCGACTGACAGACAATCTCCGTCCGCCGCTGCGGACCAGTTCGGACACCACCAGCCAGCATTGACGGGCTTCGGACCAAACGATGTTGAAGATCTTGTTCATGGTTTCAGCGATATGTGAGGTCAGGCCGCACTGGCAGGTGGGATGGCTGACGTAAAGAGAGAATGGGTCAGGCCGCTACATGGACAGAGATGAGCCATTGCGCGGCCTGGTGGTCGATCAGGCGACGTTTGGGATTACCGGCCCGCGTGTGATCGCTCGGGCGCCTTCGAATGGGCGACGCGGATCTTGGGCGGGCGGACACAACGGCCGGTCGTGATGATCGAAGCTCTCGTGGGTGACCTCCGTGCCGCCACGGCAGGCGGCCTCGTACAGGCAGTCGCCTGATTCGGTGTCGATGAGCGCTGGCTTCCTGTGCGCCTCGCGCAGGTACGCGCGTGCCCGCGCGATGACGTAAAGGCCCATGACCTCAGGGCCGAGCTGAGTTGGAAGGCGAGCGGATCGATGAATGGCGTCATGCAGTACGAATGAAATGTGAGCGTTGTCGACGAGTTGCGGATACCGGGTCGTGGCTGGAACTTTATGTAGGAGAGCCCGACCGGAGAATCGCTAACCTTCGAGTGTTTGCTCATCGCGGATCGTCGGACTTCGTAGAAGCGACGACGCGGGAGAATCGTGTTGCAAGAGGCAGGTGGGTTTGCGCACTGAAAACCGAAGAATTTCTATATTCCGCGGGCTGATGTCTCAATAGGCTGCGCATGTTCACTAAAGCTTTGGAGCATCGCCATTCTTCGCGGTCAGCCGGACACGTTCGCCCACGTCGTCAACCGGCCCTTTATTTCAGCGTCTCGACATTCGGCCCGCGATTTCGCCCAGGCTATGAGGCTGGGCGAGCTGATCCTGGTCTATCAGCCGATTCATGACGTCGCCTCCGGCGCCATGGTGGGGCTCGAAGCGCTGGCCAGATGGCGCCGTGACGGTGCCGATGTCGCCACGCCCGACACCTTCATCGCCCTGGCCGAGCAAAGTGGGCTGATCGTCGAATTCGGGCGGCAGGTTCTGCGCATGGCGTGCAGACAGCTGGCGCTCTGGTCGGGCACCCGCTACGAGTCGGTGCCCGTCAGCGTGAACATCTCTCCGCAGCAGCTTCAAGATCCCGACTTCGTACAAGACGTCTGCGGCAGCTTGCAGGCCCATGCCGTCGACGCGCGCCGCCTGGTGATCGAGATCACCGAACGGGAGCCCCTGGGCGACAGCCTGTACGCCGCCAGCGCGATCGCGGCACTGCGCGAGATAGGCGTGAAAGTCGTGCTCGACGACTTCGGCGGGGGATACATGAACCTTGCCGTGTTGCTGAGATACGGCATCGATGGCCTCAAGCTCTCGCTCGATACGCCGTGGGGCGAGGGGGCTCAGACCGATCCACGTGCCTGGGAGGTGATCAGGGCGGTCGCCCAGATGTGCAGGGGCATCGGCATCTCACTGGTGGTAGAGCGGGTCGAGACCCTGCGCCAGTGGGTGTTGTTGCAGGGCCTCCCCGAGGTGCGGGCGCAAGGTTACTTGCTCGGGAAACCCACGATGCCCGACGCCTTGCCGTAGGGTCGCATCGCCGCTCGACGATGATCCGCGCCATTCGCAAATGTTTTCAGTCCACACCCCGATAAGCCCCTGAGCGCGGAGAAAGCCTTGATCGTCAATAGAAGGTCCTATAACGAGCGGCGCTGGATCAGAATCTTCGACAACGAATGGGACCGCCTCGGTTTAAAGAGGCAGCGGCGCGCAAAAAGAAGCTTGCTACCGGGGTGGTCTTCCGCGTGTCGCGTGATCATCGCCGACGACCATCCGCTGGTGCCGGTTGCCGTGGCGAAGTCTTTATCGTCGTCAGGCGACTTCTGCATCGTGGCCATCGTGAATTCCGGTGATGCGCTGCTGGAGCGCCTGGCCATCTCGGCCGCGCCGTGCGACCTGATCGTGACAGACTTCGCGATGCAGTCCGACGAAACCGAACGAGTGGGCCTCGATGGCGCCCGATTGCTCGGCCTGCTCCAGCGCAACTATCCCGACATTCCGGTCGTGGTGCTCACCATGATCAACAATGGTGGCATGCTCCGGTCCATGCTGCGCGAGGGGGTACATGGCATCGTCAGCAAAGATGAACCCCCCAATGTCCTTGCCCAAGTTTGCGCAAAGGTCATGATCGGGGCGCAGGTCCCCGTCCTCAGCCCAAAGGTGGCGAATCGCCTGGAGCCCGAATCGGGAGGCGTCTCGGTGCGGCGCGGCCGAGAGCCCGTGTTGTCGCAGAAAGAGAGCGAGGTGGTGCGGCTGTTCGCCCAGGGCTATTCGCTGACCGATATCTCGCATCAGCTCAGCCGGGCCATCACCACCGTGGCCACGCAAAAGCGCTCGGCCATGCGCAAACTCAATCTGAACACCAACGCCGACCTGATCCGCTACGCCTCCGAAGCCGGGATGGTCTGACGGGCAGTCCCAGCCAAGCGTCCGCCCCGGACGGCACTAGTCGAATGTCACTACCCGGACGTCACTGTCCGGGCGTCACTCCCCGGGCGTCACTGCCCGAGCGTCACTCCCCGGGCGTCACTGTCCGGATGTCACTGCCCGGTCGGGCTCTCCCGACGCGCCGAGTGTGGCCAGGCGAACGGTTCAATTTCTGTCTTGACAGAAATTTCAGAAATCAAATACAGTGTCTCCATGACACTGACACCGATCGCCGAACGATTCATTCTGCACTGGGGAGAGATGGGTTCTCGCTGGGGCGTGAATCGCACCGTGGCCCAGATCCATGCCTTGCTATATCTGGTGGGCAAGCCCCTGCATGCGGAAGAGATCGCCGAGACGCTGGGTGTGGCGCGTTCGAATGTCAGCACCAGCATCAAAGAGCTGCAGTCCTGGAAGCTGGTCAAGGTAGTGCACGTGATGGAAGATCGTCGCGATCATTTCGAGACCTCCACCGACGTCTGGGAACTGTTCAAGCTGATCGTGGAAGGGCGGCGCCAGCGCGAGGTGGACCCGACGCTCACCGTGCTGCGCGATAGTCTCGTAAGCCCCGAGATCAAAGACGAACCCGAGACCGAGGAGCGCATTCGCAAGACGCTCGAGTTCATGGAGATCCTGACGACCTGGTCGGACGAAATGCTGCGCATGAAGCCCGAAACCCTGATGAAAACGCTGGGCATGGGCGCCAAGATCAGCAAGACCATGCGTCGCGGCAAGTGAGCGTGGCGTCCGGCGCGTAGGCAGGAAGCAGACGCAGGACACGCAGCGAGCAATGAGAACGACCAGGCGAACTCGATTCGAGCGAGCAATGAGAAGGACCAGGCGAACTCGATTCGAGCGAGCAATGAGAAGGACCAGGCGAACTCGATTCGCCTGTTTTTGGGTCAACAATTTCTGTCTATACAGAAATAACTGAAACGACAGACGAGCGATGGACCTGAGCGGAGCGGGATCGTGAACATTCTGGTGTGCGGGGCGAGCGGGTTTATCGGGACGGCGATCTGCGCGGCGCTTGCGCGGAACGGGCATCGTGTCGTGCGCGGCGTGCGCCACGCGACCCTGCCGGACGAGGTCGAGGTCGACTTCACGCGCGACGTCGAGCCCGCGCATTGGCAACCGTTGCTCGAGGGCGTTGACGTTGTCGTGAACGCCGCCGGGATCCTGCTGGAACGAGGCGCGCAGTCGTTCGAGGCCATTCATCGGCGCGGGCCGATCGCGTTGTTCGACGCGAGCGTGGCGGCGGGTGTACGCCGCATCGTGCAAGTGTCGGCGCTTGGCGCCGATCAGGGCAGCACCGCTTACTTTCGCAGCAAGCGTGCCGCCGACGAACATCTGCTCGCGCTGCCGATCGCGCACCACGTCGTGCGGCCGGCGCTGGTGTATGGAGAGCAGGGCGCGTCCGCGCGGTTTTTCCGGCGGCTCGCATCGCTGCCGGTTCATTTTCTGCCCGGGGCGGGCGAGCAGCGGTTGCGGCCCGTGCATGTGGCCGAGCTGGCGGAGGTCGTGTGCCGCCTTGTCGAGAACAGTGCGAAGGCGCCCGCCATCCTCGATCTGGTGGGCGGCACCGAAGTGTCTTATCGCGACATGCTGGGCACATATCGCAGCGCCATGGGCTTCGCGCCGGCATGGCGCATCGCGGTGCCGGCGTGGCTGATCGGTGGAGCGGCGGCGCTGCTGGATCGTGTGCCGCGCTCGCTATTGACGCGGGATACCTGGGCCATGCTGCAGGCCGGCAACACGGCCGATGCCGAGCCCACCGCCCGTGTGCTGGGACGACAGCCTGCCGGCATCGCGGATTTCATCGGGCCCGCGGATGCGCTGCGCCTGCGCGCGGCGGCCCTCTCGGCGTGGCGGCCTGGCGTGCTGCGCGCGGCGCTCGCCTTCATCTGGATCTGGACGGCGTTCTGCAGCGCGGTCTGGTATCCGCAGCAAGACAGTCTGGCGCTGCTGGCACCCCTGGGGCTGCATGGCACCGTCGCGCTCGTTGCACTGTATGGCGCGAGCGCCCTCGATCTGCTGCTGGGCGTGCTCACGCTATGGCGGCCCGGCCGGCGGCTCTGGGCGTTTCAGCTCGGGCTGGTCACCGTCTATTCCCTGATCGTCGCGATCGCCCTGCCGGCGTTTCTCTGGCATCCGTTCGCGCCGCTCATCAAGAACGCAGCCGTCATTGCGCTGCTGGTCACGCTGCTCAGCGAGGAGGTTGAATCATGAACATGTATCTCACCGTCAAGACGTTGCACATCATCTCGTCGGTGCTCATGGTGGGCACGGGCTTCGGCACGGCGTTTTATCTGTTTTTCGTGAACCGCACGCGGTCCGTGCCGGCCATCGCGGCGGTGTCGAGGCTGGTGGTGCGCGCGGACCTGTGGTTCACCACGCCGGCGGTGATTTTTCAGCCGCTGTCGGGCCTGTGGCTGGCGCATGCGGTGGGCTGGTCGTGGACCACGCCGTGGCTGGCGACCTCGATCGGGCTGTACATCCTGGCCGGCGCGTGTTGGCTGCCGGTGGTGTGGCTGCAGGCCGAAATGGCCAAAATGGCGCGCGTGGCGCACGCCGAGGGCAAGAGCGAGCTGCCGGCCACGTACTGGCGCTACGCAAAGTGGTGGGAGGGCCTGGGCTACCCCGCGTTCGTCGCGATGGTGGTGGTGTACTTCCTGATGGTGCTCAAGCCGGCGTTCTGAGCGGGTGGAAGCGCGATTGCTCGATCGCAACCTCGCACCCGCGACATCGGCGCACGCAGCGTCCGCGACATCGGCGCATGCAGCATCCGCGGCAGCGGCTCACGCGGCGCACGCGGCATCCGCGGCAGGCCCGCGGGCCTGACCGGCTCAGACCGGGGTGACCGCGCCCCGGCCCGAGAAGTGGCCGTCGACGTTGTCCAGGAAGATGCTGAACTGCGCCGCGATCGCTTCGGGAGACCAGCCCGCCAGGTGCGGCGTCAGGATCAGGCGATCGAGGTCGATGAGCTCGGCGGGCGCATCGGGTTCACTCTCGTAGACGTCGATGCCGGCGCCGCCCAGGGTGCCGGCGCGCAGCGCTTCAGCGAGCGCCTGCGTGTCGACGATGCTGCCCCGGCCCACGTTCACCAGGAAGCCTTCGGGGCCCAAGGCCTTCAGGACGGCGGCATCGACCAGGTGATGCGTGGACGCACCGCCGGGCGCGGCGCAGACCAGCACGTCGCACCATTCCGCGAGTGCCAGGACATTCTCGAAGTAACCATGCGGCGATCCGGGCTTGGCATTGCGGTTGTGATAGCCGATGTCCATCCGGAAGGCGCGCGCACGCGTTGCGATTTTTTCGCCGATGGTGCCCATTCCCAGGATGCCCAGCCGCTTGCCCGAGACGTTGGGCGGCAGCGCAATCTTGGTGCGCCATACGCCCGCGCGGCACAGCTGGTCGAGCTTGCGGAAGTCGCGCATGCAGGCGATCAGCAGCCCCATCGCGTGGTCCGCGACGCATTCGTCGTTGGCGCCCCGGCCGTTCGTGACCACGATGCCGCGCGCCTTGGCGGCGTCGACGTCGACATTCTCGTAGCCGGCGCCGTGGCACGACACCAGCTGCAACGCGGGCATCGCGGCCATTTCGGTCGCCGTGAGTCCGATCGTGCCGATCGTCAGCACGGCCTGGATGCGCGCGCCGTGGGCGGCGATCGCATCGCCACGTTCGGCGGCGGTGGGTGCGTAGACGAGGTCATAGCGCTCCGCAAGCACGTCGAGATTGTCGGCGTTCACGGGGCAAAGGACGAGCAGGGGAGTTTTCATCGCGGTGCTACCTGAGGCGAAATGCGCCGCGACGAGGCGCGGCGGGAGAGGGTGTGGGGCGCGCGGCGCGGGCAGGGCGGGCACGGCAGGGCCCGAGACGGGATGCGGCAGGCATCGGGTCTCGTGCCGTGCGGCTCACGGACGCCAGCCGAGCTTGTGAGAGATCTCCTGCGCGCAGGCAAGCAGCGGGCGGGCGATCTCGCCATTCCAGGAAACGTCGAACAGCCCGGACGGGCCGATGCTCGTCAGGGCCAGCACGAGGTTGCCGGTGTTATCGAACACGGGGACCGACAGCGCGTCCACGCCGGGCAGGGGATTGCCGACGGCGCGCGCCATGCCATGCACCCGGATGTCGGCCAGCACGGCCTGCAGCGTCGTGGGATCCGTGGTGATCTTGGGGCTGTGGCTCGCGATCACCGCGGTATCGCCTTCTTCGCGTGCGATGTAGTGGTCGGCCACCTTGGGCGGCAGCCAGGCCGCGAACACCAGGCCGGTTGCAGTGTGCAGCATCGACATGACCGTGCCCTTGCGCATGTTCACGTGCACCGGGTAACTCGCCTCGGTGATGTGGATCATGGTGGGGCCGTGCGAACCGAGCACGGCGATGCCGAGCGTGTGGCCGATCCGCGTTTGCAATTGCGCGACCTCGGGCATGGCCACGCGCACCGGGTCGAGGCGCTGCAGACTGACCAGGCCCATTTGCAGGGCAAAGGGGCCGAGCTCGTAGTGGCTGGTGATGGCGTCCTGCTGCACCAGGCCCACGCGCACGAAGCTCACCAGATACGGGTGGGCCTTGGCGGAGGTCATGCCGGCGCCGGCGGCCAGATCGCGCAGCGACAGGGGCCGCCCGGCGTCGACGAGCGCGGCCAGCAGCGGGAAACCTACTTCGACCGACTGGATGCTGCGCCGGCCGTCGTTGGCGGCGTGCGCAGCGGCGTGCGCAGCGGCGGGCCTGGCGGCGGCCGC
The DNA here is from genome assembly GCF_002261315.1 of Bordetella genomosp. 5. Lineage (NCBI taxonomy): Bacteria > Pseudomonadati > Pseudomonadota > Betaproteobacteria > Burkholderiales > Alcaligenaceae > Bordetella > Bordetella genomosp. 5. The sequence goes on from NZ_NEVP01000009.1 coordinate 16,725, forward strand.
GTCGCTGGCTGCCGAAGTGGTGGCCCCACCGGCGGCCGCCTTTTTCACGGCCTTTGCGGGCGTTTTGGATGCGGGCATGGCGAAGGCGCGGATTCAGCGGTTGCGGCGCGCGGCCAGCAGGCGTTCGGCCATTTCGACGAAGCCTTCACCGCCGCGCTCGCTCGCCACATAGGCGGGGCGATGCTTGATGCGATGCAGCTGCGACTGAATGTTGGCCACGCCGACGGACAGCGGGAAGAAATGGAACATGGGCTCGTCGTTGGGCGAGTCGCCGATGAAGAGGGTGGAGTCGAGCGCCTGCTCGACCGTCTGGCCGAGCTCGCGTTCGAACAGCGTGCGCGTCATGGACAGCTTGTCGTAGTCGCCGAACCAGCCGTTCACATGAATCGAGCTCACCTTGGCTTCGGCGCCCGCGTCGCGGAAGATCTGCACGATCTTGTTGACGGCTTTTTCGGGCAGGGCGGGCACGTCTTCGCAGAAGTCGATGGCAAGGTCGGCCACGCGATAGGCCTGGTCGCTCGCGAGCGCGGTGCCCGGCACTTCCTGGAGCACGCGGTCGCGGATTTCGTCCAGGCGCAGCCGGTCCGCGGCGCGGGTGGCCTCGTCGGCCCAGTAATGCGTCTTCATGCGGTGGGCGCTGCGGTCGTAGGCGAAATAGAACGCGCCGTTTTCGCCGACGACGGCGCGCACCGGCCACATGCGCACGAAGTGGTCGCACCAGCCGGCGGGGCGGCCGGTGATCGGAATCACACGGATGCCGGCGAGCTCGAGGCGCTCCATGGCGGCATAGGCGGCGGCGGGAAGCCGGCCGTCGGTGGTCAGGGTGTCATCGATGTCCGTCAGGACGGTACGTACCGAGGCTGCGACGGAGGCAGGCATGGCCGCCAGGGCTTGCATGGGGAGATCCTTGGTTATGCGTTTTCGTTCTGGGAAGTTTCCTGGGCGCAGTGTAACCGTGGCGAGTGCGCCCGCGCGCGAGGTGCCGCGAGGCGGTAAAATCCGTGTTTTCCCGCCTAGACCAGGTCCTGCCGTCCATGTCTGCCCAGATTTCATCCGTTGCCCCGGTCGCCGCGCCGGATTCGTTCGGTATCGTGCCGGTGCCCGAGATCATCGCCGAGCTGCGCGCCGGCCGCATCGTGATCCTGGTCGACGAAGAAGACCGCGAAAACGAGGGCGATCTGGTCATGGCCGCCGAGTTCGTGACGCCCGAGGCGATCAATTTCATGGTCACGCATGGCCGTGGCCTGGTCTGCCTCACGCTCACCGAAGACCGCTGCCGCCAGCTCGACCTGCCGCTGATGGCCAGCCGCAACGGCACGCGATACGGCACCAATTTCACTCAGTCGATCGAAGCCGCCGAAGGCGTCGAGACCGGCATTTCGGCCGCCGACCGCGCCCGCACCATCCAGGTGGCGGTGGCGCGCGACGCCAAGCCCGCCGATCTGGTCCAGCCGGGTCATATTTTCCCGGTGCGTGCCGTGCCCGGTGGCGTGCTGGTGCGTGCCGGGCACACCGAGGCGGGCTGCGACCTGACCGAGATGGCCGGCCTGACGCCCGCCGCGGTGATCTGCGAGATCCTCAAGCCCGACGGCACGATGGCGCGCCTGCCCGACCTGGTCGAGTTCGCCCGCGAACACAACCTCAAGATCGGCACCATTGCCGACCTGATCCAGTACCGCAGCGAGCACGAGTCGATCGTGCAGCGCGTCGGCACGCGTCTCATGCAAACGCCTTGGGGCGAGTTCGAGGCGATCGCCTACCGCGACGACGCCACGGGCGCACCCCATCTGGCGCTGGTGCATGGTAATGTCGAAGCCGAACGCGAGACTCTGGTGCGCGTGCACGAGCCCGCGTCGTTGCTCGACGTGCTCGACACGGGCGCCAGTTCCCACAGCTGGACGGTCGGCACGGCACTGCAAACCATCGCGGCGTCGCCCGCTGGCGTGCTGGTGCTGATGAATTGCCAATCCTCGGTCGAGCATCTGTTCGGTCAGATCGCCCACTGGACCGACCCGGCGCAGCGCCCGGCCCAGCCCGACGGCGAGCGTTTCGGTCTTCGTACCTATGGCATCGGCGCGCAGATCCTGCGCGATCTGGGCGTGGGTCAGATGCGCCTGTTGGCGCGGCCGCGCAAGATGCCGAGCATGGCCGGCTTCGCCCTCACGATTACAGGTTACGATTGCGCCCCTGCGCAAGCTTCCCGCAACAACGAATAAGGCCGACTCATGAACCCCTATATCCTCACTCCCGACCTGAACGGCGAAGGCCTGCACATCGGCATCGTGCGGGCGCGCTTCAATGAAGAGGTTGGTCAGGCCGAGCTGGCCGCCTGCCTCGAAGAACTGGCCAAACTGGGCGTCGACGAGCGCGACGTCATGGTCGCCACCGTGCCGGGCGCACTCGAGCTGGGCGTGGCGCTGGCCCGCATGGCCGAGTCGTTCGAGTTCGACGCCCTGATCGCGCTGGGCGCGGTCATCCGCGGCGAAACCTATCATTTCGAAGTGGTCAGCAATGAGATGGCCACGGCGATTTCCCGAATTTCCCTCGAGACCGGCATCCCGGTCGCCAATGGCGTTCTGACCGTCGACACCGACGAGCAGGCCCAGGCGCGTGCCGAAGGCAAGGGCCGCGATTGCGCCCAGGTCGCGGTCGAAATGGCCAACCTGTGCGCCGCGCTGGAGCCCGAAGAGGAAGACGAAGACGAAGACGAGGACGAAGATTTTGACGACGAAGAAGACGACGACGACGACCAGCGCTGATAGCGCCGTCCAGGCACGCGCCAACGCGCGCAGCGCGCGCCGCCGTGCGCGCGAGTTTGCGCTGCAAGGTGTGTACGCCTGGCTGCTGCGTGGTGGCGAAGGTACCCAGGACGCGGGCGAGATCGATGCGCACCTGCGCGACGCCGAGGATTTTTCCGAGGCCGATGCGCAGTGGTTCAAGACCTTGCTGCACGGCGTGCTGCGCGAGGCGCCCACCCTGCGTGAGCGTTTCACGCCCTACGTCGACCGCCCGCTGGCCGAGCTGTCGCCGGTCGAGCACGGCATTCTGCTGATCGGCAGCTTCGAGCTGGTGCATCACGTCGAAGTGCCGTACAAGGTCGCCATCAACGAAGCGGTCGAACTGGCCAAATCGTTCGGCGGCACCGACGGCTTCAAGTTCGTCAACGGCGTGCTCGACAAGCTGGCCGCCGACGTGCGCCCGGCCGAGGTCGAGGCCGCCGCCAAGCAGCGCCGCTGATTCAGTGAGGGCCGGCTCGCGCCGGCCCGCGCTGCCTTCGGCCATGGCCGACTCACCCCCCGGAGTCCCCGTGCCATCCGAATTCGACCTGATCGCCCAGTATTTCACCCGCCCCGCGCCCGATGGCATGTTGGGCGTCGGTGACGACTGCGCGCTGTTTCCGGTGCCGGCAGGCATGCAGGTGGCCACGAGCAAGGATCTGCTCGTATCGGGCCGCCACTTCTATCCCGACGTCGATCCCCGGGCGCTCGGACACAAATCGCTGGCGGTCAATCTGTCGGATCTGGGCGCCATGGGCGCGCAGCCCATCGGCTGCCTGCTCGGCCTGGCCTTGCCCTCGGCCGATGCCGCGTGGCTCGCCGCGTTCGCCGACGGCTTTCATGCGCTGGCGGCGCGCCATGGCTGCGCGCTGATCGGGGGCGACACGACCCGCAGCCCGCAGGATCTGGTCATCAGCGTGACGGTGTTCGGCGCGGTCGCGCCGACGCGTGCGCTGCGGCGCGACGCGGCACGTCCCGGCGACGATATCTGGGTCTCGGGCGAGCTCGGCGCGGCGGACGTCGCCTACCGGCTTCTCGACGGCCAGATACCCCCGGACGCCACGCTGCTGGCCGCTACCCGGCGGGCACTCGAATGGCCCGAACCTCGCGTCGCGCTCGGCCAGGCGCTCGGCGGCATCGCCCATGCCGCCATCGACCTCTCCGATGGTCTCGTGCAGGACCTGGGCCATATTCTGAAGGCGAGTGCCGTGGGCGCTCGCATCGACTACGCCGCATTGCCTGTCGCCGCCGCGATCGCGGCGCTGCCCGAACCGGTGCGCCGACGCGCCATCCTGGGCGGTGGCGATGTCTACGAACTCTGCTTCACGGCCCCCGCGTCGGCCCGCGACGCCGTGGCCGACGCCGCCAGGCGCGCCGGCGTGCCGGTGAGCCGGATCGGCGCCATCGTGCCAGAGGCGGGCATCGAGGTGCGCGAGGCCGACGGCCGCCTGATGGAAGCGTTGCCCGGCGGCTTCGATCACTTCGGCGCCGGGTAGGCCTGCTACCATCGCGCCACGGCGTGTGCCGTGCCATCCTGCCCCGCCAATGTCTGCCTCCAACGAGCCGAAGTCTCCGTCCATGCGCGAACGCGCGCGCGCCATCTATCCGTCCTGGCTGTGGGTACGCACGGATCCACACCGGCTGCTCGCGTTCGGTCTGGGCAGCGGACTGGTGCGGCCGGCCTCCGGTACGTGGGGCACGCTGCTTGCTTGGGCGATCTGGGTGCTGGTCCCTGCCATGCCCGACGCGGCGATGGCTGTCCTGCTCGTCCTCACCTTCGCGTATGGCTGTTGGGCGTGCGAGCGGGTCGGCCGGGAACTCGGCGTGTCCGATCACGTCGGTATGGTATGGGACGAGATGGTGGCGTTCTGGCTGGTGTTGTGGCTCACCCCCGCGACATGGACCGCGCAGGCCCTGGCCTTCGGGTTGTTCCGGCTGTTCGACATCGTCAAGCCCCCGCCGATCAAGTATTTCGATGCGCGCCTGAAAGGTGGGTTCGGCGTGATGTTCGATGATCTGCTGGCCGCCGCCTACACCTTGCTGGTGATGGCGATCCTGTTACGTACCGGAGTGATTGCATGACCGTGCTCGACAATAAAACACATGACGGATTGGCACCGGCTTCGGTGAGTGAGGCGACCCTGAACGGGCTGGCAGAAATGCTGGGTCAGGCCTTGATGGAAAACGATTGGATGATGGGGACGGCCGAATCGTGCACCGGTGGCCTCGTGGCCGGCGCCGTGACGGCGGTGGCGGGCTCGAGCAACTGGTTCGACCGCGGTTTCGTCACCTACAGCAACCAGGCCAAGATCGAACAGCTCGAGGTGTCGGCCGAGACCCTCGACCTTTTTGGCGCCGTGAGCGAACCGATCGCGCTCGAGATGGCCAACGGCGTGCTGCTCGCGAGCGGCACGGCCCACGTGTCCGTGGCGACGACCGGCATCGCCGGTCCCGACGGGGGTACGCCGGGCAAGCCCGTGGGGATGGTGTGCTTTGGATTCGCGATGCGCGCCGCGGGCGGGATCTCTTCGCGAGCGGTCACGCATGTGTTCGAAGGCGACCGCACGCAGGTGCGGCGTGCGGCGGTGGAAGTCGCGCTGCGCGGCCTGCTCGAACTGGTGGGTTCGCCGGCGGACCGCCGCTGAAGCGCGATTCCGGTCAGCGCACCGCGTTGATCGCGTCGCGCAGGCCCTGAGCGGCCTGCGCGGCCGCTTCGCGCCAGTCGTCGCCATTGCTGGCGTAGATGATTGCGCGCGACGAGTTGATCATCATGCCGCTGCGGGCCTGGTTGGCCCCGGCATTCACGGTGGCGTTGATATCACCGCCCTGGGCGCCGATGCCGGGCACCAGCAGCGGCACGTCGTCGCCGATACGTTGGCGCACCGCCGCGAGCTCGTTCGGGAAGGTGGCGCCCACCACGAGGCCGCACTGGCCCTGCGCGTTCCAGCGATCGGCCACCAGGCCGGCCACGTGCAGATAGAGTGGCTCGCCGCTTTCCATCTTGAGGAATTGCAGGTCCGAGCCACCGGGGTTGGAGGTGCGGCACAGCACGATCACGCCGCGGTCGCCCCAGGCCAGGTAGGGCTCGACCGAGTCCAGCCCCATGTACGGGCTGACCGTGACCGCGTGCGCCTGATAGCGTTCGAATGCCTCGCGGGCGTAATTTTCGGCGGTGGAGCCGATGTCGCCGCGCTTGGCGTCGAGCACGATGGGCAGGTCGGGATGCTGGCTGCGGATGTGATCGCACAAGGCCTCGAGCTGCGCTTCGGCGCGATGCGCCGCGAAGTACGCGATCTGCGGCTTGAAGCTGCTGGCGTAAGGCGCGGTGGCATCGACGATGTCGCGACAGAACTGGAAGATGGCATCGGGCTTGCCATCGAGTTCGCGCGGAAAGCGCTGCGGATCAGGATCCAGGCCCACCTGCAGCAGGGAGTTGCGGGAGGTCCAGGCGTGGTCGAGGCGTTGTTTGAAATTCATGGGTATCGGGGCAACGGGGCAGATGGGCCGGGGCGGACCCCGGCCGGGCTCAGTGCAGCTTGACGCGCGGACGGGTACGCCGCATCAGCAGGCGTGCCAGGGCCAGGGAGGCCGTGCGCGAAACACCCAGCACCGCGCGGTGGTGCATCAGGTGCAGGCTCATGTACATCAGGCGCGCCAGTGTACCGCTTACAAAGAGACCCCGTCCGGCCAGCTTGCCCATCAGGCTGCCGACGCCGGCGTCCTGGCCCAGCGAGACCAGCGAGCCGTGATCGCGGTAGACATAGGGTTCGTCGGGTTCCGGCTGGTTGCGCAGGCGCGCCGTGAGCTTCTTGGCGAGGTAGTCGGCCTGCTGGTGCGCGGCCTGCGCGCGGGCCGGCACGGTGCGCTCGGCACCCCACGGCGCCGCGCAGCAATCGCCCAGCGCCAGGATGTGGGGATCGGGCGTTTCGAGGCGATCGGTAACAATGACCTGCCCTGCGCGATTCAGCGGCATGTCGAGCGTGGCCAGCAGGGCCGGGCCCTGGATGCCGGCCGCCCACATGCACAGCGACGCCGGGAACGCCCGGCCGTCGGCCGTCTTGACCGAATCGGCGGTGATCTCGGATACGCGGCAGCCGGTCTCGACCTTGATGCCGAGCTCGAGCAGCCGCGCCGTGGCCGCCGCGGAGATTTTTTCGGGCAAGGCCGACAGGATGCGCGGCGCGCCTTCCACCAGCGTGATCGCGAGATCGCGTTCGGCGCGGAAGTTGGGCAGGCCGTAGGCGCTCACCACGTGGCTGGCTTCGGTCAGCTCGACGGCGAGCTCCACACCGGTGGCGCCGCCACCCACGATCACCAGATCGAGGCGGGCCGCGGGATCACGCACCTTGGCCTGATCGACCAGCGCCATGGCCTTGAGCATGGTGAGGCGGAACTGCTCGGCGTTTTCGGTGGTGTCGAGCGTCACGGCGTGTTCTGCCGCACCCGGGGTGTTGAAGAAATTGGACGTGCTGCCCAGTGCCAGCACCAGCGTGCCATAGGCCAGATCACGGCGCGGCAGCACCTCCTGGCCGTGCGCGTCGGACACGGCGTCGATCGTGATGCTGCGCTGTTCGCGGTTGACGCCCAGCAGGCGCCCCTGCGCGAAGCTGAAGTGCGCCAGGTGGGCCAGCATCAGGTAGGACAGACCTTCCTGGTGGATGTCGAGCGTGCCGGCGGCCGCTTCGTGCAGGGAGGGCTTCCAGATGTGGAAGGGGCGGGCATCGACCAGCGTGACGCGGTCACGGCCGTGTTTGCGGCCAAGCTGGGCGGCCAGCTCGAGGCCGCCGGCGCCACCGCCGACAATGACGATACGGTCGGTATTTGAAGTCGCGTTGGGCATCATGTAAATCAGTATAAGTGGGCCACGCGACGATGGGGAGCCTACGCAAGTGTGATTGCGCTCGAGCTCCCGACCTCAGTTCATGACGAAGCGGCTGATGGCGACGCCCACCCACACCGCAATGGTGAACAGGAGCATCAGCATCACCGCGGCGCTGCCAAGATCCTTGGCGCGGCCCAGCAGGGGATGAGTTTCGACCGACAAGGCGTCGGCCAGTGCCTCGATTGCCGAGTTCAGCAGCTCCACCACCAGCACCAGGATCACCGAGGCGATCAGGAAGAACACCTCGTCGGTCGTGCGTCCCAGGAAGAACGCCGCCGGAATCAGCAGGATGGCCAGCGCCAGCTCCTGCCGGAACGCCGCCTCGTACTTGATCGCCGCCTTCAGGCCCTGCAGCGAGTAGCGCAACGCATTCAGGATGCGGCGCAGGCCACCGGTGCTTTTGTAGGGCGAGGGATGCGGCGAGTGCGTCATGGGCAGGAAAAATTTTGGCCAGGGGTGGCGGCTTTTTACCAGATAACCATGGCACCCGTATTGGAATGCGGGCGGGGGCGGGCGGGTGGAAAGGCTGAAGCCCGGATCGATCGAATTAGTATAAACCCTAATATGACGCAGATTCGGACGAGCGCAAACTTCCGGTCAATTGGTAAGGCCACTTTACCGAAATCGGGGCAGTATCTCCGCCCCTTGCAGCGCCGTCTCACGCAGCACGCCGTTCGCCATCCCGTACCTCCTGTACCGCCCGTACCGCCCGTTTCGCCCTTTCCGCCCGTAGCGCCTCACGTCGTTTGCAGTCCTGCATCGCCCGGTCCGTTTCACGTCGTCCCCAGTCCCGCCCCATGCCTATCCAGACCATCGAACCTCGTCGCCTGTACCGCCAGATCGCCGATCAGCTGCGCCTGCTGATCGAGGCGGGCGAGTTTCGCGAGGGGGCGCGCCTGCCTCCCGAGCGGGATCTGGCGCTCAAGCTGGGTGTGTCGCGGCCGTCGGTGCGCGAGGCGCTGATCGCGCTCGAGGTCGAGGGCTGGGTCGAGGTGCGCATGGGCTCGGGCATCTATGTGAAGCGCTCCACCGAACGCGCAGGCGACAGCCTGGTGGCCGAGAGCCCGCTCGAGACCATCCGGGCGCGTCAGATGGTCGAGGGTGAGCTGGCCGCCGAGGCCGCGCGGCTGATTGCGCCCGGCGCCGTCGCGGGGCTGCGCGACGCGGTCGCGCTGATGCAGGACGAGGCGGACAGCGGCAACGTGCCGATACGCGGCGACCGGCTGTTCCATGTGCGGGTGGCCGAGATGGCGCACAACTCGGTGTTGGTGCGCGTCGTGGGCGAGCTGTTCGATGAGCGGCACAACCCGATATCGATGAAGCTGGGCGACTACTTCGAAAACCCCGCGAGCTGGGCCGCCGCAATCACCGAGCATCGCCGCGTGATCGATGCGATCGCACGCGGCGACGCGGCCGGCGCGCGCGAGGCGATGCGCCATCACCTGTCGTGCTCGCACGATCGTCTTACCGCCAATTGGGCCGCGCCCGATGGCGTTCCGGCCGTTTCAGGCCGCGCTGCCGCGGAGTCTTCATGATGAGCCTGACCTGTCGCATTCATGGCGCGCGCGATCTGCGCCTGGAGTCGGATTCCGCCGGCGCACCGCTCGCGCCGCACGAGGTGGAGCTGCGCCTGGGCGCCGCCGGCATCTGCGGTTCGGATCTGCATTACTTCCTGCACGGCAAGGTCGGGGCATTCGTGATTCGCGAACCGCTGATTCCGGGGCACGAGGCGTCGGGGATCGTGCTGCGGGTCGGCGAGGCCGTGACCCGCGTGGCACCCGGGATGAAGGTCGCCATCAATCCCTCCCACCCCTGTGGCCAGTGCGATTACTGCCGCGGCGGCCGCGACAACCTCTGCCGAAATATGCGTTTTCTGGGGAGTGCGAGCGTCTATCCCCACGTGCAGGGCATGTTCCGCGAGCGCTTCGTCATGGGCGAACGTCAGCTCACCGCGGTGGACGAAGACATCTCGCTGGGCGAGATCGCCTGTGCCGAGCCGCTGTCGATCGGTCTGCATGGCGTGAACCGCGCCGGCAACCTGCTCGGCAAAACCGTGCTCGTGACCGGCGGCGGCACGATCGGCTGCATGAGCGTGATCGCAGCGCGGCTCGCGGGCGCCGCCCACATCATCGTGAGCGACATCGCCGACCGCGCGCTCACGATGGCCGCGCAGGTCGGCGCGGACACCTGCGTGCGCGCCGACACCGGCGAGCCGCTCGCCGACGTGGCCGATGTCGCCATCGAAGCCGCCGGCAGCCCGGCCGCGCTCGCTACCTGCCTGAGTGCCACGCGGCGCGGCGGGCGCATCGTGCAGGTGGGCACGCTGCCCGCCGAAGGCGTGCATTTTCCGGCCAACAACATCATGGCGCGCGAGCTCGATTACGTGGGTGCCTTTCGCGCGGGCGTGGAATTCGATTGGGCCGTCAGCTACCTGCGCACGCGCAAGGTGGATGTGCGGCCGTTGATGAGTGCGCAGCTGCCGCTGGAACGCGCCGCCGAGGCGTTCGAACTGGCGGCCGACCGTACCCGTAGTACCAAGGTGCAACTCGTATGTGAATCATGACCTCAGCGGGGCCGGCGGCGCATAACGACCCGACAAGGGCAGGCCGCCGGCGACCAACACCTCAGGAGAGGAGACAACATGAAACAAGGCAACGCCAAGGTGCTGTTCGCTATCGCCGTGCTCGCCCTGTCGGGTAGTGCGCTGGCGCAGAACAAGTTGAAGTGGGCCCACGTGTACGAGACCTCCGAGCCCTTTCATACCGCGTCGGTATGGGCGGCGCAGGAGATCGGCAAGCGCACGAACGGACGCTATCAGATCGATGTCTATCCGGCCTCGCAGCTCGGCAAGGAAAACGACATCAACCAGGGCCTGACGCTCGGTACCGTCGACATGATCATTTCCGGGTCGAGCTTCGCGGCCAAGACCTTCCCGCGCATCGGCGTGACCTACTACCCCTACATCTTCCGCGATCCCGAGCATCTGCTCGCCTACACCAAGAGCGATATCTACAAAGAGCTCACGCGCGGCTACGACGAAAAGAGCGGCAACCACATCGTCGCGACGACCTACTACGGCACGCGCCAATCGACCTCCAACCGGCCGTTCAAGACGTGTGCCGAGATGAAGGGCCTGAAGATGCGGGTGCCGGACGTGGCCGCCTATCTGGCGATGCCGCGGGCGTGCGGCGCGAACACGGCGCCGATTGCCTTCGCCGAGGTCTATCTGGCCCTGCAGAACGGCACGGTCGAGGCGCAGGAAAACCCGCTCACCACGATCGAGGCCAAGAAGTTCTACGAGGTGCAGAAGAACATCATCCTGACGGGGCACATCGTCGATCACCTCAATACGGTGATCTCCGGCAAGCTCTGGAAGAGCCTGTCGGACGAGGACAAGAAGGTGTTCACCGAGGTGGCGCAGCAGGCCGCCGAGAAAGCCTCCAAGGAGGTGGCCGAGAGCGAGAAAAAGATGGTGGCGGTGTTCAAGCAGCGTGGGCTGACGGTGACGGAGGTCAACGTGGAGGACTTCCGCAAGACGGTGCTGGATAAGGTGCCGTTCAAACAGTACGGCTACGAAAAAGCCGACTGGGATCGCATCCAGGCCATCAAGTAAGGGGGGCGGCGCGGGTCCGCCCCGCGCCGTGCCGTCATGCCACCCGAGGGGGAGCCCATGTACTCCAATGCCAAGACGGCCGGTCTGCCCGGTCATGAGCCGGCGCGCCTGGCCGCGGCCGACACCACCGCCACGCCACAGGGCGCGGCGCACCCGACCGCGTCGGTGCAGGACATCGTGCAGAGTTTCGAAGAGGCCGACGAGGTCGTGCAGCACGTCGACCTGTCCGGCTATCGCTTCGAAGACTGGGTCTGCCTCGCGCTGTTCTGGTCCATGGCCGGATTGGTTTTCCTGCAGTTCTTCTCGCGCTACGTGATGAACGACTCGTACGCATGGACGGAAGAGCTGGCGGTGTACTGCCTGATCGGCGTGGTCTTTCTCGGCGCCTCGATGTGCGTGCGGGCCTGCCGCCACATCCAGGTCGACTTTCTCTATCGCTACCTGCCCAAGCCGGTCGGGCGCGTGTTGTCCACGCTGATCGACGTGATCCGCACGGCGTTCTTCGCCTATGCCATCTGGCTCGTGTACCGCTACATCTCGCTGGTGGGCGACGAGCCCATGACCACGCTGTTCTGGAACAAGGCCTATGTGTACTGGCTGGCATTCGCCGGCTTCGTGATGATGTTCGTGCGCTCGGTGCAGGTATCGGTGCAGAACTGGCGTCAGGGCTATTCCATTCTCGAAAACCCCTCGGCCTACGACGCGGTCGACTGAGCCCGGCCGCGACGCCACCCACCCATTCGGTGCCATTGCGGAGCGAACCATGGCAATACTGATCGGTACCTTTCTGCTGTTGATGATCTTCGGGCTGCCCGTGGCGGTCTCGATGGCGGGCGCGGCCCTGCTGTTCGTGCTGGTGTCGGGCAGCGTGCCCGACGTGGTGGTGGCGCAGCGCATGATCGCGGGCGTCGAGTCGTTTCCGCTGCTCGCCGTGCCGTTCTTCATCCTGGCCGGCAATCTGATGAACATCGCCGGCATCACCGGCCGCATCTACAACTTCGCGGTCGCGCTGGTGGGCTGGATGCGTGGCGGCCTGGGTCAGGTCAACATCATCGGCTCGGTGGTGTTTGCCGGGATGTCGGGCACTGCCATCGCGGATGCGGCGGGCCTGGGCACCATCGAGATCAAGGCCATGAAAGACCATGGCTACGAAACCGAATTCGCCGTGGGCGTGACGGCCGCATCGGCCACGCTGGGCCCCATCATCCCGCCGTCGCTGCCGTTCGTGATCTACGGCATGATGGCCAACGTCTCGATCGGCTCGCTGTTTCTGGCCGGCTTGATTCCAGGCGCCGTGCTCACGGTGCTGATGATGTTCACCGTTGCCTACTACGCACGGCGCAACAACTGGGGCGGCGACGTTGCCTTCAGCTGGAAGCGGCTGGGCGGCGCGGCGCTCGAAGTGCTGATCGTGCTGGCGTTTCCGTTCTCGATCTGGGTGATGGTGGAGATGGGCGTGACGCCCAACATCGCCACCGGCATCGCGTTCGCGGCGCTGCTCATCCTCGACTGGACGTTCAACTTCTCGGCCGTGATGGCTCTGATGGCGCCGGTGATTCTGATCGGCGGGATGACGCTGGGCTGGTTCACGCCCACCGAGGCCGCCGTGGCCGCCGTGATCTGGGCGCTGTTCCTCGGTCTGGTGCGCTATCGCTCCATGACGCTGCGCACCTTGGCCAAGGCATCGTTCGACACCATCGAGACCACGGCATCGGTGCTGTTCATCGTGACGGCGGCCTCGGTGTTCGCCTGGCTGCTGACCACCACGCAGGCGGCACAGACGCTCACCGACGCCATCCTGAGCGTGACGCAGAACAAGTGGGTGTTCCTGCTGATGGCGAACCTGCTGATTCTGATCGTGGGCTGCTTCATCGACACGATCGCCGCGATCACGATTCTCGTGCCGATCCTGCTGCCCATCGTGCTGAAGCTCGGCATCGATCCGATTCACTTCGGCCTCATCATGACGCTCAACCTGATGATCGGCCTGCTGCACCCGCCATTGGGCATGGTGCTGTTCGTGCTCGCGAGAGTGGCGCGGCTGTCGGTGGAGCGCACCACGATGGCCATTCTGCCGTGGCTGGTGCCGCTCTTCATCGCGCTGATCGCCATCACCTACATCCCGCAGATCACGCTGTGGCTGCCCACCACCATGGGTATGGGAGCGAAATGATGCCCGGACGCCTGCAAGGAAAGACGGCGCTCGTGACCGCGGCCGGCCAGGGGATCGGCCGCGCGACCGCCGAGGCCTTTGTGCGGGAGGGCGCGCGCGTGCTGGCGGCCGATATCAACCCCGACCTGCTCGCCGGGCTGCGCGAGTGCGACACGCGCGTGGCCGACGTGACCGATCCGGGCGCGGTCGAAGCGCTGGCGCGCGCCGCGGGCCCGCTCGACATTCTGTTCAACGGCGCGGGGTACGTGCACGCGGGCACCATCCTCGAATGCGACGACGCCGCCTGGGATTTCTCGTTCGAGCTGAATGTGCGTGCCATGTATCGGCTCATCCGCGCCTGCCTGCCGGGCATGCTCGAGCGCGGCGGCGGTTCGATCATCAATATGGCCTCGGCGGCATCGAGCGTGAAGGGTGTGCCGAACCGCTTCGTGTATGGCACCACCAAAGCCGCGGTGATCGGGCTGACCAAGTCGGTTGCGGCCGACTTCGTCGCGCGCGGGATCCGGGCCAACGCGATCTGCCCCGGCACGGTCGAGTCGCCGTCGCTGCGGTTGCGGATGGCTCAGCAGTCGGCCGCGAGCGGGGTGCCGATCGAGGCCGTGGAGGCGGCGTTCGTCGCCCGCCAGCCCATGGGCCGCATCGGCCGTACCGAAGAAATCGCCGCGCTGGCCGTGTATCTTGCGAGTGACGAATCCGCGTTCACTACCGGCACCGTGCAACTGATCGACGGTGGCTGGTCCAACTGACTCACGAGAAGGAGCTCACCATGAAATTGCTGCGCCATGGCGCCAAAGGCCAGGAAAAGCCGGCATTGCTCGACGCCGAGGGTCGTGTGCGCGACTTGTCCGGCGTGATCCCGGACCTGACGGCCGCGGGCCTGGGCCGCGCTGCGCTCGAACGCCTGCGCGCGCTCGACCCGGCCAGCCTGCCGCTGGTGGAGCGGCCCGGCCGCATCGCACCGCCCTGGTCGGGCATGGGCAAGTTCATCTGCATCGGCCTGAACTACGCCGACCACGCGGCCGAGGCCGGCCTGCAGGTGCCGGCCGAGCCGGTCGTGTTCATGAAGGCCACGTCGGCGCTGGTCGGCGCGAACGATGCGGTCGTGCTGCCGCAGGACTCGGTCAAGACCGATTGGGAAGTCGAGCTCGGCGTGGTCATCGGCGAGCGCGCGCGTTATGTGTCGGAGGCCGATGCGCTGGCGCACGTGGCGGGCTATTGCGTGGTCAACGACGTCTCCGAGCGCGAGTTCCAGATCGAGCGGGGCGGCACCTGGGACAAGGGCAAAGGCTGCGACACCTTCGGCCCCGTCGGCCCCTGGCTCGTGACGGCCGACGAGGTGGCCGATCCGCAGGCGCTCGACATGTGGCTGGAGGTCAACGGCAAGCGCTACCAGAACGGCAGCACGCGCACGATGGTGTTCGGCGTGGCGCAGCTGGTGAGCTACGTCAGCCGCTTCATGACGCTCTATCCGGGCGACCTGATCAGCACCGGCACCCCGCCCGGCGTGGGCATGGGCCAGAAGCCGGCGCCCGTGTATCTCAAGGCGGGCGACGAGATGAAACTGGGCATCGCGGGCTTGGGCGAGCAGCATCAGCGCGTGCATGCCTGGGATCCGGCGCGCATCGACGATTAGCTGGCCCTGAGGGGGCGCCATGACGACACAGACACAGCAGGCGGCGGTGATCCGGATCCATCCGGCGGACAACGTGGTGATCGCCCGGCGTCAGCTGGTGTCGGGCACCCGGATCGAGGCAGAAGGCGTGACGGTGTCCGGCCTGGTGCCGCCCGGCCATAAGGTGGCCGTGCGCCCCATCGCGGCCGGTACGCCGGTGCGGCGCTACAACCAGGTGATCGGCGTAGCGCGCCAGGACATCGCGGCGGGCCAGCATGTGCACAGCCACAATCTGGCGTTCTCGGATTTCGAACGCGACTACGCCGTGGGCGCCGACGCGCATCCGACGGATTTCGCGCCGGTGCCGGCCACGTTCGACGGTATCGTGCGGGCCGACGGCCGTGTCGCCACGCGCAACTACATCGGCATCCTCACCAGCGTGAACTGCTCCGCGACCGTGGCGCGCGCGATTGCCGACCATTTCCGGCGCGACGTGCATCCCGGCGCGCTCGCGGCCTATCCCGAGGTGGACGGCGTGGTGGCGCTGACCCACGGCGCGGGCTGTGCGACCGGCAGCGAGGGCGAGCCGCTGCGCGTGCTGCGCCGCACGCTGGGTGGCTACGCGCGGCATCCCAATTTCGGCGGGCTGATGGTGGTGGGGCTGGGCTGCGAGACCAACCAGATCGGCGGGCTGATGGCGCAAGAGGGCCTGCACGAAAGCGGGCTGCTGCATACGTTCAACATCCAGGACACCGGCGGCACCCGCAAGACCGTGGCGCGCGGCATCGAACTGGTGGAGTCCATGCTGGAAGCGGCCAACCGCGTGCGCCGCGAGCCGGTGCCCGCGCGCCATCTGGTGGTGGGCCTGCAATGCGGCGGCTCGGATGGGTACTCGGGCATCAGCGCGAATCCCGCGCTGGGCGCCGCGGTCGACATCCTCGTGAAGAACGGCGGAACCGCCATCCTGTCGGAGACGCCCGAGATCTATGGCGGGGAGCACCTCCTCACACGGCGGGCGCAGAGCCAGGCCGTCGCCGACAAGCTGCTGGCGCGGGTGCGCTGGTGGGAAGGCTATTGCGCGCGCAACGATGCCCAGATGGACAACAACCCGTCCGCCGGCAACAAGGCGGGTGGCCTCACCACCATCCTGGAAAAGTCCTTGGGCGCGATCGCCAAGAGCGGCACCACCAATCTGACCGACGTCTACGAGTACGCCGAGGCCGTCGGCACGCCGGGGCTGGTGTTCATGGACACGCCGGGCTACGACCCGGTGTCGGCCACCGGACAGGTGGCGGGTGGCGCCAACCTGATCTGCTTCACCACGGGGCGCGGCTCGGCGTACGGCTGTGCGCCCGCGCCTTCGCTCAAGCTGTCGACCAATACCGCGCTGTGGGAGCGGCAGGCCGACGACATCGACATCAATTGCGGTGAGGTGGTCGACGGCGCGCAGAGCGTGGCGGAGATGGGCGAGCGCATTTTCCGGTTGATGCTGCAGACCGCGTCGGGGCGCCGCAGCAAGAGCGAAGAACATGGTTATGGCCAGAACGAGTTCGTGCCCTGGCAGTTGGGCGCGGTGATGTAGCAACCCTCATTCATCGAAGGCACGTCTATTCATGAAGATCACTCAAGCCCGCGTCATCGTCTGCAGCCCGGGACGAAACTTCGTGACCCTGAAGATCGACACCGACGAGGGGCTGTCGGGCATCGGCGACGCCACCCTCAACGGCCGTGAGCTCGCGGTCGCAGCCTACCTCACCGAGCACGTGATTCCCTGCCTGATCGGACGCGACGCGCACCAGATCGAGGACATCTGGCAATACCTCTATCGCGGCGCCTATTGGCGGCGCGGGCCGGTGACCATGTCGGCCATCGCCGCCGTCGATACCGCGCTGTGGGACATCAAGGCCAAGGCGGCTGGCATGCCGCTGTATCAATTGCTGGGCGGCAAGAGCCGCACGGGGGTGATGGTGTACGGCCATGCCAACGGGCGCGACATCCCCGAGACCGTCGAAGCGGTGTTGCGCTACCGCGAGATGGGCTACCGCGCGATCCGGGCGCAGAGCGGTGTGCCGGGCCTGAACGCCGTGTACGGCGTCGGGCGCGGGCGGATGTTCTACGAGCCCGCCGACGCGGATCTGCCCTCCGAGCACGACTGGTCCACCGAAAAATATCTGGACCATACGCCGCGGCTGTTCGAGGCCGTGCGCGACGCGGTCGGGTGGGACACGCATCTGCTGCACGACGTGCATCATCGGCTCACCCCCATCGAAGCGGCGCGGCTGGGCAAGTCGCTCGAGCCCTACCGGCTGTTCTGGATGGAAGACGCGACGCCGGCCGAGAATCAGGACGCCTTTCGCCTCATTCGTCAGCACACCGTCACGCCGCTGGCGGTGGGCGAAATTTTCAACACGCTGTGGGACTGCAAGGACCTGATCCAGAATCAGCTGATCGATTACATCCGGGCCACGGTCGTGCATGCGGGCGGGATCACGCATCTGCGCCGCATCGCCGATCTTGCCGCGGTGTATCAGGTGCGCACCGGCTGCCATGGCGCCACCGATCTCTCACCGGTCTGCATGGGCGCCGCGCTGCACTTCGACCTGTGGGTGCCGAACTTCGGTGTGCAGGAATACATGCGCCATACCGAAGAGACCGATGCCGTGTTTCCGCACGCCTACACCTTCGACGACGGCATGATGTTTCCGGGCGACGTGCCCGGCCATGGCGTGGAGATCGACGAGGCCCTGGCCGCGAAGTATCCGTATCAGCGTGCCTACCTGCCGGTGAACCGGCAGGCGCACGACGGCACGCTCTGGCACTGGTGAGCGCGATGGCCGTCCGTCTCTCGCCCACCTCACTCGCGCTCCTGGCCGCCGGGGTCGAACGGCCCGCGCATGCGCGCGAACGCCTGCGCCCCGGTATCGTGCACCTGGGGATCGGGGCCTTTCATCGCGCCCACCTCGCGGACGTGACCGACCGCGTTCTCGCCGATCCGGCGCAGGGCGACTGGGGCATCATCGGGGTGTCGCTGCGTCATGCCGACACGCGCGATGCCCTCGCGCCTCAAGGCGGGCTCTACACGCTGGCGTTGCGCGAAGGCGCGGCGGGTGGCGCGATCCGCGAGCGATTGCGGGTGGTGGGCTCGGTGCTGCAGGTGCTCGTGGCGCCCGAGGATCCGCGGGCCGTGCTGGAGCGCATCGCGCATCCGGATACCCGCATCGTGAGCCTCACGGTCACCGAGAAAGGCTACGCGCACGATCCCGCCACGGGCCAGCTGCGTTGGGAAGACCCGGACATCCAGCACGATCTCGACGCGCCCGACGCGCCACGCAGCGCGATCGGCATGATCGTGCATGGCCTCGCGTTGCGCGAGGCGCGCGGCCTGCCGCCCGTCACGCTGCTCTCGTGCGACAACCTGCCGGCCAACGGCGCGACGCTGCGCGGCCTGGTGCTCGCCTTTGCGCAGGAGTACGACCCGGATCTGGCGCGGTGGATCGGATTGCATTGCACGTTTCCGTGCAGCATGGTGGATCGCATCGTGCCGCGTACGACCGAGGCCGACCGCGCGCGCATCTCGGCGAGTCTGGGCGCCGACGATGCCTGGCCCGTGGTCGGAGAGCCCTATCTTGCATGGGTGATCGAAGATCGCTTTGCGCAGGGGCGGCCGGCCTGGGACCGCGTGCCCGGCGTACGCTTCGTGCCGCATGCCGAACCCTACGAACGCGTGAAGCTGCGCATGGTGAACGGCGCGCATTCCACGCTGGCCTATCTGGGCGCGATGGCCGGACACCAGACGGTGCCGCAGGCCGTGGGCGATCCGCATCTGCACGCGTTGATCGACCGCATGCTGAATGACGAGGTCGCGCCCACGCTCGGCGTCGTCGACGGCCTGGACTCGCGTGCCTATGCCGCCGAGCTGATGGCGCGATTCGCGAATCCGGCACTGCCGCATCGCACGCGGCAGATCGCCATGGATGGATCGCAGAAGGTGCCGCAGCGGCTGCTGAATACCTTGCGCGACCGCCTGCGCGCCGGTCAGCCGGCCACGCTGCTGGCGCTGGGCGTGGCGGGCTGGCTGCATTATCTGCGGGGCTACGACGAAACCGGTGCGCGCTATGAGATCGACGATCCCCTGGCCGGCGAGCTGGCCGAGCACCTGGCCCTGGCCGCAGCGCAGGCCCAGGCGGGGCCGCTGGCCGAGGCCGCCTGTCTGCTGACATTCCGTCCGGTGTTCGGTGATCTGGAAGGTAACGAGGCGCTCGCGAATCTGCTGGCGCGCCATCTCGGCGCGCTGCGCGTGCGCGGCGTGGCCGCGACGGTCAGGGAGGTGCTGCCATGAACGAGGCGTTGATACGCCGGGTGCCGGCCGCGGCGCTGCGGGACTGGGCCGTGGGCTGCCTGCGCGCGCACGACCTGGATCAGGACGATGCCGTGTGCCTCGCCGATAGCCTGGTGCAGACCAGTCTGTGGGGGATCGACTCCCATGGCATCGCACGGCTGCCGCACTATCTCAATCGTCTTTCGCATGGCTCCATCCTGGCGCGGCCCCGTATCCGCGTGACCCGCAGCGGGCCCGCCACGGCGCAGGTCGACGGCGGGCAAGGGCTGGGCATCATCGTGGGGCACCGTGCCAACGCGCTGGCCATCGAGCTCGCGCGGGAAGCGGGTGTGGCCGCCGTCGGCGTGAGCGACAGCTCGCACTGCGGAGCCGTCGGGCTGTACAGCCGCCGCGCCGCGCAGGCCGGCCTGATCGGGCTGGCCTTCACGCATTCCGACGCGATCGCCGCGCCCTTTGGCGGCCATGTGCCGTTCTTCGGCACCAACCCGATCTCGATCGCGGTGCCGCGCGAGGGCGGCGAGCCGCTGTGCCTCGATATGGCCACTACGGCGATTCCCTGGAACCGCGTGATGAACGCGCGGCGCGAGCAGCGGAGCCTGCCGCCGGGTGTGGCGCTGGACGAGGCGGGCGAGGACGCGACCGACGCGCAGTCCGTGCGGGCATTGCGTCCGCTCGGCGGGACCGAGTACGGCTACAAGGGCTACGGGCTCGCCATGATGATCGAGGTGCTCTGCGGGCCCTTGAACGGCAATCCCTTCGGGCCGCATATATCGCCGATGTACGAGCGGCTGGATGAGCCGCGTCGGCTCGGCGCCTTTTTCATCGTGATCGACCCGCGGCGTTTCGCGGGCGGCGCCGTGCTGGCCGGTGTCGTGGCGCTGATGGCGAGCGAGCTGGCGCAACAGCCCGGCGCCCCGCAGGTGCCGGGCCAACCCGAGGCGCATACGCAGCGCGAGCGCGAAACGGGCGGCATTCCGGTGGAGGCCGGGCTCTGGCGCGAGATCCAGGCGTGGAGCGCGCGATTGCGCGTGTCGCCGCCCGCCTGAATCAGGGCAGGTCTTGGCGTGGCGGCGCGGACGGCGTCTGGGGCACCGTGTTCGTCTGCGGGTGGGCGGTGCCCGGTGCGGTCTCCGGCGTCATGGGGCGGGCGGTTGCGGGATCCGCGGCGGGCGATCCTGCTGGCGGCACCGGGGTCGCCCCTGTGGGCGCGTCTCCGGTGGCCGCGCCTTGTTCGAGGCGCTCGGCCCGCAGCGAGTACTGCCGCGTGAATACCGCACCGAAGAAGAAGATCTGCGCGGAGTAATAAATCCACAGCAGCAGGGCGATCAGGGAGCCGGCGGCACCATAGGCCGAGGTGGCGGCGCCGTTGCCCAGGTAGAGCCCGATGCCCCATTTGCCGATCAGGAACAGCGCGGCCGTCACGACGGCGCCGGGAATGACATGGCGCCACAGCACATTGGCGCTGGGCAGCAGCTTGAAGACCACCGCGAACAGCGCCGTGACCACCGCGAAGGAAAACAGGCTGGAGATCCATTCGCCGATGATGGCGACGTAAGAGTTGGTCCAGAGGTCGCCGTAATAGCCGCGCGCCACGCCCATCGCGGCGTTGACCATCAGCGACAGCAGGAGGAAGAGGCCCAGCACCAGCACCAGCCCGAAGGACAGCATGCGGCTGCGCACCAGGCCCTGGATGCCGCTGCTCTGGTCGGGGTCGGCCTCCCAGAGTTCGTCCAGACTGGCCTTGAGTTCGGCGAACGCCGTGGTGGCGGAGAACACCAGCACCGAGATCGAGAACAGGGCGGCAAGCCAGCCCTTCCCCGACTCGTGGGCGCTCGCCAGCACGGTCTGAATCACCTCAGCGCCACGCTCGCCGGTCAGATCGCGCACCTGGCCGAACAGCTCCGAGCGCACCGCCTCTTCGCCGAAGAACGCGCCCGCCACCGCGATCACGAGGATCAGCATGGGCGCGAGCGAGAACACCATATAGAGCGATAGCGCGGCACCTTTGCTCGAGGCCCGATGACGGGACCACTGATTCGCCGAGTCTTTCAGCAAGCCGAAGAGCTCTCTGGGGCGGAGGAAGCGGAGCAGGGTGGGCGCGCGCAGTCGCATGGGTACAGTCCGTGTTTGCTGCAATGCTGCAGGGGCAGGCTTGAATCAAGCCGATCTGAGTCCAAGCCCCATTTTAGGGAAGCCGATCCGGCTTCGTGTCAGCCTGCCCAGCACGATGCGTGCCCGGCCCCTCAACGCTGCGATGACGCCGGGGTGGCAGCGGTGTCGGCGGGCGGCGAGCGGTTGTCCCACTGCACCACCGCCATGCCCAGCAGAATGAGCGTCACGCCCGCGAGGCGCGCCCCGCTCGTCGGCCGCACCGGCAGCCCCATCAGACCGAAATGGTCCAGCACCAGCGATGCCAGCATCTGGCCCGCGATCACGCAGACGATGAAATTGGCCACGCCCAGGCGCGGCGCGAGGACGAGCGCCGCCGTTACGTAGACCACCCCGGCGACACCGCCCAGCCACAGCCAGGTCGGCCCGCCGGTGGCCTGGGCGAGGGTGGGGGCCGACACGCGGGCGGCGAGCAGCACGGGCGCCAGTACCGCCACGCTCACCAGCAGCGAGCACAGCGTGGCCCACAGCGGATGGCCCAGCGCGCGGCCGAGGGCGGCGTTGCTGGCCGCCTGAAGCGGGACGGCGGCGCCGGCAAGCACGGCGATGAACAGAGGCACGAGCGCGGGCATGAGGGATTTCCTGGTTCGGTTTCGACCCAGACAGCGTGAACGATGCTCCACATGAATGGAAATTCTTATTTCTAACGTGCATTATTCGTCGCATGGATGAATTGCGACGCATCGACCTGAATCTGCTGCTCACGCTGCATGCCCTGCTGACCGAGCGCCACGTCACGCGTGCCGCCTTGCGGCTGCACAAGAGCCAGCCGGCCGTGAGCCACGCGCTGGCGCAGCTGCGCGCCCATTTCGGCGATCCGTTGCTGGTCAGGCGCGAGGGCGGCCTGCAGCTCAGCGCGCGGGCTCAGGAGCTGTTGCCGCCGTTGAGTCAGGCCTTGTCGGGACTCGACGATGTGCTGCGCACGCCCGCCTTCGAGCCCGGTGCCGCGCGGCGGCGCCTGCGGCTCGGCATGTCGGATTACGCGGCCCGGCTGGTACTGCCGCCGCTGATGCGTCAGTTGCGCGCGCAGGCACCGGGCATCGATCTGGCCGTGAGCCAGGCCGGGCGCGCCACCATGCTGGGCCAGTTGGACGATGGCGAGCTGGATCTGGCGCTCGGCGTGTTTCCGGCGATGCCGGATCACCTGCGCCGCCAGGTGCTGTTCGAGGAGCATTTCACGAGCGTGGCCGACGCCGCGACCCTGCCCGCGCGTGGGGGGCTGTCGTGGGGGCCGTGGCTGGCGCGGCCGCATGTGCTGGTGGCGATGCGGCCGGATGGCGACAACGACATCGACGCCGCGGTGGCCGCGCGCGGCGGGCGCCGCCATGTCGCGCTGGTCTTGCCCCACTGGAGCGCCGCGCTGGATGTCGTGCCGGGAACGGATCTGGTGCTGACCGTGGCCGCGCGCACCGTGGCGGCCGGCCGCTTGCCCCAAGGTTTACGCCGCTTCGCGCCGCCTCTGGCGCTGCCGGCCTTTGCGTTCGAGCAGGTGTGGCACCCGCGCCGCGATGGCGATGCGGCGCTGGGTTGGTTGCGCGCACAACTGGCCGGACTTTGCGGCTGAGCCGATCTCAGCGAGCGGCGCGCACCACGCCCCGTAGCGGCGTGCCCGCGGCGAGCGCGCGGATGTTGTCGGCGATGAAGGCGTAGCGGCGTTCGAGCAGGCCGGGCGTGAGCGCGGACACATGGGGCGTGCAGCGCACATTGGGCAAGGCATGAATGGGAAACGCCGAGGGCGCCACATCGACCTCGCCTTCCGCGGGATAGCGATACCAGACATCGAGCACCGCCCGGCCGAGCCGGCCGTCGGCGAGGCACGCGTAGAGCGCCTGTTCGTCCGCGACCTCCGCGCGTGCCACGTTGATGAGCAGCCCGTCCGGACCCAGGGCCTCGAGCGCGGCCGCGCCCACGCGTCCGCGTGTTTCGGGCGTGAGCGGGCAGCAGAGCACCAGCGCCGCGCAACGTGGCAGCACGTCTTCGAGTTGGGCGGTCGTGACGATCTCATCTGGCACGATGTCGGCATCGACCTTGCCGCTGCGCGTGACGGCGATCACGCGCATGCCCAGCGCGCGCACGCGCCGCCCGATCTCTTCGCCGATGTGGCCGTAGCCCAGGATGGCGACGGTGCTGCCGGCGGCCTCGCGGTGATAGGGCCGAGCGGCATACACCGCCGGCCATGCGCGCGCGTCGAGTTCGGTCGGCAGGCGCCAGGGCTGCAGGAAATGATCGAGCAGCGCGTGCGTCACATACTCGGCGATGGGGATTTCGTGTCCGTGCACGTTGCAGACCGGGCAGGCCGCGGGCAGGGCATCCTGCGAGATCGCGTCGACGCCCGCGCCGGGCACATGCACCAGACGGCCCTGGAACCGCGCGGCTTCGTCGGCGCCGAGGCGGTTGGTGACCAGCACATCGGCTTCGATGGGCCCTTGCGCGGGCAGGGCGCTGGCGGCCTGCACGTCGTGGTCGGCGCCCAGCAGGGCGGCCAGGCGCGGTGCGTTGGGGGCATGCAGCCCCGCAACCAGAATCTTCATGTCGGACGTCCTCAGGAAACGTGGCTGGCGCGCACCAGGAGATCGGTGCGTGCCTTGAAAGCAGGAGACAGGCGCGTGCCCAGGCCATGGCCCGTGGGCGGCAGGGCCACGCCTGCGTCGATATGCGGCAGGTCGGTGACGAGGTCACGGTACCAGGTGGCCAGCGTGGCGCGCACGACCTCCTGGTAGATCGCCGTGGGCGCATGCAGCGCCAGATGCAGGCCGGCCATCAGCGCGACCGGACCGGTGCAGTCGTGCGGCGCGAGCGGCTTGGCGTAGGCCTGGGCCAACGCGGCAATCTTGCGCGCGGTGGTGATGCCGCCGCACCAGCACAGATCGAGCATCACCACGTCGAGCGCATTGGCGGCGAGCAGGTCGCGGAACACCGGCAGGCCGGCGAGCGATTCGCTGCCGCAGATCGGCGTGCGGGTGCGGCTGCGCAGGTCGGCAAGCGTATGGACGTCGTCCATCTTGGAGATCGGATCCTCGGCCCAGAATACGCCGTAGTCTTCGAGGGCCTGGCAGATGCGCAGCGCGGCGTGGTTGCCCCACAAGCCATGCAGCTCGCACATCACCTCGATGTCGTCGCCCACCGCGTCGCGGATGCGCTTGAAGGGCTCGAGCCCGGTTTTCAGGTCTTTGAGGCTGATGGTCTGGCCCTGCGTCTTGGGCGCATAGATGTCGAACGGCCAGATCTTCATCGCCGCGTACCCTTCGTCGCGCAGGCTGGTTGCCAGGGCGCCCGCGTCGCGCATGAAGGCGACCTGATCGTCGTAAGGGCCGGTCGACACATCGGCCGCGCCGATGTCGCGGCGCTTGCCGCTCGTGTTGAAGGCGTAGCCCGCGCAGGTGTTGTACACGGGGATGCCGGTGCGGGCGGCACCGCCCAACGCCTGATACAGCGGCACCTGCTGGCGCTGGCCGGCCAGGTCCCAGAGCGCGATATCGACGGCGCTGGCGGCGCGGATCTCGGCGCCGGAGGCGTTGTAGCCCACATAGGGTTGGGTCAGCAGCGCGTTGATGCTTTCGATGGCGCTGGCGTCGCGCCCGAGCAGTTGCGGCGCGATTTCTGCGTGGATCATGGTCTCGACCGTGGCCGCGCCGCGGAAGGTCTCGCCCAAGCCGGTGAGGCCGTCGTCGGTGTCGATCTCGAGCCAGAGCAGGCTGGGCCGGTCGGGGTGGCGATACGTGCGCAGTTGGGTGATGCGTGACATGGCGAGACGGCCTGATCGGGGAAGCGGGCTTGTAGTGTCGGCAATGCTGTAAAATCTGTCAATAGAAGTTCGTTTTGCTTTACAGCTTTTGGCGCGGCGCCTTGCTCGCGGCAGTGGCTTGCTTCAAACTCCCGCCCCATGAATCACGCATCCACCGACCGGCTTCTCAGCGACAAGGTCTACGAACAACTGCTGGCGCTGCTGGGCAGCGAGGGCTTCGAGATCCACGCCCGCCTGCCCGGCGAGATCGAGCTGGCGCGCCGCCTGTCGGTGTCGCGGCCGGTGCTGCGCCAAGCCTTGGCGCGCCTGCGGGCCGAGGGGCGCATCTCCGCGCGCAAGGGCTCCGGCAACTATGTCGAGGCGCTCAAGCCGCAGGCCGAGATCGTGGAGTTCGGCTCGCTGTCGAGCATTCCGGACATCCAGTCGTTCCTGGATTTCCGCTGCGCCCTCGAAGGCGAAATCGCCGCGCGCGCGGCGGCCCGCCGCGATCCGGAGGCGGTGGCCGAGATCGTGCGCAGGCATGCGGGGTTCGAGCGCGCGCTCCAGGCGGGCAACCCCGGCATCGACGAGGACATCGCGTTTCATGCCGCCGTGGCGGCCGCCTGTGGCAATCGCTTCTTCGAGATGACGATGACGGCCTTGGTGGCGCAGACGCGCTTCAGCATCGATCTCGTGCGCCAGCTGTCGGGCCCCTTCTCGGCCGAGCGGCGCCAGCGCGTCGTTGCCGAGCACGGCGCCATCGTGCAGGCCATCGAGGCGGGCGACGCCGAGCGCGCGCGGGCGGCCATGGTGGCGCATCTGCAAGGCGGGATCGCGCGGCTGTTCGGCGGCCGTGGCGCTGCTGGATAACCCGCATTCGCGCAATCAGCTATTGACAGATTTTACAGCTTAAGCGGAAGATGTCTCCGCCGTGTCCTCCAGGGCCGGCACGGGCACACGCCGTCTCCAGTCGGCCGCGCCCGCATAACGACAAGGAGACATCATGTTCTTGCCTTCCCGGCCGGCCGTCGTGCCCGCCAAGCGGCGCACGCTGGCGCGCCTGGTCGCCGGCCTTTGTGCGGCCCTCGGCGCCAGCGCCGGCAGCACCGCCTTCGCCGCGGATCCTGCCGCGGCCTATCCCCAGAAAGTCATTCGTATCGTCGTGCCCAACCCCGCGGGCGGCGCGTCCGACGTAATGGCACGCCTGATCGGCAAGAAGCTCACCGAACGGTGGGGGCAGGCCGTGGTGGTCGAGAACAAGGCGGGCGCCAATGGCAGCATCGGCGCCAGTTACGTGGCCAAGTCGGATGCCGACGGCTACACGCTGCTGTTGATGGACTCGGGCAGTCTCACGATCTCGCCGAGCATCATGAAGCTGAACTACAGCCCGACCGAAGACCTCGCGCCGGTCTCGGTGGTGGCGTACTCGCCGCACATCCTGGTGGTGAGCAACAAGCTGCCCGTGCACAACGTGCAGGAGCTGATCGATTACGCAAAGGCCAACAAGGGCCGTCTCAATTTCGGTGAAACGCCGGGGTCGATCACGCACCTGGCCGGCGTGTTGTTCGCCAGCCAGACCGGCATCGACTGGAACTACATCGGCTACAAGGGTGGCTCGCAGGTCCTGTCGGACCTGGCAGGCGGACAGATCGACGTGGCGATGAACAGCTTCCTGGCCACCTATCCGCTGGTCAAGGGCGGCACGATCCGCATGCTGGCGGTGGCGAGTCCGGAACGCTTCGCGCCGATTCCCGACACACCGGCTTTGTCCGAGCGCCTGCCGGGCTTTGTCACCGGCTCCTGGCAGACGCTGATGGCACCCGCCGGCACGCCGCCCGCCATCGTCGAGAAGCTGCACGCGACGATCGCCGAGATCGTCAACGAGGCCGACACGAAGCAGCGCTTCGCGGAGCTGGGTTCCGAGCCGGTGAAGATGACGCCGGCCGAGATGGGCCAGTGGCTGCGCAAAGAAACCGATCACTGGGCGCGTGTCGTGAAAGAGGGCGACATCAAGGTGTTCTGAGCGGGATCGTCGGATCACCGCCTCGGCCCGCGCTTCGCGCAATGAAAAAAGCCTCGCAAGGCGAACCTTGCGAGGCTTTTTGGTGCTTGGGCTGCCCCCGGTGAGGCGGGGGCGCCGGCAGTGCAGCGGGACTTAGAAGTCCATGCCGCCCATGCCGCCCATGCCACCCATGCCGCCGGGCATGGCCGGAGCAGCGGGCTTGTCTTCCACCAGCTCGACCACAGCGGCTTCAGCCGTCAGCAGCAGGCTGGCCACCGACGCGGCGTTTTGCAGAGCGGTGCGGGTCACCTTGGTGGGATCCAGCACGCCTTGCTCGACCATGTCGACGTACTCGCCGGTCGCGGCGTTGTAGCCGTAGTTGCCCTTGCCGTTCAGCACGTTGTTGACAACGACGCTGGACTCTTCGCCGGCGTTGGCGACGATGGTGCGCAGGGGCTCTTCGACAGCGCGCAGGATCAGCTTGATGCCGGCGTTCTGGTCGGGGGTGTCACCCTTCAGGTCGGTGATGGCTTGCTTGGCACGCAGCAGAGCCACGCCGCCGCCAGCCACAACGCCTTCTTCCACTGCGGCGCGGGTAGCGTGCAGGGCGTCTTCGACGCGAGCCTTCTTTTCCTTCATTTCGACTTCGGTGGCAGCACCGACGCGAATCACGGCAACACCGCCAGCCAGCTTGGCCACGCGCTCTTGCAGCTTTTCACGGTCGTAGTCGGAGGTGGCTTCTTCGATCTGGGCACGGATTTGCTTCACGCGTGCTTCGATCGAGCGGCCGTCGCCGGCGCCGTCGATGATCGTGGTGTTTTCCTTGGCCACTTCGATGCGCTTGGCTTGACCCAGTTCTTGCAGGGTGGCCTTTTCAAGCGACATGCCGGTTTCTTCGGAGATCACCGTGCCGCCCGTCAGGATGGCGATGTCTTCGAGCATGGCCTTGCGGCGGTCGCCGAAGCCAGGCGCCTTGACGGCGGTGGTCTTCAGGATGCCACGGATGTTGTTGACCACCAGGGTCGCCAGGGCTTCGCCCTCGACGTCTTCGGCGATGATCAGCAGCGGACGGCTCGACTTGGCGACTTGCTCCAGCACCGGCAGCAGATCACGGATGTTGCTGATCTTCTTGTCGTAGATCAGAACGAACGGATCGTCCAGAGCGGCAACTTGCTTCTCGGGCGAGTTGATGAAGTAGGGCGACAGGTAGCCGCGGTCGAATTGCATACCTTCGACGACGTCCAGCTCGTTTTCCAGCGACTTGCCGTCTTCGACGGTGATGACGCCTTCCTTGCCGACCTTGTCCATCGCGTCAGCGATGATCTGGCCGATGGAGCTGTCGCTGTTGGCCGAGATCGAGCCAACTTGAGCGATTTCCTTGCTGGTGGTGACCGGCTTGGAGATCTTTTGCAGTTCGCCGACGGCGGCGGCAACCGCCTTGTCGATACCGCGCTTCAGGTCGATGGGGTTGAAGCCAGCGGCAACGTACTTCAGGCCTTCTTGAACGATGGCTTGAGCCAGCACGGTGGCGGTCGTGGTGCCGTCACCGGCGTTGTCCGAGGTCTTCGAAGCCACGTCCTTGACGAGCTGGGCGCCGATGTTTTCGAACTTGTCCTTCAGTTCGATTTCCTTGGCGACGGAGACGCCGTCCTTGGTCACGGTCGGGGCGCCGAACGAGCGCTCCAGCACGACGTTGCGACCCTTGGGGCCCAGGGTGGTCTTAACAGCGTTGGCGAGAACGTTCACGCCACGCACGATGCGCACGCGGGCGTCATCGGCAAACAGAACTTGTTTGGCAGCCATTTTGTCAGCTTCCTTCTTGAAATCGGTTTCGCAGTTACTGGATCACGGCGAGGATTTCTTCCTCGCGGATGACGAGCAGCTCTTCGCCATCGACCTTGACGCTCTGACCGGCGTACTTGCCGAACAGGACCTTGTCGCCGACCTTCAGGTCGACCGGCAGAACCTTGCCGTCTTCCGTCTTCTTGCCGGGGCCGACAGCCACGACTTCGCCTTGATCAGGCTTTTCAGCGGCGCTGTCCGGAATGACGATGCCCGAGGCGGTTTTGCGCTCGTTGTCCAGGCGTTTGACGATCACGCGATCGTGCAGGGGACGCAGGGCCATGAGGAACTCCTGTTTCTAAAGAAGAGAGAAATGATCGGTTTAGCGCGGGAGCGCTGTTAGCACTCACCGGCGACGAGTGCTAATTATAGGGATGAGTTCTGAGGGTTCAAGGGGGAGGGGCGGTGCTGTTACATCTTTGGTGGGGCGGGGAATTGGGGTCGGTGTCGAAGTTCATTGAACTTGCGATTTGGTTCACAGAACTTGGAGCTCCAAAAATGCGGTGGGAGCCCTATCCATGCGGGCCCACACGACTTTTTGCGGTCGAGGTCCCACTAAGCCGCCGCAGGGGGGCCGTGATCTACCCTATGAGATCTCGGGTTTTTGGTTCACTGAAGTTGGTTTTCGGCGAGAAAAGTTCACTCAAATTGAAGTTCTCCCCAAAAAGTTCATTCAACTTTGACGCTCATTCGCAGAAATCTGTCCCCTCCCAGCGGCAACCCGCGCGACGCCACAGCTTTAGTTAGCTGCGAATGCCTCTGGATGCGCCACTCCATACGCAGCGCCTGTCCACTGGGCTCGATCCCATAGGTCACTGGTGTCGCACAGAGGGCTGTCGTGCTTCTTGGTCTGATTCCAATCCGAATCCACGGCGCGCAAGTGGGACGCATGCGTGCGTTGTTGCGACCGTAGAGTTGACGGGATGAGCGGAAATCAGAGGCTACAAAACACCAATCCGACGCAGCTCCGCTATCCGCACACTGTCCAGGCCGAGTTCAGCCAAAATCTCTTCATTATGCGCGCCGAGGGCGGGCGGGGCGGTTTCTCCCGACACCGGCCCGCCGTTGTAATGAAAAGGCGCTCCCACATACTTGATGCCCGACGCCTCCGGAACCTCTACCAGCACCTGCCGATGAGCGACCTGGGGATCTTGCGTGACCTCCGGAATGCTGTTGATGGGACTGCACGGCACATCGGCCGCTTCAAGACGTTCCAGAAAGTCGTCCCGCCGCCCTTGGGAGAAAACGGCATTGAGCAGCGGCTCCAATTCCGCGTGCCGCGCGGCGCGCATCGGACCATCTGCAAAGCGCGGATCGTCTAGTAGCGCTTCCACCCCCAACGCGTGACAGAAGCGGTGCCATTGAGGTTCGGTATCCACGCAAATGGCAATGGGCTGATCGGCCGTATTGAAGGACTGGAACGGCGCGATCAGCGGATGGCGGCTGCCCAGGCGGACAGGGACTTCGCCAGCATTCAGATACCGCGAAACCGCGTTCTCCATCAGCGCCAGCTGGCAATCCATCATGGATACGTCGACGAACGCGCCTTCGCCGCTCTTATGGCGGCCCTCGACGGCCGCAAGCACCGCGACGGCGGCGAACAGTCCGGACGCGATGTCGCCGATGGACACGCCGACGCGAGCGGGAGGCCCGCCCTCCTGGCCCGTGATGCTCATCATGCCGGACACCGCTTGTGCGATCACGTCAAATGCCGGCTTGTGCCGGTACGGTCCGGTCTGGCCATAGCCGGAGATAGACGCGTAGATCAGTCGGGGATTGATCGCGCGGGCATCCTGGTATCCCAGACCTAGTCGGTCCATGACGCCGGCGCGATTGTTCTCCACGAGAATGTCGCTCTGCGCGATCAGGTCGCGCAGGATCTGCTTGCCTTCTTCCGTCTTGAGATTGAGCGTGATACTGCGCTTGTTGCGGTTCACGCTCATGAAGTACAGGCTTTCGTCATCCCGGAACGGCGCAATGGCACGGGCAAAATCCCCTTCGCCCGGCCGCTCGACCTTGATGACGTCGGCCCCCATCAGGCCGAGCATCCATGTGCAGTAGGGGCCCGCCAACATATGGGTGATGTCGAGGACCTTCAGCCCTTGCAGCGGCTTGTCTTGTGCAATCTGTGCATTCATTTTGCGGTATGGAGCGCGATGCCCCGTGAGGTGTACATACAGGCATGTTGAGGCTATGCACAGATGACAACAATCGCTTAGTTTGCAAGGAACCGTGCATGAAAAGCACGGATTCGAAAGCCGCGTGATTGCCCGAAGCCGACGGGGCGCGACGAGCCCATCGTGGGCTGCCGGGCTATCTGCCTTGCCAGACGGGACGCCGCTTCTCCATGAACGCGCGAACGCCCTCCTGGAAATCCGCCGACATGTAGCAGGCGGACAAGAGGTCGTCGTCCTGGACACCCAGCAGCGAGGCATCGCGCAAACGAAGCAGGGAGGTCTTGGTGGCCCATAGCGTCAGCGGCGCCAGGGTCTGCACGTGCTCCGCAATCTCCTGTGCTCGCGAATGCAGTCGGTCGTCTTCGACGACTTCGCGGATCGTGCCGGCTTCGCGCAGATCGTTCGCACTGAGCAGGCTCGCTGAAAACACCATGTCGCGGACACGCGCCACACCAAGATTTACCGTTAGGCGAGCGTAGTTCTTCGCGCTCAGGCAATTGCCCACGGTGCGCGCGATCGGGAATCCGAACTTCAACGAAGGGCTAGCAAGCCGAATGTCGCAGCTCATGGCAAGCAAGGCGCCTTGGCCCACGCAGGCGCCTGCGATAGCAGCGACGGTGGGCTTGCGCAGGCCTTCGATGGTCTCGAGCAGCGTCTCGCTGCTGCGCTCCAGCGCCACGAACTCTGCAGAAGTGGTGGCGGATTCGAGCTCGCCGAAGTCTGCGCCGGCCATGAAGGCAGGTTTTTCCGCCGGCGCACCGGCGAAAATCACCGCCTTGACGGCCTCATCATCGGCCGCGCGCTGGCACAGAGAGAGGATCTGATGTTCCATGTCCGTTGTCATGGCATTGCGCGCCGAAGGGCGGTCGAACATGATCCACAACGCGCCGTTCTTCAGCTCGCTGCGAATGTGGGAATGCGGGACAGTCAACATTGACTCCTAGGTCGCGGAAAAGCTCAAAAGCTGGCAGTGCGAAATCGGCAGGCTCACTTCGGTCTGCTGGCCCATTTCGATGTTTGCGGCTGGGTCGACAAATGCACGAACCATCAGGCCAGGGCGCACCTCGATCAGCACGTCGCGGTACTCGCCAAGATAGGCGACGCGCGTTACCGTGCCGGAAAGTTGGTTCGCGTGTTCGTGCCGTCCCAAGCGCACGGCCGAGGGGCGGATGCAAAGGCATGCGTCGCCGCCGGGACGGGCGTTGCTCCGATCTTCGCCGTGCAGCGTGATATCCCCGCATTGCAGCGTGCCAGGCGCGGACAGCGTGCCGCGCAGTTCGTTGTTATTGCCGATGAATGACGCCACGAAGGTGTTTGCGGGCCGCGTGAACACGTTGACCGGACTGTCGAACTGCTGGACCTGCCCGCCCTGCATGACGGCGATCTTGTCCGCCGTCACCAGCGCCTCGCCCTGATCGTGGGTGACGTAGACGGTCGTCAGGCCCAGCATGTCATGCACCTGACGGATTTCATGGCGCATTTCCTCGCGCAAGTGCGCATCCAGATTGGACAAGGGCTCGTCGAGCAGCAGGATGTCCGGCTCGACGACCAGCGCTCGTGCGAGCGCCACGCGCTGCTGCTGCCCGCCGGAAAGCTCCGAAGGGTAGCGGTGCGCCAGCGCCGTAAGCCGTACGGTGTCCAGCGCCTTCTTGACGCGCGCCTCCAGATCGGCGCCGGAGACCTTCCGCACCTGCAGGCCAAAGGCGACGTTCTCGAATACGGTCTTGTGCGGCCACACCGCGTAGTTCTGGAACACCAGAGAGATGTTGCGGCGCTCGGGCGGGATCATGACGCCTTTACCTGACACTTGGCGTTCGCCGATCCAGATCGCGCCGTCGGTGGGCTGATCGAAGCCCGCCAGCATCTGCAGCGTGGTCGACTTGCCGCAGCCCGAGGGCCCCAGCAATGCGAGCAGCTCGCCCTGTGCCAACTCCAGGTCGATGCCGCGCAGCACCTGATGCGCGCCGAAGTTCTTGGTAAGTCCTTGAATTCGAATAGCCTTCACGAGCCGACTCCGAGAGAAACAGGTGCGGCACGACGGCGGCGTGCCAGATCCGACAGTACCCTGCCCAGCAGGACGATGAACATCGTGCCCACCAGCAATACGATGCTTGTGGCGCACACGGCTTCGTAGTTGCCGCCGTCCTTGTAGTTGTAGATGAGCGTGGTCATGACATTGGTCTGCGGGGTGATGAGAAACACCGCCACCGACAGCTCGCGCATGACCGGTATGAAGATCAGCATCCAGCCCGAGACCAGCCCGGGCTTCATCAGAGGCAGTGTGATGCTGCTGAAGGTCCGGACCTCGCCGGCGCCAAGAATGCGCGAGGCTTTTTCCAGATCGGGGCCGATGGTCTTGATGATCGAGCCGCCATGCGAGTACGCGATGGGAAGGAAGGTCGCAATGAATGCGAGCACAAGCAGGGCGCCGCTGCCGTACAACCCATAGATGGGTTGCGTGAAGGCGGAAAAATAGCCCACTGACAATACGATGCCGGGAATGATGATGGGCAGCGTTGCCGTGGCGCCCAACAACGAGGCTCCGCGGAAGAGCCGGCGCTCGACCATGTACGCCACCACGACGCCGAGCAGCAGGCAGAACGTTGCCGCCACCGTGGCGTAGCTCAAGGAATTGACGATGGCCGATTGCGTCTGGGGATTGTCCAGCACGGCCCAGCGATACCAGTGCAGCGTCAGGTTGTCCCATGACGGTCCCTGGCCCCAGGCCTTGCTCAGCGACACCAGCGCCAGCGCGGCGTAGGGCAGGAACACCGTCACCAAGGGAACGATCAGTGCCACAGCCAGTGCCGGCCAGCGCCATTTGCCCAGGCCGACCAAGCGCGATCCGCGTGCCTTGCCGCCGATCATGACGTACTGCCGGCGCCCGAGAATGCGTTTGCGCAGGTAGAACAAGGCGCCGGTCATCAGCAGCATCGGCATGCAATAGGCCGCAGCCAGGTTCAGTTCAGGCGGAAAGGTCTGATAGAACTCCGCCAGCTTGGTCGTCACCACCGGCACGCGAGCCGGCGTCAGGAGAAATGCTGGCACCCCGAACAACGTCATCCCCTGGATGAACGACAGGATGAATCCGACCACGATGGCGGGCATGACCAGGGGCAGCGTGATGGTGCGCATGGTGCGCAGGATGCCGCCGCCCAGCATGGCCGAGGCGTCCTCGAGTTCGACCGCCATTTCATCGAGCGCAGTCGCCGCAATGGTGAACGTAAAGGGAACCGTGTACACGGCGCATACGAAGACCGCGCCCCACATGGAATAGATGTTGAGTGGCGATTCTCCCCCGAACAACGGCCGTAGCAATTGATTCAGCCAGCCCGAATTGGGCGCGGCCAGCAGGATCCAGCCCAGTGCGCCAATGAACGACGGTGTGATGAACGCTGCAAGCACCAGCACGCGCACGGTGCCTCGCCCTGGCAAGTCGGTGCGCGCGACCAGCCAGGCCATCGGTACGCCCAGCAGCGTGGCCAGGACCGCCGTGCTGCCCGCCAGAATCAGCGAGTTGAGCATCGGCTCGATCAGCGCAGGCGAGCTGAAGATGCGCGCATAGTTGACGATCGACCAATCGCCCGTGAGGTCGTCGCGCCATCCATTGAGGACGATCCAGCCAACCGGCTGCAACACCAGCAGCGCCAGCGCGACGGCCACGACCAGCGCCACGAGTGCGGCGGGATTGAAGCGGTGCGAAGTCCGGGCGGCCTGTGCAGGCCTCCCGGTAAGTACCATAGACATGGATTTCCCTCTTGTGTCTTGAGGCAGGGCGGGTCAGCCTACCGTCGAGCGCCACAAGGCGATCGTGTCGTTGACCTGGCGGGCCAGATCGTCCGTCGGATTGCGGTACCACTTGATGTTCTCGAGGCTGCGGCCATCTGCCCAAGGGACATCCGCGCGCAAGGTCGGCCAGAAGTTGCGCGAAAGGATTTGCGAGACCTCGGTCGTGTACAGAAAATCCGTAAACAGCTTGGCGGCATTAGGGTGCGGCGCCTTGGCTGGTATCGCGGTCAGGCCCAGATTCAGAATCGCGTCATCGGTCGGCACCTTGACGTCGACGGGCTGCCCGGCGGCCTTCTGCGTCAGGGAATAGCTGAACGGCGCGGCGGCGCCCACCACGCGCTCGCCTGCCAGGATGTCGGTCACCGTGTCCACATTGGACTGGCCCACCTTGGGCTTCTGCGCGGCGAACTTCTTGAAGAAGTCGTCACCGTACTTGTGACGCATCGCCAGCGCCCAATGCGCCACGTCGCCTGACGAAGCCGGACTGCCCACGGTGATCTTGCCGCGCCACGCCTCATCCAGAAGCGCCTGCCAGCTGTCCGGCGGAGTGGCGACCTTCTGCGGCTGAAAGTTGATCGACGTCAGGCTGATCGCGCCCACGTGGAACATGTTGTCCGGATCCAGCGCGCGGAAGGCTTGCGGCAGATGCTCCACACCTGCGGGCTGATAAGGCATCAGCGCATTGATCTTCTTGAGTTCGGTGTAGTGAAGCAGATTGGTAGTGCCGAGCGAGTCGCAATTGGCGGCGTTGTTCTGCAGCTCGAGCCTGAGACGCGTGTAGACGGTTTGCGATCCTTGCCGGAGCAGATTCACCTGGATACCCGGATACCGATTGACGAACGCATCGCGGATGTCTTCGATCGTCTTCTGTTCGTACGATCCCCAGTACAGGTTCAGGGCGCCTTCCTTGCGGGCAGCCTGGTACAGCGGATTGTCCTGAGCGCGAACGGGCAGCAGCGCGCTGCCCGCCATGACTGCCGTTGCGGACATCCCAAGCCGCAACACTTCCCTGCGCGTGTAGTGCTTCATCATTTTTCCCTTTGATATCGTTAGAAGTGGCTTTCAGTAATCGCCGGTGGTGGCGCCACCGTCCACAACCAGGGTCTGGCCGGTCATGTAGCTGGCATCGTCCGACGCCAGAAAGGCGATGACCGACGCAATTTCCTCGGGCTTTGCAGTGCGTTTGAGCGGCATCTTCGCCTGCCAGCCCGCGCGGACTTCCGCAGGGACGTCGGCCAGGATCGATGTCTCGACAATGCCGGGCGCCACCGCGTTGACCAGAATGCCGCGCTTGGCGCCTTCGAGCGCCGCCGTCCGCGTAAGACCGACGATGCCCGCCTTGGCAGCCGAGTAATTGGCCTGGCCGTACGCACCGAAGATCGCGGTGGAGGCCACGTTGACGACTCTGCCCCAACCGCGCTCCGCCATCCAGAGAAACGCGTGCTGGCAGCCCAGCCAGGTACCGCGCAGGTTGACTTCGATGACGGCGCTCCATTCCGCGTCCGACATCTTAAGGAGCGACCGGTCGCGGACGATGCCTGCCACGTTGACGACGATGTCGACGTCCCAGCCTTGTGCGTCGATCGCGCGCTTTGCGGCGCCCCAGCTGTGCCGGTCGGCCACGTCGAGAAAAATGCCGATTGCGTCGTCGCCCAGCTCGGCGGCTGCAGTGGCGACGCGCTCCTCACCGATATCGCCGACGACGATACGCGCGCCTTCATCGCGCAACCGCCGGCACACGGCCAGGCCAATCCCGCCCGCACCACCCGTGACCAACGCTACCTTGCCTTTCATGCGTTGCTGCAACTGCATTCAATTCTCCTCGGCGTTGGCGACCGCGAATACGTCTTCGCCTTCCTGCACCACGACGCCGTCCTGGTTCTTCAAACGGATGGAAACCCGGACCACGCCAAACGGTTTGCTGCGGCTGGGTCGGACCTCGGACACTTCGGCTTCGTAGTTCACGGTGTCTCCGGCAAGGATCGGCGCGGTGAAGCGGCGCCGTGTTTCCATGAAGGCGACAATCTCCCAGTCATCGATGGGCGAGCGCAGACCGGTGCTGAGCGAGTGTCCCAGCATGCCGTGGGCGATGCGTCTGCCGAATCCGTTCTCGCGGGCGGCAACTTCGTCCATGTGCAAGGGATTGAAGTCGCCGGTCAATCCCGCAAAGCCGACGATATGGCTTTCGGTGACGGTGACGCGAGAGGAAACGTAGCGTTCCCCGACTGTGATGCGATCGACGGATACGCGCATTCAAGACTCCACGGGAGCAAAAACGGGCAAATGGAGGCCGTCGCCCAGCGTGGCGAACTGCACCTGCATGGGCATGCCGACGCGAAGGCCGTCCAGGACGGGGCAACGGGTGAGCATGAGCGGACCTTCTTCTAGCTCGACCAGCACACAGGCATACGGCGCCTTCTGGACGCCGCCACGATGAATGATCGTGTACGAGAACAAGGTGGCGCGGCCGCACGCCGGCACCCACCGGGGCGCGACTCTCGGATCCGTCACGCTGTGCGCGCGGGGATACCATTGATAGACCCCGGTCGAAGGGCATTGCTGAATCAGGAGACGCGCTTCATTGGCGGCGTCCCAGAACGGCTGACTAGTGGCATCGCGTACCGGAACATGGCTGATGTCGAACATGGCTGTCTCTCAAATTGTCAGGATGGCGGTCGCGGCGGCGCAGAACGTGCCACCCAGGCCGTGTACGAGCGCGGTCCGCGCGTCCGGCACCTGCACGCCGGGGCCTTCACCGCGAAGCTGGCGCGCGCCCTCGATCAGCGCGAAGATGCCGCGCTTGCCGGGATGATTCGACGAAAGGCCGCCGCCATCCGTGTTGCAGGGCAGGGCGCCGCCCAGCGTCAGCTGGCCGGCTTCGGCGAAGGCGCCGCTTTCGCCGCGCTGGCAGAACCCCAGGTCCTCCAGCGCGAGAAGTGGGGTGATGGTGAACGCGTCATAGAGCTGCGCGACGTCGATGTCGCTTGGCTTCAGGTTCGCCATGGCGAATGCCGCTGGGCCGGACAGCGCCGCGGGCGTCTTCAGGTCAGTATCGATCTGGCTGAGCTGCGTGCGCACTGTCGCGGAGCCAAATCCCGACAGCAGCACCGGCTTCTGGCGCAGATCGCGGGCGCGCTCGGCGCTGGTCATCACCACCGCGCCACCGCCATCTGTCACGACGCAGCAGTCCAGGCGATGCAGCGGGTCGGCGATCATCGGGGAGGCCAGCACTTCGTCCACGGTGATCGGGGCGCGCAGCCTTGCGTCGGGATTGGCTAGTGCGTGGGACCGAAACGTGACTGCCACGCTCGCGAGTTGCTCTGGCGTGGTGCCGTAAAGGTGCATGTGCCGGCGTGCATATAGCGCGTAGGCCGAGATCAGCGTCGGACCATAGGGCAGCTCATACTGGCCCGGTCCGGCGGGCAGGACGAAGGGGTCGAACGAGGGGGTGGTGAGCGGCCACCAGCGCGGCGTCGCCGCATAGCTGATCACCACGACCTCAGCCAGGCCGGCCGCAATCGCCGCCGCGGCGTGACCGGCATGAACGATGTAGGAGCAGCCGCCCACGTCCGTGCTGTTGAACCAGGTAGGACGCAATCCCGCGTACTCGGCAAACTCGGTGACGCTGTTCACGCCGCCGCCTTCCGCCCAATCTCCCGCGGCCACGCACAGTCCGTCGACATCGGCCAATTCCAGGCCGGCATCCGCCAGCGCGCCCATGACGCATTCCATCTGGATCTGATACGGATGGACCTGAGGCGCATCGCGCCGGGCAGATTCGTACACGCCAACGATGGCTGTCCGACCGGAAATGTTCATGACTTCCCCCGATAGGTGCTTTGGTGGTCTCGAGTGGGACCTAGCATGGCGGCAAGAATGGCGGAATCCAAATAGGCCAACAAGCAGTTTGGAGATCACGAATTGGTGCTTCTGATGAACACGATATGCAGCCCTATTGCTTTTAGGGGATAACACCTATTGTGAGGAGGTAGCGCGAAATGGCTGTATATAAGGCTTTCCCGGTGTCCAAGATTCAAAATGAGCTATCGACGTCTGCCGCCATTGATCGCGGTCCGTGCATTTGATGCGTTCAGTCGCAGTGGTAGCGTGCGGGCAGCAGCCGATATGCTGGCTATCTCA
The DNA here is from genome assembly GCF_002261315.1 of Bordetella genomosp. 5. Taxonomy (NCBI): domain Bacteria; kingdom Pseudomonadati; phylum Pseudomonadota; class Betaproteobacteria; order Burkholderiales; family Alcaligenaceae; genus Bordetella; species Bordetella genomosp. 5. The sequence continues at coordinate 55,964 of NZ_NEVP01000009.1, forward strand.
CATACCGTGGTGTCGCGCCATATCCAGAACCTAGAGGAGGCGGTCGGAACCGAATTGGTCAGAAAGGATGGTCGCGGTCTGACCTTGACGCGTGAAGGCGAGAGATTTGCCGCGAAGACGCAACGCGCGCTCGACCTCATCGCCGACGCCTGCGGCGAACTCGTCCACGGCCGGGGCGACGCCATACACGTCTGCTGCATGGCCGGGCTTGCGTCGCGCCGCCTTCTGATGCGTTTGCCAGAACTTGAGAGCCGGCTGGACGGGAAGGAATTGATTCTCCAGCCGACCACCGCGCGTCCCGATTTCAGCAAGGATGAGGCCGATGCCGAAATCATTTATCTGGAGCAGCCTTTGATTGGCGAAGGCCTGCGTGCCGAGATATTCGCAAGACCCCGCATCCTGGCAGTCTGCAGTCCGGCGTTTCGCGAACGCTTTCCCGAAGTCGATGACCCGCAGGACCTCGTGACGGTGCCGCTGCTGCACGAACAATCGACCGACCAGTGGGAGAAATGGCTGCGCGCCGTCGGCGTTTCCCAGTTGCCCATCCTTCGCGGGCCCAGGTTATGGCACGGGCACCTGACGATGGAGGCCGCGCAATTGGGGCAGGGCGTGGCGCTTGTGAGCGAGCTGCTCGCCAATGACAGGATCGCCCGCGGCGATCTGGTGGATATCCTGCCGAATATCTCGGTGCAGATGGGAGGCTATTACTTTGTCGCGCCGGAACGCAAATGGAATGATTCCGCCATTGCCGCCGTCAGGCAATGGCTCACCGAAACCCTTGCATGAAGCCCATGAGCACATTACCTACGCTTGATTTGACCGTCGACCCGCAGTGGATCGACGAGTATGGCCACATGAACGCCGCGCATTATGTCGGCGTATTTGACCGGCACGGCTTCGAACTGCTCAAGGCGTTCGGCGTCGGGCTGGACTACACCGCAGCGTCGAATTGCGGCATCTACACGATGCGCATCGATGTGAACTACCTGCGCGAGGTCGTCTTGGGAGACCCCTTGCGGTTATGCGCAAGGGTGCTGGAAGCGGACGACAAACGGCTGCTTTGCCTGCTGGAGCTATGGCAAACGCGCGGAAACTATCTGGCCGCCACGATGGAGCAGTTGTCGTTGCACGTTGATCTGAGCGCCAGGCGCGCAATCCCCTTCCCGCTGGAGTTGGCAGAGCGGCTGGCCCGACTGGCGCGCGAACATGCGCATCATTCCCTGCCAATCGGGTTTAGAAGGAGTTTGCCGCTGGCCAGGCAGCCCTAACGCCACCAGCAGACGCATGCGAAAGGGTAGGAAAGTTAGAAGCAGCCCAGCCCGGGGCGTGAGGTGGCCGGAGGCGGGGGGCGGGGCGACGGTACCGTCTTTATGGTGTCAGACTGCGTTTTCGATGAGTCGCAAACGAATCGAAAACGCATGCCGACACCTTATTTCCGCACCTCATTTCTTTGCGTTCAGCTTGGTCTGGAACAGCCAGTCGCGGTAGTCGTCGAGGTCGCCGTCGAACGGGGCGACCTTGCCGTCGGCGACGATGACGAACTGGTCTGTGGTGGCACGCAGCAAGTGGCGGTCGTGCGAGACCAGCACCAGGGTGCCCTCGAACTGCGCCAGCGCCATGGTGAGCGCTTCGCGGGTTTCCAGGTCCAGGTGATTGGTCGGTTCGTCCAGCAGCAGCAGATTGGGCCGTTGCCAGACGATCAGCGCCAGGGCCAGGCGGGCTTTCTCGCCGCCCGAGAAGGGCGCGATGCTGCTGGTTGCCATGGCGCCAGCGAAGTTGAAGCCGCCTAGAAAATTACGCAGCTCTTGTTCGCGCGTGCCGGGGGCCAGCTTGACCATGTGCCACAAGGGCGATTCGTCATGGCGCAGCATCTCGACCTGATGCTGGGCGAAGTAACCGATCGACAGGCCTTTGCCGAAAATCGCTTCGCCGCCCAGCGCCTGCAGTTCTCCGGCGATGGTCTTGATGAAGGTGGACTTGCCCGCGCCGTTCACGCCCAGCAGACCGATACGCTGGCCGCCCTGGAGCGAAAAATTGATGTCCTTGATGATGATCTTGTCGGCACCGCCGTCGTCCGCGGCGGGGTAGCCGGCCAGGACGGCGTCCATGCGCAGCAGTGGATCGGGGGCGCGGTCCGGCTCCCGGAATTCGAACGAAAACTCTGCCGCGGCGCGCAAGGGGGCGAGCTCTTCCATCTTCGCCAGTGCCTTGATCCGGCTTTGCGCCTGGCGCGCCTTCGAGGCCTGGGCCTTGAAGCGATTGATGAACGATTCCAGATGCGCGCGTTGGCGCAGCTGCTTTTCCATGGCGCCGGCCGCCAGTTCGAGTTGCGCGGCGCGCTGGCGTTCGAAGGCGGAGTAGTTGCCCGCGTAGCGCTTCAGTTTGCGCTCATCGACGTGAACCACCACGTTGACCACTTCATCGAGGAAGTCGCGGTCATGCGAAATCACCAGCAACGTGCCGGGATAGCGCTTCAACCAGTCTTCCAGCCACAGGATGGCGTCCAGATCCAAGTGGTTGGTGGGTTCGTCCAGCAGCAGCAGTTCGGACGGGCACATCAGCGCCTGCGCCAGGTTCAGCCGCATCCGCCATCCACCCGAAAAGCTGGTCAGGGGCTGGTCCATCTGCTCCATCGAGAAGCCCAGGCCGGTCAGCAGCTGTTCCGCGCGCGAGCGCACGGTGTAGGCGTCGGCATCCGCGAGGGCGCCGTACAGCTCACCGATCAGCAGGCCGTTTTCGGGCGTGTCGTCAGCGGCTTCGACCTCGGCCAGCCGGGCTTCGAGGCGGCGCAGTTCCACGTCGCCGTCGATCGCGTAGTCGATCGCCGAACGCTCGAGCGCAGGCGTTTCCTGCGCCACGTAGGCCACGCGCCAGTTCGGGGGATAGCTGAGATCGCCCTGGTCGGCGTGCAGTTCGCCGCGCAGCAGGGAGAACAGGCTGGACTTGCCGGCGCCATTCGCGCCGATCAGGCCGATCTTGTCGCCGGGGTTGAGGATGAGATCGACTTTTTCCAGCAAGGGCTTGACGCCTCTTGCTAGCGAGACTTGTTGAAACCGGATCATGCAGGGAGGGGCCGCGAGGGCATAGAAGTGATGCCGCAAACCGGCGGGAGCGAGGATAACCGATTCAGGTGAGGGCTGCCCGTAACGTGTCCGGGTAATGGGCGTGCCGCATCAGGTCGTGCGGCATCGAAGGCGTGAACGATGCGCGGTCGTGCGAATACGGGTTCGCGTCGAGGCCATGAAATTCGTCGCCTGAAGGCGAGTACCAAAAGAGGCTATCGATTTGCTAAGGTGTGCCCCCCTGCGACTCTGTTTCCTCACCGGACCATGAACGACAAAAAACGCCCGTCCTTGCGGGGTACCGCCATTCTGATCATGGCGCTTACCGTTCTTATTTGGGCGCTGGCCTACCCTATCGGGGCAAGCTTGCCCGAGAACTCGCTGAAAGAGCCGCTCAACTCTTCGTATGGAGTGTTGAACGTCCTGTTCACTGCGTTGGCGTTCGGCGGTGTCGTTATTACCCTGATTTTCCAGGTGAACCAGGCGAAGGAGGCACAGCAGGAGTCGGTCGAGCGATCGATCTCCGAGATGTTCCAGATCTTCACGAGCGCCGAATTCCAGGAAACCAAGGATGCGGCGTTCCGGGTGTTGATCCCCGCGATCAGGCACAGGGCGTATGCGGAATTTGTGGCGAGCCGCCTGTACGCGGTGGCGCAGTTGCCGTTTCCCGCTTCGGAGTCGATCAAACAGTCCATCATGGATCTGGAGGGAAACGCCGAGCGAGCCAAAACGATGGAATTCTGGAAGATGGAGCGTGCGGACCGGCTGAAGCTGGACGACATCTTCAACTTCTTCGCGATGCTGGCGCAGCGGAACTCGGCATCGGACGTCATCAAGCACGTGGACTTTGCCTATGACTGGTGGCGGCCCGCCCTGCTGTTGATTGCGCAGATGCAGGTGGAGCATCGGGAGCGGCACCCGGAAATCGGGGAGTACTGCAAGGGACGACCGGTGATCGAGACGGTGCAAAGGCTGGACGTGGTGTTTGGCCACAAGCCTTTGACGTCACGGAATGAAATCTGGGCCTATCTGGCGAAGCATCCCAAGATGATCGGGTTTGGAATGGACGCCTGCTTTTCGGCGGCACCTGGCGAGGCGGGGTCTACGAGGAAATCGTAGTCTGACTCCGATTTGCCGATTTGCCGATTTGCCGATTTGCGCGATTTGGTCGAATTTTCGGCGGCACCTGGCGAGGCGGGGTCTTCGAGGAAATCGTAGTCTGACTCCGATTTGGTCGGGTCGACGCCCACGCGCCTTCACCGGCTCAGCGCGGCACTCGTTTTTGCATGGCCACACCCAGGGCCACGACGGACAGGGCCAGCGGGATGAACGATACCCAGAGGACAGTGTTCCAGCCGAACGCCGACAGCAGGCCGCCGGACGAGAAGGAGCCGATCGCCATCAGGCCGAAGACGAGGAAGTCGTTGAGGGACTGCACGCGCGTTTTTTCCTCGGGCCGGTGGCACTCCAGGACCAGCGCGGAGGCGCCCAGAAAGCCGAAGTTCCAGCCGACGCCGAGCAGGATGAGCGACCACCAGAAGTGCATGACGTCGATACCGCCCAGCCCCACCGCGGCCGACACGCCGATCAACACCAGCCCCGAGGTCGCGACGCGTCCCGCGCCAAAGCGGGAGATCAGCCTGCCGGTGAAGAAGCTCGGCGCGTACATGGCGATGACGTGCCACTGCAGTCCGAGGTTGGCGGACTCTTGTGAGTGGCCGCAGATGTGCATGGCCAGCGGGGCTGCCGTCATGAGGAAGTTCATGAGCATGTACGAGACGGCGCCTGCGATCACCGCGCCGATGAAGCGCGGTTGCAGCGCGATCTCGGACAGCGGGCGTCCGCCTGCGACTTCCGCGGCGGTGGGTGGGGGCAGCCTGACCCCGAGAAGGATGAACGCGGCGATGGCGGCAACCGCCGCTTGCGCCAGAAAGGTGGCGGCAAACATGTGCGGCTGCCATAGGTTCATGGTCCAGGTGACGAGCTGTGGCCCGACGACCCCGGCGGCGACGCCTCCCGCCATGACCAGCGAGAGCGCGCGCGCCCGCCGCTTGGGCTCGACGCCGTCCGCGGCGGCGAAGCGGAACGACAGGACCACGGCCGCATAGATACCGCCGAAGAACGTGGCCAGGCTGAACAGCCAGAAGCTTTCGATCATGACCGCCAGCATCCCCAGCAGGCCGGTGAGTATGCCCGCGCCGGTGCCCAGCAGAAACGCCGCGCGCCTGCCGTGGCGTCTGGCGACGGCGCCCAGGGGCAGCGTGCATGCCGCCATGCCCACCACGAAGATGGAGATCGGGAGCGTCGCCAGCATGGGCGTCGGGGCGAGCATATTGCCCACGATGGATCCTGTCGCGAACACCACGACCGAATTCGCGCCGGCCAGTGCCTGGGCGGTGCTCAGCCGCCAAATGTTGCCCTGTTGAACGCTTTCGGGCAGAACATCGGGGCGATCATGCCCGGGAGAGACGTGACTTTGGCTCATGGCTGAGAACGGCGTGCGGCGGGAACAGGGAAGCTGGCATTACAACGCAAGCTTATATTCTTGGTCTATCGACAGATTGCCAAGCTATATAGAATCCGCGACATATGAACGCGCTCATACCGTGGGAAGCCATCACCGCGCCGCCGGATGTCCTGCCGCCTGCACCGATCACCCTGAGGGTGCAGTCGATCGGCGCGCGCAATTACTTCGCGCCGCATACGCACGCGTGGAACCAGGTCGTGTACGCGGTCTCGGGCGTCCTCATGGTGACGGCGGACGGGCAGTCTTTTGCGATATCGCCGAACCAGGCGGCGTGGATTCCCGCCGGGACCGTCCATCGCGTCGGTTCTTTCCTGGGCGCCGAATACCGTAGCCTTTGGCTCGCCGATCATCCCGGCGGAACGCTTTCCGCGAGTGAGGTCGCGGTGTTTGGCGTGTCTGCGCTACTGAAGGCGCTCGTCGTCGAGGCGGCGGCAGTTCAAGGGCAGACGGACGAGGATGGCTATTTCGGCCGGTTGTATCGGCTGCTACTCGACCAGCTCCGCCGTGCGACGCCGATTTCACTGGTCCTGGCATGGCCGACCAGCGCGCCGCTACTGACGCTGTGCGAGACCTTGTACAACCACCCGGCCGATTCCCGAGGGCCCGATGAGTGGGGCCGCGAGCTGGGGATGTCCGGCCGGACACTGGCCAGGAAGTTCGTCGCGGAAACCGGCCTGACGTTGAGCGATTGGCGTCGCCGGCTGAAATTGTTCAGAGCCATCGAGCTGCTGGAAAGTGGTCGCGACGTAACCGGGATCGCGCTCGAGCTCGGCTACAGCTCCGCATCGTCGTTCATCTTCGCGTTCCGCTCGGAAATGAAGTGCAGCCCGATGGCTTACAAGCGGGAGCGGGCGCCAGATCGTGCCGCCGGGCCCGTCGACGACGTGCCGCCGCACGTGGATCTGCCCCGGCCGCTGAAAAGATAACCGCGTGCGCATACCGCCGGTGCGGGCGCGACAAGTGGCTGTGCGTCCCGCAGCCAGGTCGTGGTCGCTGCGCCGCTCGGCGCGCGGCATGGCGCGGGTAGTGCGCCGACCCGCGCCGACCCGCGCCGACCCGCGCTGGCCACCCGCTACCGCGGGTGGGCGAGGGCCGGCAGGGTTACGCGAGCGTCAGGCGCCCGCGTAATCGCGGGCCAGCCGCACCACCGTTACGCCGGGCTTCAGCTGCCGCAGCGACGGCATGATCAGCGTGCAGTTGTCGTAGGGCGTGACGACCGGTTGCTCGTCGGCCCAGCCGATCAGCGAGCCGGCCTGTTCGAAGGTTTCCAGGCCCGACCAGGGGCCGGCAAAACGCACGTTCATCGACGGGGCCACCACGGCGTCGGTCACTTCGAGGATGCGTTGTGCGTCGGGGGCGGGCAGCAACCAGCCGGCCGGCAGGTCCGAGGCGTCCAAGACGCCGGATTCGACCAGCATCCGAGCCACCATGTCGCGTGCCACGTCGCGCGATGAGAGGTCGCCGTGGAAGCCGCATTCGATCAGCAGCGCGCACGCGTCGTCGCGGGCGGGGTCGCCAAAGTGTTCGAAGTCGCGCATGCGCACGCCGTCCTTGTGGCCGGCGTCCACGATGACGTGCTGCGGCGCCTTCAGGCGGCGCGCCAGCGCGATATTGCGCGGCAGGACGCCCGTCAGCAGCAGCGGTGCGCCCGGTTCGTGCATCGAGTGCAGGTCCAGCAGCCAGTCGGCGCGCCGCACCCAGGGGCGCAGCGCCGCGCCGCGCTGGCGATCGGGCGTCGTGGGCGAGTCCAGGCGCTCGGTGCTCCAGACGCGATTCATGTCTTCCTGCACGAAGCGCGAGGCGTCGTGGTTCGCGTGATCGAAGCGGTCGAACGCCTCCAGATTGCAGAAGGCCAGTATCAGCTTGCCGCGACGCGGGCGCAGCCCCGACGCCAGCAGATCCTTCAGCGCCCACGCGCCGCACAGCTCGTTGCCATGCACGAGTGCGCTCACCATGAGCGTCCGTCCCGGGACTCCCGATTCGAAGTGCCATACGCCGGGGGTGTCGGTGTTGCCGACGCTTTCGGCGGAGATGTCGGGAACGGGAAGCTTGAATTCCATGGTGTATCCGGTGGGTGCTGGGTCGGTCGGTGGCGTCGGGGCGGGCCGCGTTATTGCGCCTCGATCTTGGCGGCGGTGACCAGCGCGCCGTACTTCTTGGTCTCTTCGGCCTGGAAGGCCACCGGGTCCACGCCCGGCTTGGCGACTTCGCCGCCGGCGTCCTGCATCTTGGCGCGGAACGTGTCCGACGTCAGGCTCTCGTTCAGCGCGGTGCGCAGCTTGGTCGCGACCGGCTCGGGCAGGCCGGCAGGGCCGTACAGCGCGAACCAGAGATTGATGTCCACCGATTCGAAGCCCGGCGTCGCGGCCAGCGGCGCGATCTCCGGCGCGGCGGGGGAGGCCTTGTTCTCGGTGAGGCCCAGCGCGACGATGTTGCCGCTGCGCACCTGCGGCAGACCCGAGGACAGCACCAGCATGCCGTAATCGAGCTGACCGCTCATCAGGTCGGTCACCAGCGGCGACACGCCGCGGTAGGGCACGTGCTCGGCGCGCGTGCCGGTGGCCTGATTGATCATCTCGCCGGCCAGGTGCAGCGTGGTGCCCACGCCCGACGATCCGTAGTTGAACGCGCCCGGCGCGGCGCCCTTGAGCTTTTGCAGGTAGTCGGCGGCGGACTTGACGCCCGAGTTCTTGCTGGCGGCCAGCAGCATGGGCTGCGACGCCACGATGCCCAGCGCGGTGAAGTCCTTGGCGCTGTCGTACTTCACGGCGGTGTTGATCATGCGGGCAATCACCATTTCATTGGTCGAGCCCAGGAAGATGGTGTAGCCGTCGGGCGCGGCGCGCGCCACACGCTGCGCGCCGATGGTGCCGCCTGCGCCGCCGACGTTCTCGACCACGACAGTCTGGCCCAGACGCTTGCCCAGCTCTTCGCCCAGCAGGCGCGCGGTCAGGTCCAGGCTGCCACCGGCGGGGTAGCCCACGACCAGCGAGATGCTGCGGGCCGGATAGTCGGCCGCGCTCGCGGCAGGCGCCGCGGCGAGCGCGGACACGGTGCACGCTGCGATCAGCGCCGCGCGCAGCGGATTGAAGATGGATTTCATGACTTTCTCCCTGGGGTGCTGTGTGGACGGCGAAGCCGTCTCATTGGAATGAGGGGCCCATTTTCGAGCCCGCCCCAGGGTCGGTCCGTGCCAAAACGGCACATTCTCGTGCTAATAGGATTCTTGGCCCGCGATTACGCTTTGCGATTGGCCGTGGCTTCCCATGCGGCTTCCGCCAGGTCCGTCAGCCGGGCTCGCGAGCGGTACAGGCGCACTTCGAAGCTGATTTCGTCGCTGCGGCCGCCCAGCTCGGCCAATGCGCCGCGCCGGCAATCGGCCGCGACCATGGACCACGGCAGCCAGGCGACGCCGATCCCCTTCGCCACGGCGCCGTGCGCCGCGTCGAGCGAATCGCTGCGCACGAAAGGGGTAAGCGCATAGGGCGTGGCCTCGAGCCGGTCGCCCACGATGCGCTCCATTGCGAGGCCGCCCGTGTAGGTGATCAGCGGCACGGGGGCGCCGCCTTCGCGCAACAGATAGCGGGGCCGGCCGCGGGCGTCGACCTGGCTGACGGGTACCAACTTGTCGGTCGCCAGCGTCATGTAGCGGTAGCGCGAGGGGCTGAGCGGCACGGACAGCGCCGGATGCTCGTAGCAGCACAGGAGATCGACCTTGCCCTGTTCGAGTCGCACCACCAGATCCTGCGCCTTGCCGGTGTACAGCTCCACCTGGGTGCCGTCTCGCAACACTTTGGGCGTGCGGTGGCGCAGCCGTGCGATCCAGTCGGCCACCAGCGTGCGGGCCAGGCTGCGTCCGGTCGCGATGCGCAGCACGGCCTCGCCGCCGGCGCCCGAACTGCGGATGCGATGGCGCACCAGTCCCATTTGCTCGATGACCTGGCTCGCGGTCTTGAGCAGCGCTTCGCCTTCAGGCGTCAGCGTCACCGGCAGCCGCTGGCGGTCCACCAGCGGCGCGCCTGCCCACGACTCGAGCGCGCGGATGCGCCGGCCGAAGGCGGGATGCGTGACGTGCCGCAGCTCGGCCGCGCGCACGAAGCTGCCGGTCTGCGCCAGCGCGATCAGGTCTTCGAGAAGTTTCAGGTCAGCCATGGGCGACAAGCTTACGGCATTGGGCTCAAGGATCGCACCCGTGATCCTGGCATGATGCTGCCCGCATCACCATGTGTACTTCACGCCGATCCTGCCCACGTATTGACGGTAGTCTTGTGCGCCCCAGCTGCCGGAGGCGTTGACCCAACCGGCCCAGCCTTTGCGGAAGTCGGCATGCAGGCCCAGCTTCAGCTCGTATCGATCCCTGGGGTACAAGTCGCCGACGGGGAGTTGATTGAAGGATACGGAGCTGTCGACGTTGCTGCGCCACCAGTTCACGGTCGCGAAGGGTTGGACCGTGCGCTTGTTGCCCAAGTCGAACGTGGTGAAGGTGCGTACGCCGAGTCGGGTGATGGCGCCGTTCGCGTCGGCGCGATCCACGCGGGTGCCGTTCTGTTCTGTGATGCTGTCGGTGTCTGACTTCACGTAGATGAGTTGAGCCTGCGGTTCCAGCGTCCAGTTTTCACGCAGCTTGAATGCGTAGCCGGCCTCCGCCGATATCGCCCAGGCCCGCGAGTCGTAATCCACGCGCGGCAGTTCGTCGCCTTGCACGCGGTTGTTGAACCATCCGTACTGGAACCAAGTGTCCACGTAGGCGCCGAGTCGGGTCGCGTCGTTCTGGAACCATGTCCCGTACACGCCGGCGCTGTAGCCGTTGACGCGGCCTTTGGCCTTGTACGGATTCCCGTCGGCGCGGGCAGTGCTGTCAGCCGTGCCGTAGCCGAGCATCGCCCCCAGGTGCAGGCGATCCGTTTCTGAGAAGAGCTTCCATTGCGCAAGATCGCCGCCGCCCTGCAGCAGGAAGAGGTCGGTGCGCACGTCGAAGTTGCCGTCGCGGCTATGGCTGCGTTCCCACTTTCCCGACGTGCGCAGCCAGAGCGAACTGCGCCGGCTGCCGTCGGCCGCGAACGGCTGCGACTCGATGAACTGCGGTTCACCCAGACGGTCGTGCATGCTCTGCACGAACATCTCACCGACCAGTCGCTGATTGGCCAGGTACGCCGCGACCTCGGGTCGATAGAGGGGTTCGGGCGCCGGGCCGGGGCCGGGATCCGGATCGGGCTCGGGACCAGGATCAGGGCCGGGATCGGGATCCGGACCGGGGTCCGGGTCCGGGTCCGGGCCAGGATCAGGATCAGGATCAGGATCGGGCGGCGGAGGCGGTGGTGGCGGCGGAGGAGGTGGAGGCGGGGGCGGTGGCGGCACGTCCTTTTGGGACCGCAGGTACCAGCTCTGATCGGACGGCGCAGCGGCGGTCCCCTGGTACAGCCGATACTCGTAGGGGCCGGCCACCGCGCGGCCGGACAACGCGAACGCGCCCGCCGCGGAGGTTCCGCCGTTGACGACTTCGACCACCTGAATCCCGCCTGCCGTCGTCAGCGCGCCGGGACCGCCCGCGTTCTTGATGCGCAGTTGCGATGCGCCGGTGGCGCTTCCCCCATCGATGATGAGTTTGTCCGTCGGGGAGCTGTCATTGCCCAGATACGTGTTGAGCGCGATGACGCCGTTGCCGCCGTAGTTCTGCGTCGTGATGGTCTTGTAGCTGCCTGCCTGCGGAGGCGCGAAGTCGATGAGGCTGTCGGTGTTGAGCAGGTTCGTCAGGTTGGAGTTCCCCGTCACGACCCAGGTGCTGTCGTTGCTCATGGACAGGTTGGTCGTGCTGCCCGGCTGCGTCAGCACGCGCCCCTGGATCGAGGTTCCGCTGGCGGTGACGTCCGCGGAGGCGGCCGATGTGGCGCCCACGTTGAGGGCGGCGTTGCCGCCCGTGATGGCGGAGCCCGTCAACGATACGAGGGCGGGGCCGCCCGTCAGGTGGATGGCGTCGGCTTGGGCCGAGGTGATGGTGGTGTCGACCAGGCTGTACGTCTTTGCCGCGGCGCCCGTCGTGCCGGTCAGATGCAGGCCCTGGGCATTGGCGCCGGCGGTTTGCAGCGTCGCGCCGGTGGCGCTGAAGCGCGTGGCATTGGCCGACACGCGTACGGCATCCGCGTCCGCGCCCTGGGTGTCGACCAGGCTGCCCGTCTCGCCGTCGCGGCCAAGATTGACGGTGCCCCAGCCCTCGACGTGTATGCCGTACGCCGCCTGGCCCAGCGTGCTTATGCGGGTGCCATTGATGTTCGCCACGCCGCCGGATTGGGTGCGCACGGCCACCGAACGGTCGGTCGCCGTCAGGATCTGCCCGCCATCCACGGTCCCGGGTGTCCCGCCGTTGACGAACAGCGCGAACGAGCCGGTGGCCAGCGTGGTGACTTGCGTGTTCTTCAGTGCAAACGTGCCGCCGTTGACGTACATGCCGTAAGCGCGATCGGACTGGATGCTCATCCCGTCGGCCTGGAATATGCCGTTGGTGAAGACATAAACGCCGATCGCGTTCTGCGCGCGTACGGATGTCCCCGTGCCCGCAAAGGTGCCGTAGTCCTGCACCAGAACGCCATAGGACGTCGTGCCTGCGGTCGTGATCGAGCCGTTCGTGGTGCGCAGTTCGCTGCCGGGCTCGAAGACGTGCGCGCCGTGCGAACTCGCGCCTTGGGTCAGGATGACGGTGTTGCGCAGGTCGGCCTTGGCGCCCCGCCACACCTCGGCGCCTTTCGAGCCGCTCTGCAGCGTGGTCAGGGTCGAGTCCCGCATCAGGGTCCGGGCGTCTGCGCCATACGTACGCAGGGCATGGGAGGCGGCGAAATCCGTGGTGATGTACGCGTTCGCGCCGTCGAACTCCGAGGCCTGACCCAGCGACCCGACGTTGTAAAGGCCGCGCACGCTGCCGCCGGTGGCATAGACGTACACGCCTCCCGGCCTGAGCACCATCTTGCCGCCGCTTTTGACATACAGGCCATCGATGGCGTCGCCGTTGACGCTGATGCGGATGGGCGTGCCGTCGCCCAGCGAGGGATCGAGAATGGCGAGGCCGCCCTGGACCTGAATACCCGTGCCGCCCAGTTGCAGCGGGTAGGGCGGCTTGGGCGTGATGACCGTGCCGCCGACGAACGTCAGTTCCTGGCCGGCCCTCACCTGGAAGGGGATCGTGTAAGTGTCCTGCGGGATGACTTCAGCAAAGGTCGCGGAGCCGCCGAGCGTCGCGGCAAGCCCGACCGCGACACGCGCCGCGAGCTTGGGCGAGGGAAGATCCGGGGGAACGATTTCATGTTCTGCGCATTTCACGAGCGGCTCCTGCCAGACGAAAAGTGACCGGGAAGTCAATCTGGACGCTGCAGGAACATCGATGCGTCGTCCTTTCGAGCAGACACAACATGAACGCGATGAAAAGCTACTACTACTTTGTGATTAACGCAAATATGCGATTTACAGTAGCGCGTGTTTATGGATCAGAAAATTGAGGCGTGGGTTGGATGATGAGGTGTTGAACACGGCATTTATGCCGCGGACACCGAGACCTCCATGAATCGGGGAAGGCCACCGTCCCGTCACTGATGGCGCGTTCTCGTTTTTCCATAACGCGAGCCGTCAGGTCGGCATGAATTTCGGAGATTCGATGTGCGGTAGGATGCGCACACGGCTGTCCGGCAGACCGGTCCTTTGACGCGAGTCTGACCGACAGAGTGATTATTCTTGCGAGCCTTGCGCCGCGAGGGAAGCGGCCGCGTTCGCTGGTTCGGATCGCGAGGTGATATCAGTACTGGTGAAGGGGATGTGATGGCTTTGAAAGCAGTTGCGTTTGATGCCTTTGGAACGCTCGTCCACATTGGCAAGCGGCGTGCCCCATTTCGCAAACTGATGCGTTGGGCGCAGGAGCAGGGACATGCGCCGCAAGACGGCGCTGCGGAGGTCGTGATGGCTCGCGCGCTGGATCTTCGTGCGGTTGCCACTGAGCTCGGTGTAATGCCTCCTGCCGAGCTGCTCGAACAGTGGGAACATGAAATCCAGGAAGAGTTAAGCAGTATCCGCCTGTACCCGGAATCGCTGGACGTCGTTTATCGACTGCAGCAGTCGGGGCATCGGGTGGGCCTGTGCTCGAACCTGGCCTTGCCTTATGGGGCGCCGGTTCGCGCGCTGCTGCCCATGCTCGATGCTTACGCCATGAGCTATGAGGCTGGTGCGGTGAAGCCACAGCCGCGCATTTATCAGTTCCTGCTCGAGCAGTTGGGCTGCGAGGCCGATGAGGTGCTGTTTGTCGGGGATACCGCTGCCGCCGACGTGGAAGGGCCGCGCGCCTGCGGCATGCAAGCCGTCCTTCTCAAGCGCGCATCAGGTCAAACGCTTGCCGATGTCATGCCCGCCGACATGTGCGTGGGCGGGTAGCTGGAGCCGCGCCTGGCAGTGCCGACGCTGGCGCCTCTTTCGGGGGCGGTCGGAGGCCGGGCGGATGTGGCCGATGAGCGAGCACTGTATATCAGCGCCGTCTCATCGGCCCGCAACATTAAAACTGATAGCGCGCCGACAGCATGAAGTTGCGCGGATCGCCGTAGACGTTGCTCGGGAAGCCTACGCTGCCGGAGAGGGCGTTGTAGTACTTCTTGTCGAACAGATTGTTCACGTTCAACTGCAGGTCCAGCTGCGGCGTGGCCTGCCAGCCCACGACCAGGTCCGCGATGGTGTAGCTGCCCTGACTGATCCGGAACGGCACGCCGCTCGTGACGCCTTTGTTGTAGATGGCATCCTGGTGGTAGATCGAGCCGCCGACGCGCCAGCCCTGCAGGGGCCCCGACAGCCTGTACATGGTCGAGAGCTTGAACAGATGGCGGGGCGTGTCGGTATCGAACAGCGCGCCCACATTGCTGGCGTTGGCATCCTTGCGGTAGCGCGCGATGGCCACCGTGTAGCCGAGGCTCACCTGCCAGTTGGGCGTGACCGCGCCCTGAAGTTCGAACTCCACGCCCTGGCTGCGCACCTCGCCGGCGGCCGAGTAGCAGGTGACCGTGGGGTAGCCCGCGCACTGGCTCTGGTCGGTGCTACGGAAGGCGCGGTTTTTCTGGTCCATGCGGAACAGCGCGGCGGAGGCGTTCAGCGCGCCATCGAAGTACTCGCCCTTGATGCCGACCTCGTAGTTCTGCCCCACCACCGGGTCGAGCAGCTTGTTGCTGGCATCCAGGTAGTTCTGAGGCTTGAAGATGTCGGTGTAGCTGGCATACACCGAATGCTGCGCGTTCAGGTCGTAGATCAGCCCGGCGTATTTCGTGAATTGGCTGTTGATGCTGTAGCGGTTGCGGGCGGTGACAGACGGCGTGTTGGCGGCGAAGTTCGGGTAAGTGTTGACGGTGTCGTCGTAGTCGAACCAGTCCAGTCGGCCGCCCAGGATCAGCTTGAGCCGGTCGGCCAGATTCAGGCGTGTGGTGGCGTATACGCTTTGCTGGGTGATCTTGGCGTCCATCCAATCCCGCAGCGGGATGTGGGGATCGGCCACGGCGCTCGGGTCGAAGTGGTAGAGATCGAGGTTGCTGTTGAGCACCAGGCCTTGACGGCTGTTGCCGTCGAAGTCGACGTTGCGATAGCTTGCCCCGAGTACGAGCTCGTGCGTGCGGCCAAACAGATCGACGGGCCCGTTCGCAAAAAGATCCACGCTGCTCTGCTTTTCTTTGTGCGCGTTGCGCGCGCCAAGCTGGCTGTACCGGCCGGTGGCCATGGCGTAGCTCAGGTAGTGGCCTTCCATGTCGACGTCGGCCTGCGCGTAATAGGCCGAGAGGTGCACGCGCCAGTCGTTGTCGAATCGATGGTCGAGCCCCGCGAAGGCCGAGTTGGTCGTCTTGTTCCAGTGTTCCCAGTCGTTGGCATACGACGTGGACCGGGGCAGCCCCAGATCGCTGCCGTCGCGGCCGACGGGCAGGCCGGTGAAACCGTTGCCGTGCAGCCGGTTCTCCTGATGCAGGCCGCTGAGCGTAAGCGTGGTGTTGGCGCCCAGATCTTTCTCCAGGATGCCGTAGAAGGTCTGGCCGTTACTGCTTTCGCCGCGCTTATAGCTGCCGTAGTCCTGCGTGGCCACCACGCCACGGCCGCGCAGGCTGCCGTCTTCGGACAGCGGGCCCGAGGCGTCGACCTCCGCGCGGTAGCGATCCCAGCTGCCTGCGCTTACGGCGAGGGACACTTGCGGCGCTGCGGTCGGCCGCTTGCGCACCAGATTGATGGCGGCCGACGGGTTGCCCGCGCCCTGCACCAGGCCGGTGGCACCGCGCACGATTTCCACGCGGTCGTAGATGGCCATATCGGTGGCCAGCAGGTCCTGCGACAGGTTGGAGCTGTCCAGGCCCACGGGCAGGCCGTCGTACATGATGTTGTCCACGTACATGCCGCGAGAGAAGAACGATGCGCGCTCGGGCCCGAAGCGTCTGAAGGTCAGGCCGGTGGCGGTCTGCACCACGTCGTTGACGGTCGCGAGCCCCTGATCCTGAATGCGTTGGCGCGTGACGACCGTGACCGATTGCGGCGTCTCGCGCATCGACAGATTCAGCCGCGTGGCGGTGCTCATGCTGCCGGTGGTGTATGACTGCGTGGCCTCGGTCGTGCCGTCGGCCGCACCGGCGCCGGTGACCATCACGGCGGGCAGCGTGGCGGCCTCGGATGCGCCGGACGCGGGCTTGGGAGCAGGACGCAGAACGAATGCGCCGGTGTCCAGTTGCACGGCCTCCAGCCCGCCGCCCGCCAGCAGTCGAGCCAACGCCTCGGTGGCCGAGTATCTGCCGTTCACGCCCGCCGTGACTCTGCCCTCGGTTTGTTCCGCGGTGAACGTCAACATGATGCCGGCCGTGCTGGCCAGCTGGCGCAGGGCGGGCGCCAGCGGGCCGGCGGCGATCCTGAAGTCGGCCACGGCGGTCTCCGCATCCCGCGCGGCGGATTGGGCGCGCACGGACTCCGGCGCGGCGGCCACGAGGGCGACGATCAGCGCCAGCGGGGCAAGCGCGAAGCGGGATGGATTTGGGCGCCCCGAGGCTCGGGTGCGGTGCGGGTTCGGCATGTGCTTCCTCTTGATTGGACCTCCGGAAATTCCGGTCCCTCAGTAGGTAGGTGCCGCGAAAATGCCGATCGGGCAGTCGATGCGAAAAAAAATTTCGCCCGAGCCCTAATCGGCCGGTACGACCGTCGCCCAGAAACGCGTTCGCCACTGCACGCGCACGGGCAGCACGCTGGGCAGCGTGGCCAGAATACGGCCGGTATCCGCCAGGGGAAACACGCCCGAAAAGCGCAGCGCGGCGATTCGCGGGTCGACCCGCAACACGCCCGACCGGTAGCGTTCCAGCTCCGCCAGAAAGTCGTCCAGGCGCTGTTCGTCGGCCACGAGCTGTCCTCGGGCCCAAGCGTCCGCGTGCTCGCCGGCCGGGCGCGGCGGCTCGATCGCGTCGCGGCTGAACCGGGTTTGTTCGCCGGCGCGCAGCAGGCGCGTCGTGCCGGATGCGGCCCACGGCGCAATCTCCACGGCGCTTTCCAGCACCGCCACCCGGGTGTGACCGGCACGTTGCGATACCGTGAACCGGGTGCCCAGCGAGCGGATGGTGCCTTCGGCGGTCGCCACCAGCAGCGGCCGCGCATCGGTCTGCGCCGGCCCGTGGCGCGTGGCGATCATGATTTCGCCCGCCACCAGCAGGATGCGGCGCTCGCGCGCATCGAAGCGCAGATTCACGGCGCTGTTCGTATTCAGCGTGAGCTGGGTGCCGTCTTCCAATGTCAGGTCGCGTCGCTCGCCGGTGCCCGTGCGCAGATCGGCCGTGGCGGCCTGCCAGGTGCCGGTGCGTGTTGCAAACAGGCCGGCACCGGTGGCGATCCCGCCCCAGAGCAGCAGACGGGTCGCCCGGCGGCGTGCGGCGGAGCGCGGCTGGCCCGCCGCGCCATACGACGAGAGGGCGGCGTAGGCGGGCGCGCGCTCCAACGATTTCACGCGGCCCGTGAAGGCCTCCAGATGCTGCCACGCGGCTTCGTGGTCGGCATGCGCCTGACGCCATTCGCGCCACTGGCGTTGCTGTTCGTCATTTGCCTCGCCCGACATCAGCAGCGTGAGCCAGTCCGCCGCGGCATCCGCGGTGGCCCGGCTGATCAGCCGTCCACCGGGCAGGGTCAAGGTGTCTGCGCGCGCGGCCACGAGCTCAGGCCGCCCACGCGAACATGCATTCCCGGTTGGCCCGGGTCAGGTATTGCTTGACCGAGCTGGTCGACACGCCCAGTCGCTCCGCGATCTCGGCATAGCTCAGCTCCATCAGGTGCGCCAGCAGAAAGGCTTCCCGCACCTTGGGAGGCAGGCCATCGAGCACTCGGTCGATCTGTTGCAGGCTCTCAACCGCGATTAGCCGCGCTTCGGGCGAGGGCGCCACTTCCTCCGGCAGGCACGCGAGCGCCTCGAGGTAGGCGGTTTCGAGCAGCTGCCGGCGGTGCCGGTGCGCGAGGAGCCGCCCGGCGATCGTCGCGAGGAACGGGCGCGGACTGCGGATCTCGGTCGTTGCGGTCTTGCGGTCGAGCAGGCTGAGGAACGTGTCCTGTGCCAGGTCGGCCGCGGCGAAGGTGTCGCCCACGCGCCGGCGCAGCCAGCCCTGGAGCCAGTTGCTGTGCTCGACATACAGCCCGGCCAAATCATCGGTGGCAGGTTGATTCTGGGCGGGCATGGGGACCGGACGATGGCTAAGTGCAATGAGAATTGATCTCATTGTACATAAAGCATGGTCCGGTCAGTGGCTGCGTGGGTCGGTGGCTGGTCAGGTTCCTGCCTCGACGGGCAGGGCGACGCTCACCTGCCGCGGGGCGCGGGCGGCTGCTGCAGGCCGCGCGGGCTGATCGGCGTCGACATCACGATCGACGTGCGCGTCTCGCCGTAGAGATTGATGCGGCCGATGAGGCGTTCGAGATCGGCAAGGCTCAGCGCCACGAGCCGCATCACATAGGAGTCCGCGCCCGTCACGTGATGGCATTCGAGTACCTCCGGTATCGCCTCGAGAAACCTCAGGAACTTTGCCTTGGCGGGCTGGGGCACCGTGATGCCGATCAGGGCGCTGACCGCATAGCCCGCGGCGGCGACGTTGATCCGTGCGGTGTAGCCCTCGATGATGCCCGCCTCTTCCAGGCGTTTGACGCGGTCCGTGACCGCGGGCACCGATAGCCGCACCTGGCGGCCAAGATCGGTGTAGGTCATGCGCCCGTTTTGCTGTAGCAAGGCAAGCAGCTTCCAGTCCAGATCGTCCATGGCGGCGTCTTTATTAAGGTGGAATCCGCATCTTCCCTTAAAACCTCTATTCCTGCACGCGCGCCCGCTGCCTACCATGCGTAGGCATATGTAGCGTGTGTCGAGGTGAAGCGATGTTGTTCATGCAATCAATGGCGATCGGTCTTTTTATTGCCGTGCCGGTCGGGCCCATCGGCATGCTGTGCATTCAGCGCAGCCTGAGCCGGGGTTTTCGGGCGGGCTTTGCAACGGGCATGGGGGCGGCGTGCGCCGATGCCGTCTATGGCCTGCTTGGCGCGCTCGGCGTGGCCGGAGTGGTGACCGCGCTGCCGACGCTGGGCGTGGCGCTGAAAATCGGCGGGGGCCTGTTTCTGCTGTGGTTGGCGTGGGGCATCGCGCGGGAAGCGCCGCCTGCGCGCGACGTTTCGCGCGCCCTGCCGAAAACAAGTGCCGCGCGCGATTTCCTGACGACCTTCGGCCTGACCCTGTCCAACCCGATGACGATTCTGTCTTTCGTGGGGGTCTTTGCCGCGCTCGGCCCGATGACGGATTCTCAGGAAGGTCTGGGCGGGGCTGCGGTGCTGGCCATGGTCGGCGGGGTACTCGTGGGCTCGGCCGCGTGGTGGCTGTGTTTGAGCACCGCGACCGCGACGGTGCGCAAGGCCATACCCGACGCCTGGCTGCGCCGGTTCTCGGGCATATCGGCCCTCGTCGTGGCCGTGTTCGGAGCGGCGCAGATCTACTCCGGGGTGGCGAGCCTTCTAGAATGAAGGCAAGCCGATGAGTGCCGCCCCGATGACTGTCGATCTGCGGGTGGCGACCAAGAAGGAGCATCAGAAGCATGAGCCAAGCTGTAGCGCGGCCCTCGTCCCAGGGCGTGGACACGATCATTTTCGACCTGGGTAATGTCCTCATTCAGTGGGACCCCCGCCACCTGTACCGAAAGATCTTCGGTGCCGACGAGGCCGCCATGGAGCGCTTCCTGTCCGACGTGTGCAACGCCGAATGGAACGAGCGGCAGGACTGCGGCCGTCCGTGGAAGGAGGCGATCGCCGAGGCGGTGGCAAGGTATCCGGAGCATGAATCCAACATCAACGCCTATTTCGATCGCTGGTCCGAGATGATGCCGGGCGCGATCGAGGAGACGGTGAAGGTGCTCGATCAGTTGCGCAATGTGAATGTCCGCCTGTTGGCCCTGACCAATTGGTCGGCCGAGACTTTTCATTTCGCCGAAGCGCGCTTTCCGTTCCTGACCTGGTTCGAGGGCATTGTCGTGTCCGGCCGGGAGCGCCTGGTAAAGCCGGATCCCGCCATCTTCAGGTTGATCATCGAGCGCTACGATCTGCGGCCTGAAACCACGGTGTTCATCGACGACAGCCTGCGCAACGTGGAGGCGGCAGAACGCGAGGGACTACGCGCCGTGCATTTCGATAACGCCACCGCGTTGGCGGGCCGTCTGCGTGCGATGGGAATCGATCTGCCTTGAGTCGGGTACATAAGGCGCAATTCGTGCGAGGCGGGCGGCTCGCCCGTGCCAGCGCTCGCGGGGTATCGCGACCCGGCATCGATGGCGCCGGCGCGTGACGCAAGACGGCCTCCAGATGTTTTTCCTATGGCTGCATAGGAAAGCGGTATTTGAACCGGCAAACCGAAGTTCCTAGGATGACGATCCAAGCTGATCGCAGCCAATACAAGAACGCCTCGACGCGTTTATCCAAGGGAACACTATGCTGGTCGTCAACATTCCGCGCGCACTCTGCCAGGCTCTTTTGACCGGCGCCATCAGCGCAATCGCGTTGCCGGCCTCGGCGCAGGCCACCTTTCCCCAGCATCCGATACGCCTGGTCGTGCCGCAGTCGGCGGGTTCGGGCGGCGATGTGGTGGCGCGCCTGCTGAGCGAGAAGGCGGGCGCCGCCCTGGGTACCTCGATCGTGATCGAGAATAAGCCCGGTGCCAACGGTATCGTGGCGGCCTCGTCGGTGGCCAAGGCCGCGCCCGATGGCTATACGCTGATGCTGACCGGCGTGTCGCAGATGAGCTTCAATCCCAAGCTCTACAAGCAGCTGCCCTACGATCCGGACAAAGACTTCACCTATGTGGCGCCCGTGGTCGATACGCCCTTCGTGCTGGTGGCGGGCAAGGTCAGCCCTGACAAGACGATGGCGCAGATGCTGGCGCGGGCGAAGGCAGCGCCGGACACGATTACCTACGCCAGCGCCGGCGCCGGCAATTCCACGCATCTCTCGACCGAGATGATCGCGTCGGTGGCGGGCATCAAGCTCAAGCACGTGCCTTACAAGGGCTCCGGTCCGGCGCTGAATGCCGTGATCGGCGGGCAGGTGGACCTGATGACCAGCGTGCTGGGCTCGGCGCTGCCCCAGATCCAGGGCGGCAACGTGATTCCGCTGGCGGTGCTGGCGCCGCAGCGTGCCGCCGACCTGCCGCAGGTGCCGACGCTCAAGGAGGCGGGCGTCGACGCGCCCACCATGCCTGGCTGGTTCGCCGTGGTCGGGCCCGCCGGGCTCGACGGCGCCCTCGTCGCCCGGCTCAATGCAGCCTTCCAGCAGGCGATCGCGGATCCCGAGACCAACAAGAAGCTCAAGGACCTGTATTTCATTCCGCTGACCGGCTCGGCCGAGCAGATGCGCGATCGCGCCCTGGCCGATGCCAAGGTGTGGGGCGAGTTCATCGATCGCACCGGCGTGCGGGTCGACTGAGTATGGCGTCACGCTGGATGCGGTCGACCGCTACGTGGCGGGCGACTCCGTCGAACAGGGGCGTGTGTTGCGGGCCGGGATTACGCCGGAATGAGCGTCGTGTCGGAACCCGCCTGCCAGGTCACGCCACGCCAGGCGCCGCTGGTCACGAGCTCGTGCGCGACGTCGATCACGGCCTGATGGACATGGGTGCACACCACACTCTTTTCGTTCGAGAGCGACATGCACAGCGAAACCCTGCGGGAAAAGCCGGGCGAATCGATGCGGGTTGCGACGATGCGCTTGTCGGGCAGGCCGGCCAGCGCCGACCAGGGCAGCAGCGTCCAGCTCCTGCCGTTGGCGACCAACGCCAGCAGCACCGATACGGCGCTCGTCTCGACCACGAGGTTGACCGACAGCATGGCCTCGGCCAGCGTGCGCGCCATCAGCACCCGGATCGAGTTCGGAAAGCTGGGCAGCACGAGGGGCAGGTCGCACATCTGCGCCAGGCTCACCGAGCCGGTCTTGAGTTTCTTGCCCACCAGGTACACCTCTTCGACCAGCAACGGCGTGGTGGTCATGCGGGCCGGCTGGGGCTGCACGTCCATTGCGATCGCCAGATCCATGCGATGCAGCGACACCGCCACCGCGAGGTCGGCGCTGCTGCCCTCGATGATCTCGAGCAGCACGTCCGGATAGCGTCGCGCCACCTCCTCGATCAAGGGCACCGCCAGCACACGCGAGGTGCTGGTGGGCAAGCCGATGGTGACCTTGCCGGCCGGCGTGTCGCGACCGTGGCGCAGCGCCGACTTGGCCTCGTCGATCTGGCGCATCACCATCTTGGCGTGACGGTAGAGCAGCTTGCCGGCCTCGGTGGGGCGCACGCCGCCCGGGCCCCGCACCAGCAGCCGGGTCTCGAGCTCGGCCTCGAGATTCGCCACGTGCTGGCTGAGCGAGGGCTGCGCCACATGCAGGGTTTCGGCGGCGGCGGTGATGCTTTCGACCTCGACGATCCGGGTGAAGTACTTGAGTTGTCGCAGGTCCATATGTTTTCGCTATACCCAATTCGAATCCGCCTATTCAAACCCAGCGTGGCGGTGCTGGCGATCCGAACTATCCCGAGTTTTGCGGGGGCGCCCGGCGACATCGCCGAATCCTATGGCTGCCATGCCAATCCTTTTCGGGCATGGCCGCAAAGCCTGCCCGCTCTGACATTCAATCCGGATCAGCGCGTTCCGGTCCTCTGAAGGAAGTCTCGAAGTGCCACAGTCCTCCACCTCCGGCGCCTGGCGCGTCTCGCCCCAGCAATATGCGGCCCAGCGCCCCGCGGAATTCGCCGTGCCCGAGCCGAGCTCGCGCTATCTGCCCATGCGCGACGGCTGCCGGCTGGCGATCGACGTCTACCTGCCCGCACCGGCCGAGTCGGGCCGACGTTTTGCCACCATCGTCCTCTTCACGCCGTACTACCGCCGCTTCGCCCTGAAGGCCGGTGGCAGCGGCGAGCGCGCGCCCAACATTGCCAAGCTGCGCGACTACTTCGTGCCCCGCGGCTATGCCGTGGTGGTGATCGACGTGCGCGGCACGGGCGCGAGCTTCGGCACGCGTGACAGCTTTCGGTCGCCGCGCGAGCGCGAGGACAGCAAAGAGGTGGTCGACTGGATCGTCGCGCAGCCCTGGTCGAACGGCGTGGTCGGTGCCACCGGCATCTCTTACCTCGGCGCCGCGTCGGACTTCCTGGCCAGTACCCGCCACCCGGCCGTCAAGGCGATCGCGCCGCTGTTCTCGGTGTGGGATACCTACACGGACAACTACTATCCCGGCGGCATTCTGCTCAAGTCGCTGACACAGAGCTACGACGATCTGATGGTGGCGCTGGACCACGACCGGCGCGAGATGTTGCATCGCTTCGTGTATTACGCCAATCCGGATTTCGCGGGCCCGCAGCCGGTCGACGAAGATGCCGATGGCGTGCTGGTGCAGGCTGCGGTGCACGAGCATCTGGGCAATTTCCGTCAGACCGAGTTCATGCCGGAGTTCCGGTTCCGCGAAGACCCGCTGCCCTACGATCCGGATTTCAGCTCGGCGACGTTCAGCCCTTACAGCCTGGCGGCGCAGATCCCCGAGCACATCGCGGTGCTGTCCGTGTCGGGTTGGATGGACGGCGCGGGCTACATGAACGGCGCGATCTCGCGCTACCTCACCCTGGCCAAGAATCCCCGTCATCTGATGTTGGGCCCCTGGGACCACGGCGCGCGCATCGATGTGTCGCCCTGGCGAGAGACCATGATGGCCGAGCCGGTCTGGCTGGCCGAGGTGTTGCGCTTCTTCGATCATTACCTGCTGGGCTTGCCCACCGGCCTGGACGCGGAATCGCCGGTTCACTACTTCGCGCTGCATGCCGAGCAATGGCGCGAGGCGAGCCAGTGGCCGCCGGTGGCGGACGCCGGCGCGCTGCATCTGCGCGCGGACCAGACCCTGGGCGCGGCCGCGGGCGAAGGCCTGGATGATCATGTGGAACATCAGGTCGATTTCTCGATCGGCACGGGTGCCGAGACCCGCTACGAACGCATCGCGGCGATCAACAGCACGCAGTACTACACCGACTGGCAGGGCCGCACCGACCGCATGTGCAGCTTCACTTCGGCGCCGCTGGCCTGCGCGCAGGAGCTGGCGGGTCATCCCGTGGCGGAGCTCTGGGTGGCGTCGAGCGAGCGCGATGGTGCGCTGTTCGTCTACCTGAGCGAGATCGAGGCCGACGGCAGCGAGCGCTACGTGACGGAAGGGCTGCTTCGACTGCTGCATCGCCAGACGGCGCCGTGTCCGCCGACCTATCGCACCACGTGGCCGTTCCGGTCGTTCTCGCGGGCGCAGGCCCGGCCCATGCAGCCGGGCGTGTTCGAACCCGTGCGACTGGCGCTGTTGCCCACGGCCTGGCGGTTCTCGGCCGGCAGCCGCATTCGTGTGTCGATTGCCGGCGCCGACAAGGACCACTGCGGCCAAGTGCCGCACGGGCGGCCGCCGCGGCTCAGCATCGGCACCGGCGGCGACATGCGTTCGCAGCTCGTGCTGCCGCTGCGCGACGTGTCGCCGTGAGCGATTCCATTATCGCGCTCGCGTAGGCGCGCGGCGGGGCCTCGATCGCCGGGATTCAGACATGCGGTCCGGTGCGAGTGCAGGCAGGCATGCAGCGCGTTGGTGGCTCCAGGGGCGATGCTAAGATCGGATGCATTCGTCAACAACCGAAGGCCCTCGAGCGGGCCTTCTCTTGGAGCGACGGGCTTCTTTCATGAATGTCGAACTGATTCCCGCGGATTACGCGCCCTATGCCGCGCCGGGGCTGCCGCCGCTCTACGGACCGCGCCAGGGATGGTGCGTCTGGATGACGGCGCTGCCACTCACGCACCTGGCGCGCTTTCGCGCTGCCGGGTCGCCAGCGCCCTCGAAGGGATATGCGCGCGACGACCTGATCGCCGAGGCGGGCGAGGTGATCGCCTATTTCGAGAACGATGATGGCTCGTGCGATGCGCCCGAGCGCATGATGCTCGACGCGGCCCGCTGGCTGGTTGCCCACGATGCCGCGTTCCATCGCGCCGTGCGCGACACGCTGCTGGCCGACCTGCCGCGCCTGCGTGCGGAGCAGGACGGCATCGTGCTGCCCGACGACGCGTTCGTGTTGCCGCCCAAATGGGACGAAGCCACCCTCTACGGCTTGATACGCCTGAACAGCGTCGCGTTTCACGCTGTCGCCGGTGCGCCCTATATCGGCCTGGATTTTGGCTGCGTGTGGGACCCCGAGCACGGCTACGGCATGATGATGGCCGGCACCGATATCGTGGAAACGGGCGGCGCGGATGTCGGCGGTTTGTCGTGGATAGCCTCGCGCCATGCCGAGTCGATAAAGACGGCGCCCTGACGCTCCGCTCACGCCGCTTTTGCTCCTGCGCCTTACTCACTTTCTGGCGCCACGGCCTCGTGGCGCCGCGATGACGGATTGACCGATGCGAATTCACGTTGCGCTTCTCCTGTTGGCATTGAGTTCGCCGCTGGCTCACGCCGCCGCGCCGACATCGAGCGACGATGCGTTCGCTCGGGGCTACGCGGATTACCGGGCTGCCAACTACGCAGGTGCGCTCGAACACTGGCGCGCGCTCGCCGAGGCGGGGCATGCCAAGGCGCAGTACGGGCTGGGCCTGATGTACGCGAGCGGGCAGGGCGTGGAGAAGGACGAGGCGCAGGCGGTGCAGTGGCTGCGCCGCGCCGCCGAGCAATCGGAGGCCAACGCGCAGTTCAACCTGGCCGTGATGTACGCCAACGGGCGCGGCGTGGCGCAGGATTATGGGCAGGCCGCGCAGTGGTGCGAGAAGGCCGCGGCGCAAGGCAATGCGCAGGCTCAGACCATGCTGGGCCAGCTGTACAGCCGTGGACAGGGTGTCGCGCCTGACGATGCGAAGGCTTTGCAATGGTGGCGTAAGGCCGCCGAGCAGGGCCATGCCGAGGCTCAGTTTCTGCTGGGCGACCATTATTTCGATGACCGCTCCGGCGCCCGCGATGATGCGCAGGCGCAAAAGTGGTTCGCCCTCGCCGCCGCGCAGGGGCACGCGGAGGCGCAAAACAACCTGGGCACCATGTATGCCGAGGGCCAGGTCAAAAGCGGTCAGGACTACGGCAAGGCGGTCGAGTGGTTCAAGCGGGCGGCCGAGCAAGGGCTGGCCAAGGCGCAGATCAATCTTGGGGCGATGTACGTGGAAGGGCACGGCGTGCCCCGCGACGATGCCGCGGCCGCCGCCTGGTGGCGCAAGGCGGCCGACCAGGGCAACGCCGAAGCGCAGGACCTGCTGGGCGCCGCCTATCTCGCGGGACGCGGCGTGCCCGAAGATGCCGCGCAGGCCGCGACGTGGCTGCGCAAGGCCGCCGAGCAGGATCATGCGTCGGCCCAGGACATGCTCGGCATGCTTTATTACCAGGGGAAGGGCGTGCCGCAGGACCAGGACCAGGCCTTGCATTGGTTTCGCCGCGCCGCCGAGCAAGGCCTGGCGTCCGGGCAACTCCATCTCGGGCAGCAATACGATGAGGGCCGCGGCGTGCCACGCGACCTCGCGATCGCCCGGCAGTGGTACACGAAGGCGGCCGAGCAGGGGCATCCTTCGGCGCAGTTCAACCTGGCCGCGATCTATGCCAACGGCGACGGCGTGCCGGTGGACGATGCGCAGGCCATGCGTCTCATGAGGCTGGCGGCCGCGCAGGGACATCGCGAGGCCACGTTCAGCCTGGCGGTGCTGTACACCGAGGCCCGCGGCGCCCCGCGCAATTTCCCGGTTGCTTACGCGCTGGTGGCGGCGCTTCCTTCGCCGGACGCGCCGATGACGGAGTACCGCCAGCGGCTCTTCGTGGAGATGACGCCGGAGCAGCGTGAGCGGGCGCAGAAGCTTGCCGATGCGCTGCGCGCCGACGGGATCAACGAAGAGACGCTGCGCCGCATCGAGCGTTGATTGCGGGGCGAACGCCATGCCACCGAGCGGCTGGAAACGCGAAATTGCAGTCTGACACCTTAAAGGGGTGCGGCGCGGGATAGGATGTCTGCTCCAACAACGGGAGGCATCATGGATTGCTCAGTCGAAGGCAAGGTTGCGTTTGCGGATGGTCGTTCGTATCACTTCGCCACGGTGGACGCCGCGCTCGCGTTCGCCGAATGCGTGAAGGGCGGCGGCAGCCCCGGGCAGTGTGCCTCGCAGCATGGCAGCACCAGCCAGGTCAAGCTCGAAGACGTGGCGGCACAGGAAGAGGCCGAGCGCCGCGAGGACGAGGGGCCGCGCGCTTGAGGCGTGCGTAAGCTCTCCTGCACCTGCCAACGAGGGCATCGACTGTCCTGCTCGCACGCGCGTTCAGACCGCGCCGTGGTAGACGGCTTCGACGTTGTAGCCGTCGGGGTCGAGGATGAAGGCGCCGTAGTAGTTGGGGTGATACTTCGGGCGTACGCCGGGGCCGCCATTGTCACGGCCGCCCGCGGCGAGCGCTGCGCGATGGAAAGCGTCGACCTCATCGCGATTGCGCGCGCGAAACGCCACGTGCACGCGCGGCGTGCTGGGCGTGCCTTGATGGATCCAGAATTCGCCGCCCGGGTCGCCGGCGTCGTCGGCCTCGCCGGCCTCGCCAACGCCGAAGCCGGTGCCGGTCGGCAGCGTTTTGCGCGCGACGTAGCCCAACGGCGCGAGCGCGCTCAGGTAAAAAGCCCGGCTACGCTCGAAGTCGCTCACGTGAATTTCGAGATGGTCCAACATGTCGCCTGCTCCATAAGGAGGCCGCCACGGCCGATCAGGTCAGCATAGGCCCATAGGGAGGGCGACCAGGCTTCGATTTGCAACCGGGCGCGCGGCTCCGGGATACACGCATAAAGCCGTGGCGGGCGCGGTTGCCGCGCCCGCCACCACCACGACTTCGTTTCGTCAGCGCACCGCGAACCATGCGCCTTCGAGGCTGCCGTTCATGCCGCAGAAAGGCGGTCCGAAACCGTCGGGTGTCACGCCAGGGGGCGGCGTTTCGTGCGTGACGATCACGGCGCCGCGGCGAGTGAGCGTGAGCGTCCAGGGCTTGCCGTCCTGATAGGTGATCTTCAGCGTGTCGCCGGAGACCTCGGCCTTGCCGCTCAGATCGCAGACCCAGCGGCCGCTGTAGGGCCGGGCGGAGTTGGCCGCGACCTGCAACTGTCCGTCGGCGCCTTTCGTGATCTCGATTTCCCCTTCGACGTTGCGCCATTTGCCGACGAAGCCGGCGGCCGGCTTGGGGGCGATGGACTTCAGGAAGGCCAGGCGCGAACGCATGAGGGTCGTGATCGCCTCGAAAGGCGTGCTGTTCACGTAGGGCTCCTCGTAGGCGTTGTCGCGCACGCCGAGGAAATACTTTTGATCGGCGGTCAGGGCTTTGGCGGCTTCCGGGTCGAGCTGTTCGCGCACCGCCTTGTATTGCTTCGCGATGGCGGCATCCTGATCGCCCAGCTTCGAATTGCCGCAAAGGGACTTCTCGACCGGCGTGGCGGCCTTGGCGCAGTCGAACGAGGGGGCCGCCGCGGCACTGCCTGCCATGGCCAGTGATGCAACTAAGGCCAGATGACGAATCATGGGTGAAGCTCTCCGGAAAGAATGTGAAGCCGGTCAGGCGGGCACCGGCCGGCGCGTCGTGCAGCGCTGCGTGCGCGCCGACGTCGCCGTGGTTATGGCGGGGCGATCTCGTACCGGCCGATACAATAGCGGCCATTCGTAAGCGCATGTTTTCTGGTTGTGACAGGGCCCGACAGTGACAGTATTCCCCGACGATGACAGCACCCCGCGACGACGTGTCGCGCCGGATGCCGCGGCATGAAGGGCCGCCAGGAAGGAACGATCAAAAGCTGGAATGACGCCCGCGGGTTCGGCTTCATCGCGCCGGCCGAGGGCGGCAGGGCCGTGTTCGCGCATATTTCCGCCTTCGAATCCGGGCGGCCGCGGATGGCGCAGCGCGTGCGCTTCGTGGCCGAGACCAGTGCCGATGGCCGGTTGCGGGCGAGCAAGGTGCAGTTGCTCGATGTGGCCTTGCCTCCGGCGAGCGAGCGCATCCGTGCGGCGACCGGCCTCGATCGCACCAGCCAGCTCGTGCTTGCCCTCTTGGTGGCGTGTCTGGCCGCGGCGATCGGGCTGGGCGGTCTGCCCTGGTGGATTGCGCTGGTGTATGGCGGCCTGAGCGGGCTGACGTTTCTGGTGTACGCGGCCGATAAGTCGTCCGCCCGCGCCGGCGCACGGCGCATTTCAGAGAGCACGCTGCATCTGCTGGCGCTCGCGGGCGGCTGGCCCGGCGCGCTCGTGGCGCAGCAGGTGCTGCGCCACAAGTCATCCAAGACTTCATTCCTGGCGGTGTATTGGGCCACCGTTGCGCTGACTGCGCGGGCTGTGCGCTGCTGGTGCTGCCGGCGGGAAGGGCGTGGCTCTGGTCGTGGGCGCAGGCGCTGCCGTGACGCCTTCACGGCAATCACCGGCCCGGTGCGAGGTGTCTCGGAAAGAGTCGGAGCCGAGTCAATAAGGATGCAATGGAAGATCTGCTTCGACCGAGCGAGCCCATAAAAAAACCGGCCGCTGCGCAGCGGCCGGTTGGCTTCTGTCGTCGCGGGCAGGGCCCGCTCGTGCTTTAGAAGTCGATCTGCGCCGACAACAGGAACGTGCGCGGGGCGGCCGCGGTGGCGACGGTCAGCAGCGTGCTGCTGGAGAGCCAGTAGTTCTTGTTGAACAGGTTTTCGACGTTGGCGCGGAAGGTGACGGGCTTGCCCATCACTTCGGTGCGGTAGCGTGCGCCGAGGTCGTAGCGCGTCCACGAGGGCAGCGTGAGCGAGTTCTCGGCATCGTACGGCGACGAGGCGGTGTGGATGGCGCGCGCGTTGACGCTCAGGCCTTGCACGCCGGGGATGTCCCAGTCGACGCCGAGGTTGTAGGTGCGCTTGGGTACGCCCGGCGCGCGGTTGCCCTGGTTCAGGCCGCCGGCGGTTTCGGTCAGCTTGGCGTCGTAGAACGTGGCGCTGGCCATCACGCGCAGGCCCTTGGTGATCTCGCCGACGGCGGCGAGCTCCAGGCCGCGGTTGCGTTGTTCGCCGTCGAAGCTGTAGACGTTGGTGATCGGATCGGTCAGCGAGTTGGGGCGGTCGATCTGGAACACCGAGACGGTGGTCATGACCTTGCCCCAATCGACCTTCACACCGGCTTCGTACTGCTTGGACTTGTACGGTGCGAACACTTCGCCGGCGTTGGCCGCGGTCGCCGGTGCGGTGCCGCCGCGGGTCAGGCCCGAGGTGAAGTTGCCGTACAGCGCGACGTTTTCCCAGGGCTTGAGCACGATGCCGGCGATCGGCGAGACGGCGCTTTCGTCGTACGACGACGTCACGCTGCCGGCGGCATTGAAGTTGTCCAGCTTGACGTTCTGGTGGCGCAGGCCGCCGGTCAGCAGGATGCGGTCATTCGCGAACGACAGCGTGTCGGTGATCGCGAGGCTGGCCAGATCGGTCTCGGAGTTCTTCGTGCGCGCACCGCGATGGCCGGTCATGGGCGTGAGCTTGACCGGATCGTAGATGTTGGAGTTCTGCGCGGAGCTGGCCGGTGCCGACAGGAAGAAGCTGCCCGCTTCCATGGCCAGGATCGAGCCCGAGACGCTGAGCGTGTGTTTCACGCCGAAGGTGTCGAAGCGCGCGCGTGCGCCGATCTCGGCGGTCTTGTTGCGGGCATAGGCGTCGTACCAGGCGTTGGTCACGCGGAAGTTGCCGTGCTCGTCCAGGCCGTTGATCGTGCGCGCGGAGGGGAAGTCCTGCTCGGTGCCGCCGTAGCGATAGCCCGCGGCGCCGTAGACCATGAGGTTGTCGGCGATGTCGTACTCGATACGCGAGGCCACCACGGAGTCGTAGCTCAGCAGATCGGCGCCGTCATAGATGGCGCGATGGCCGGACGGGGCCGACGGCAGGTACGAAATGCCGGGGGCAAAGCCCGTTTGCGCACGGAAGTTGTCGAGGTTCTCGCGTTGCGAGTAGGCATCGAGCGACCAGCGCAGCTTGGGCGAGCGGTAGTCGAGCGCGACCGCGCCCATGCCCATGGCCTGGCGGCCGCCGTCGAGGCTGGTCTGGCCGTTGCGGTACTGGCCGTTGACGCGGATGCCCCATTGATTGTCGTCGCCGAAGCGGCGGCCCACGTCGAGCTGCGTGCCGAGCACGGACTTGCTTTCGTAGGTGGTGGTGAGGCGCGTGAGCGGCGTGTCGCCCGCGCGCTTGGTCACGATGTTGATGTTGCCGCCGATGCTGCCGGTCGGGCTGATGCCGTACATCAGCGTGCCCGGGCCCTTGAGCACTTCCACGCGTTCCATCAGCGCGGCGGGCATGCGGTTGCTGGACGTCAGGCCATACAGACCGTTCAGGCCGATATCGCCACTGGGCACGTTGAAGCCGCGGATCTGGAAGTCTTCGCTGAAGCTGCCCGTGGACGTCATGACGCGCACCGACGCCTCGTTCACGACCACGTCGGCCAAGGTGCGGGCCTGCTGGTCCTGCAGCATCTGCGAGGTGTAGTTGGTCGTGCTGACGGGGATGTCCATCACATCGCCCGTGCCGAGAATGCCGAGGTTGCCACCGCGTGCGACCTGGCCGCCGGCGTACGACTCGGGCAGTTCGTTGAGCAGCGGCGCGGACACGGTGACCGACGGCAGGGTCGACACATTCGCGGTCGGGGTCTGCGCCTGCGCGGCGCTGCTCGCGACGAGGCCCCAGAAGGCAGCGCTCAGTGCCGTGGCCAGGGCGGTTCGTCGGTGAGTGAAGGGGCTGGTGCGTGCGGACGCCGCGGCAACGTGCATGGTCAAGAATCCTGGGTGAGTGATGTGTTCACTAGCCATGACCCGCGAGATCGAAAAAGGGATCAGGATTCTCATTCTCATCGATGAAACAATATGTATCTGGCGGATGGCGTCGGACGGAACCCGCGGGCCCATGTCGTTACTCACCTGTATTCCGCCACGCCAGGTCCCGTCACCATGTCTCATCGTCGATCGAAGTTCTCCGCCCCCCGCTTCACGCCGCGGCCGCTGACGTTGGCGCTCGCCGCCGCGCTCAGCCTGGGCGCGGCTGCCACCCCGGCCAAGGCGGGCAATCTGCTGATCGGCGAGGGCGGCGACGGCGGCGCCGCCGACCTGTCGTCCTTGTATGTCGGGGGCGGTGGCGGCGGCGGCATTGGCGGCGGGGGCGGCGGGGGCGGCTATCTGAAAGCGGGTGGCCGAGGTGGCGACAGCCTCGTGGGCGGGGCCGGCGGCGCGGCGGTCATCGGCGTGGCGGCCACAGGCGGCAGCGGCGCCATCGGCGGCCGGGGGGGCGCTGGCACCCTGGCCGGCGGCGACGGCGCGCCATTGCTGAACCTCTCGGGAATGCCGCCCGATACCCACGCGGGCGCAGGCGGCGGTGATTGGTCCACCTATTCATTGCATGGCGGCGTCATTTCCAACCCGGTGGGGCAGTTCGACTACGTGGGGATAGGCGGCGGTGGCGGTGGCGGCGGCATCTCCGCAGGCAGCGCCGGGACATCGGGCACTTTCCTTGTCGACGTCGGTACCCTGAGCGTCAGTCGTTCGATGTTCGTGGGCGGCGCGGGCGGTGGTGAGGGCGGCGCGTACAACCTGCCGGCGACGGCGGGCGGCGATGGCGGCACCGGCGAGCTCAGCCTGCAACAGGCGCGGGTGTATGTCGACGGGAGTCTCTACATCGGGGGCGCGGGGGGCGGCGGCTTTGCCGGCGGGCGTGGCGGCATCGGCACCGTGACGCTGACCGCCGGTTCGACGCTGCAGGCCGGCGTGAGTGACCCGTCGGCCTCGATCGTGGTGGGCGGAGGCACCAACGGCGGCGCGGGCATTCTGAACGTAAGCCAGTCCACGGTGGCGATCTCCGGCGCCAACCAGCGCCTGTTGATTCAGAGCAACGGCGTACTGAACATCGGCAATGCCACACGCGCCGGGGCGACGTCGGGGGGCATCAGCACGTCCAACGCGATCACCAATCACGGTCAGATCAACTTCAATCAGCAGGACGCGGCCTACGAATTCTCGCCATCCATCGAGGGCTCCGGCTCGGTGACGGTAAATGGATTCGGCTATACGCGGCTGACCGGTACCAACGTCCACACCGGCGGCACGACCGTTCGGTCTGGCAGCGTGCTGCAGATCGGTAACGGCACGAGTGGCTCGGTCGCGGGTGACATCGTCAACCAAGGCAGCGTGGTGTTCCGTCGCACCGATAACGTGACGTATGCCGGCCAGATGAGTGGCGGCGGCCTGCTCGTGAAGGACCAGGGAGGCACACTCACGCTGACCGGCGATAACACCATGACCGGAGGCATCCGCATCGATGGCGGTACGCTGGCGCTGGCGGGGACCGGCGCGCGCCTGGGCTCGGCAATATCCACGCTCGACACGGCCTACACGGCGTCGTCCAACCTGGCCTTGTCGGACGGCGCCGCTCTCACGACGAGCAGCGCGTTCATCGGCCGGCAGGCGGGCGCGTCGTTGCTAAGCGCCATTACCGTGGAGGGTCTGCTCACGACGTGGAACACGCAGAGCCTGGTGCTGGGCCATGCGAGCGCCGGTGAGTTGACCATTCGGTCGCGCGGTCGCGTTCAGGGCGGTAACGCCATCATCGGAGACACGGCCCGCGGCACCGTTTCCATCGAAGGATCGGGATCCTCGCTGGAAATGGCCAACACGTTTGTCATCGGAAACGTGCCAAACAGCGTGGGCACGGTGAACCTGCGCAATGGCGCAACCCTCCAGACGAGCGTTCTGCGCATGGGTGCGAACGGAGGCGCAGGGCATCTGACCCTGACACGTTCCGGCGCCGGCGACGCGCCGGTCGTGTTGGCCTCTCAGATCATCAGGCAGGGCGGCGCGAGCGCCGCCACGATCGACGTCGACGGCGGCATCTTCCGGGTGCTGTCCGCGCAGCCCCTGTTTTCGGGGTTCTCCGCCGGAGACATCACGATCGGCGCCGGCGGCATGACCCTCGACAATAACGGCCGGACCGACGTGCATATCGCGACGCCGCTTGCCGGTGCGGGCCGGCTCACGCTGGTCGGCGGCGGCTCTTTCAGCCTGACCCTGCCCAACACGCACACCGGCGGCACGTCGGTGGAAGACGCTGCGCTGGTCGTCTGGGGCGCAAATCTACTCGGTCCGGGCAACCTGACGGTGCAGGGCAGCGGGATCGTGGACCTGCGTGATTCGCAGAACGTGAGCTCGCTGGCCGGGACGGGTGCGATCTTCGGTTCGGCGGCCAACCTGCTCACGGTGGGCAGCGACAACACCTCCTCCACGTTTTCGGGGCAGATCAACGGCGTATCCAGCCTGCGCAAGGTGGGCACGGGCACGCTCACGCTGTCGGGCACGAACGCGTATGTGGGCAGCACTGCCGTCGACGCGGGCACGCTGTATGTCAGTGGCTCGGCGGCACAATCCAGCTTCACGATCGGCAACGGCGCCACGCTGTCGGGTACCGGGCGCGTGGGCAGCATCACGGCGCAATTGGGTGGCACGCTCGATCCCGGGGCGGCAAACGCCAACCTGCGCGTCGACGGCTCGCTGAGTCTGCTGCCCGGCAGCACGCTGGTGCACACCCTGGGCGCGGCAGGCACCACGCCCTCGCTGGGCGCAAGCTCGCATCTGGCGGTGGCCGGCAACGTATCGCTCAACGGCACCCTCGCGTTGCGGGATCCGGCGGCTTTGGCAGGGCCGGGCTACTACCGGCTCATCAGCTACGGCGGCAGCCTGCTGGCCGACAACCTGACCGTTCCGGGCACCTTCGCGGGACAACCGCTGAGCGTGGTGAGCAGTCTGCCGGGCTTCATCGACCTGCGCCTGGGCAGCGTGGGCTCCGATCAACTGCAAACCTGGTCGGGCGGCAGTGGCACATGGAGCGACACGTCGCTGCAATGGACAAACGAGAATGGCAATGTGGCCCAGCCCTGGGGTGCCAAGACCGCGGTGTTCAACGCGGCGGGTGGCGGCACGATCACGGTCGAGGGCAACCAGGCCTTCGATAGCCTGCAGTTCGTGGCCGATGGCTATCGGCTCGAGAGCGCCGTGCACGGCAACGGCACGCTGGGCGGCCTCGATGTGCGTGCCAGCGGCGGCGCGGTCTCCGTGCTGGCGGGCGTGAGCGCCGATATCGGCGCGGTGATCGGGGGCGCGGGTGGCCTCGACAAGACCGGAGACGGCACGCTGGTGCTGTCCGGCTCGAACATCTATCAGGGCGAGACGCGCCTGTCCGGCGGCACGCTGGCCGTGGCGAGCGATGCCAGCCTCGGGACGGCGGGGGCGTTGCGATTCGAGGGGGGCGCGCTGCGCATTCTCGGCAATCAATATGCCTCGACCGGCCGCGCCATGCACTGGAGCGCGGTGGGCGGCGGATTCGACGTCGACGATGCCTCGCACACCTTCACGGTCGGGCAGGATCTCGTCGGCGGAGGCAACCTCGTCAAGCGCGGCGCGGGCACCCTGATGTTGACTGGCGCGAACAGCTACGGCAACACGGTGATCGAGGCCGGCACGCTGGTGGGCAACGCCGACAGCATCAGTGGCGCGGTGGCCAACGACGGCACTGTGATTTTCGACCAGAGCAGCAACGCGATACGCACGAACGACGTGCTCGGCGCAGGCACGTTCAGCAAGCGCGGCATGGGCACGCTGCTGCTGCAGGGCGATGCGCGCCAGCAGTCGTGGCGCGTCGAGGCGGGCGAGCTCGGCGTCATTGCCAACCGCTTCGCGGGCAACGCCGATCTCTCGGCCGGCGCGACGCTGCGCCTGGACGGCGCGATCGATGCCACCTACGCCGACCGCATCACAGGCAGCGGCACGCTACTGAAGCAGGGCGCGGGCGGGCTTGCGCTCACGGGCGACAGCAGCAGCTTCGCCGGCCACACCGACGTGCAGGCGGGCACCCTGAGCGTGGGCATTGCGGGCGCCGGCAAGCTGGGCGGCACGCTCGCCATCGGCGACGGCGCGACGTTGCAAGGCACGGGCCAGGTCGGGTCCACCACGCTGATGAGCGGCGCCACCATCGCACCGGGCAACTCGATCGGCACCCTGACCGTGGCGGGAGACCTGACGTTCGCGCCGGGATCGACCTATCGCGTCGAAGCGGATCCCGCATCGAGCCTCAGCGATCGTATCGATGTGAGCGGCACGGCGCGGCTTGCCGGTTCTGTCGTGCATGTGGGCACGGCGGGCGGGTTCTCGTCGACGCAGCGCTATACCATTCTCACAGCCAACCAGATCCAGGGCACGTTCTCGACGGTGGCGTCGGACTACGCGTTCCTGACGCCGGCGCTGGCCTATGACGCTCAGCAGGTGACGCTGGAGCTCGCGCGCAAGCAGGTCGATGGCGGCTCACCCAATCCCCCGAACCCCACCGAGCCGGGCGCGCCGCCGACGCCGACCGAGCCCGGTGTGCCCACCAACCCGGGCAACCCCACCGAGCCGGGCACGCCCCGGCCGCCGACGCGTCCCATCGCATTCGCCGATGCGGCGATCAGCGGCAATCAGCGCGCCACGGCCCGCGCGTTGGACACGCTGCCCACGGGCAGCGCGCTGCACGAGTACATCCTGACCCTGCCCAACGGTGCGCCGCCCGCGGTGTTCGACAGCCTGTCGGGCGAGGCGCATGCCGGGATCGCCGGCACGTTGATGGGTCTGGGTTCGACGGTGCGCAGCGTGCCGCTCAATCGGCTGCGCGCCAATCTGAATGCCGGCATGCGGGCGGGCGCGCCGATGGCGCAGGCAGGCTCGGCCGCCATGCCGGCGTCCGGGCTTCCGGCGTCCAACGCGCTGCCGGCCTGGGCGGAGCTCGTCGGCAATTGGCAAACGATCTCGGGCAACGACAACAACGCCGAAGTGCGTCAGCGCACCACGGGCGTGTTCATCGGCACGGACCAGCCGGTGGGCAACGGCTGGCGCGTGGGCGGCGCGCTGGGCTACACCGATGGCAAATCGCGGGTGGACGGCCGGGCTTCGCAGGCCGATGTGTCGAGCTACAGTGCCGCGCTCTACGGCGGCAAGTCGTTCGAGGCAGGCCGGGGCCGCCTGAACGTGATGGCCGGCGCGGCCTACACCTGGCACGACATCAGCACCGAACGCACGACGAGCGTGGCCGGCGCCACCGAAAAGCTGAGCGCGGATTACGGCGCGAGCACGGCGCAGGTGTTCACCGAACTGGGCTACGAGATCGCCGTGTCCGACCGTGCCAGCGTCGAGCCGTTCGTCGGCGTGTCGTACAGCGATCTGCGCACGCGCGGCTTCAACGAATCCGGCGGCCTCGCCGCGCTGAGCGGCCGCGGCGAGAGCCAGGATCAGGTGGCGAGCACCGTCGGTCTGCGTGGCCGCACGACATTCAAGCTGGGGAGCACCGAAGGCACGCTGCGCGGATCGCTGGGCTGGCGCCACGCCTTCGGCGATGTCACGCCGCAGACCACGATGGCCTTCGATGGCAGCCAGGCCTTTACGGTGGCAGGCGCGCCGATCGCACGCGACGCGGCCATCGTCGAGTTCGGCGCGGACGTCGCCGTATCGCGCGCCGCCACCATAGGCGTGTCGTACTCGGGCCAATACGGCAACGGCAGCCGCGAACACGCCGGCTCCCTCAACCTCCGCTGGAGATATTGAGCGGCCGGCGATCCGCGGGCCGGCGGACCGGGAGCTGTCCGGCTGCCGTGATCCCCGCGGCGGGACAATTGGCAACATATCTACGAACAGTTTCATGGCACGATGACTTCGTGACCGTCGCGAAACATGTCGTTGTTCGAGGCGGCCCTGATCAGCTTCCGGTCGCGTGCGCCCGCCGCCCCACGGATGCTTTCACCATCAGGAGCGAGCCGTGGGTCCCATGCCATCCGACTTCGAGCGCGCTGCCCACCTGGATGCAGAGCAGCGGCAGGCACTGCTGCTGGTCGCATCGGGCGCGGCGATGGAGACGTGCCTGGATGCGCTCACGGACGCGGTGGCTCGTCTCGTGCCCGGCACGCGCGCCTGCGTGCTGCTTGCGAATCCCGATCGCTCGGCTATCGGGAATGGTTATTCCGCGCACTTCGCCCCGTCTTTTGCCGAGGCGGTCAGGGGCTTGCCCATCGGCGAGGCGCTGATCGGCACCTGCGGCGCGGCGATTTACGCGGGCAAGCCGGTGGTGTGTGCCGACGTCGAGCACTCCACGCAATGGGCCGCGCCCTGGCGCTCCCTGTGTCTCGCCAACGATATCCGTGCGTGTTACTCACACCCGGCGATCGGGCCGAACGGGCTGGCCGTCGGCTCGTTTTTCCTGTGTCTGTCGGAAGCGCGCGAACCCAATGACTGGGAGAAGCGCGTGGCCGAGTTCGGTGCACTGACCGCCAGCATCGTGGTGGAGCGCGACCGGTCGACCGCGTACATGAACACCGAGTTGCAGTCGCTCATTCGGCTGCAGGCACTGAGCGCAGAGGTTGTCGGACCTGGCGCGTTCGAGCCCATGCTCAAGAAAATCCTGGCGGCGGCGGCGGATATCTCGGGCACCGACAAGGGCAACATTCAGATCTTCAATCCTGCCACGCAGACCCTGCGCATCGTCGTGCATCAGGGCCTGAGTCAACGGCTGGTCGAGCATTTCGCGGACGACGGCTGGGACGCGAGCTGCGGCGAGGCAGCGCGACAGATACAGCGGCTCGTGGTGCACGACGTCGAGAAGCTCGATGGCCTGCAGGGCACCCTCGGGCTCGAGATCGTGCTCGAAGACGGCATTCGTTCGATTCAGTGCACGCCGCTCATGAGCCGCGACGGTCGGCTGTTGGGCATGCTCAACAATCATTACCGGTGGGCGGGCGGGCCCAGCCCACAGGCCTTGCGCTACATTGATTTGCTGGCGCGACAGGCGGCCGAGTTGATCGAGCGGCATCAGGTCGACGCCGAATTGGCGCAGGAGCGTCTGCGCAAGGACGAATTCCTCGCCGTGCTGGCCCACGAGCTGCGCAACCCGCTGGCGGCGTTGCGCAATATGCTCGAGG
The DNA here is from genome assembly GCF_002261315.1 of Bordetella genomosp. 5. Classification (NCBI taxonomy): domain Bacteria; kingdom Pseudomonadati; phylum Pseudomonadota; class Betaproteobacteria; order Burkholderiales; family Alcaligenaceae; genus Bordetella; species Bordetella genomosp. 5. The sequence continues at coordinate 95,053 of NZ_NEVP01000009.1, forward strand.
TGCAGAGGCGCGCAGCTCAGGACCCCGCCATGACACGGCGCGCGCAGGACGTGATGGATCGTCAGGTGCGGCAGCTGGTGCGCCTCGTCGATGACCTTCTGGATGTGAACCGCATCAATCGCGGCAAGCTCGAGTTGCGGCTCGAGTCTCTCTCGCTCGACGTCGTGCTGCGCCATGCCGTCGAGGCGTGCAGGCCGCTGCTGGATCAACAGGGGCACCGCCTGAAAGTCGTGCAGCCTGAGACCGACATCACGTTGCGAGGCGATCCGGCCCGCCTGACTCAGGTGTTCGGCAACCTGCTGTCGAATGCGGCGAAGTACACACCGCCCGGTGGGGACATCGAGCTGCGGGTGATCCGGCCCGATGGTCACGTCGAGGTGCATATTCAAGACAACGGCTCAGGCATTCCGCCCGATCAGCTGGATCGAATCTTCGAGATGTTTACGCAAGTCAACCGCACCGAAGAACGGGCCCAGGGAGGCCTGGGCATCGGGCTGATGCTGGTCAAGCGCCTGGTCGAAATGCATGGCGGCACGGTGCGCGCCGAGAGTGCCGGCCTGGGGCAGGGCAGCGACTTCATTGTCTGGTTGCCGGTGACCGAGGTGCCGGATGTCGAGCCGCTCGCCGGGCCCCACGCGCGCGCGAGCGAAGCGCGCCGCGTGCTGGTGGTCGATGACAACCGTGATGCGGTCGAGTCGCTGATCGCGCTGCTCGAACTCGAGGGGCACGAGGCCCGACTGGCCTACAGCGGCGCCGAGGCCATCGAGATCGGCGCAGTGATGCGGCCGCAGGTGATTCTGATGGACATCGGCATGCCGGGCATGAGTGGTCACGAAGCCTGCCGTCGCATCCGCCAGCTCGATTGGGGCAAGGACGTCACGATCGTGGCTTTCAGCGGCTGGGGACAGGAAGAGGACCGTCGCTCCTCGCACGAAGCCGGTTTCGATGCGCATCTGGTCAAGCCCGTGGACCTCGACGCGCTCATCACACTGCTGGCGGACGTGTCGCCCGGCTCGACATAGCAGACCGCGAACGCCCGGCGCGAAACGGCCCTCGCACGACGGCCACGCGTGTCAGACCGCTTGCACCAGCGCATCCCAGCCGCGCATCGCGAACATCGCGGTGCGCGCCAGCTCGTCCCGGCTGACGCCGTCGCGCGCCTGGATCGACATGCCGTACTGCACCGTCTGCACATAGCGCGCCAGCGCGGCGATGTCGGTCGATGGCGGAATCTCGCCATCGGCCACGCCGCGCTCGAAGCGCGCCTTCAGGAGTTCGAAGCCTTCGTTGCGCGCCGCGCGCACCTGCGCTCCCAGCCCGGCATGGCCTTCATCGCCGACCGCCGACAGGGTCACCATGCAGCCACGCGGGATGTCGGCGCTGCAGCCCGTCAGGGCCGCGGCCGAATCCATCAGGAATGCCGCGGTCGCCTCGCGGGCCGTCGCCGCGTTCGCGAAATTACCCCACACCAGGCACGAATACTTCTGCGCGTAGTGCTGCAGCGCCTCGGCGTAGAGCGCTTCTTTGGAGCCGAACGCCGCGTACAGGCTGGGCGTGCCGATCCCCATCGTCTGCGTCAGGTCGGCGATCGACGTGGCCTCGTAGCCCTTCACCCAGAACAGGCGCATGGCCTGCTCGAGCGCGGCCTCGCGATCGAAGGCGCGTGGACGGCCGCGGCCGCGGGCAGGCTTGGCGGACGAATCGGGGACAGGGGCGGATGAATTCTGCATTGATCGTTATATAAACCCTCGCAACCGGCTTGGCAAGTGCTATCGACAAATATATATCGATCACTATATTATTTTGACGCGGCGGGACTTTCCCTCTAAGATTTGTGTATCGATCGATACATAAATAGTCCCGCTCGCCAGCCAGCGCCCCTTGCTGATGGCGGGTCTCCGGGTTCGGCGCCTCCGGCGCGGCCCGCCCTACCGTCAACGCGTCGTGCAGACGCAAGCAAGGAACAACCATGAACGACCTCATCGGAAAGCGCGCCCTCGTCACCGGCGCCTCGCGCGGCATCGGCGCCGCCATCGCCCGTGACCTGGCCCGCCGTGGCGCGGCCGTCGCCATCACCTACGAACACTCCGCCCAGCGCGCCGCCGAGGTCGTGCAGACGATCGAGAAGGCGGGCGGCCGCGCCGTGGCCATCCAGGCCAACAGCGGCGAGCCCACCGCCATGCGGCAAGCGGTCGATGAAACCGTGCGCGCGCTCGGCGGTCTGGACATCCTGGTCAATAACGCCGGCATCGCGCGTCAGGGCTCGCTGGAGCAGATGAGCCTGGCCGACATCGACGCGCAGCTCGATGTGAACGTGCGCGGCGCGATCCTGGTGGCCCAGGCCGCCATTCCGCATCTGAACGCGGGCGGCCGCATCATCTTCATCGGCTCGTCGCTGGCGGACCGCATCGTGTCCACCGAGGTCACCGTGTACTCGGTCACCAAGTCGGCGCAGGTCGCCCTCACACGCGGTCTGGCCCGGGAACTGGGCCCGCGCGACATCACCGTGAACCTGGTGCAGCCCGGCGGGACCGACACCGACATGAATCCCGCGGTGGGTGAGCACGCCGATGCGCTGCGCGCGCTGACCGCGCTGGGCCGCTACAACGAGCCCGAAGATGTTGCCGCCGCGGTGAGCTTCCTGGCCAGCCCCGCCGCGCGCCAGATCACCGGCACGGCGATCACGGTGGATGGCGGTCTGAACGCCTGACGACGTGGGCGAGGCGGTGCGCCCTGACCGGCGCCGCCTCGTTCGTTGCGTGCGCAACCGTCGGCAAAGCGCGTGGGCCGTCGCACGACTTTGCGCGGGGCGTTTCAGCGCGCTTTGAAGTAACGCGCTGGCGTGTTGCCGAACATCGTTCTGAAGGCGGCGACAAAGCTCGACGCGGATTCGTAGCCGACATCGAGCGCGACGTTCGTCACACTCTCGCCGTAGGCGAGGTGTTCCATCGCCGTCAGAAGACGTTGGCGCTGGCGCCAACTGCCGAACGACAGACCGGCCTCTTTTCGGAAAAGGCGCTCGATCGTGCGGGAACTCGATCCCACGCGATGCGCCAGGACGTCGAGCGGCTCGCGGTTGGCCGGATCCTCGCGCAGGATGTTGGCCAGATGGACCGCGCGCGAGTCGGCGGGAAACGGCAGGTCGACGGAGGCATGCTCGACGGCGCGCACCTGGTCGATCAGCACGGTGGCCAGGCGCGCCTCGGGCGAGTCGATCGCATAATCCCAGGGGGCAGCGGCGCAGGTCGCGATCAATTCGCGCAACAGCGGGTTGATCGCGACGACGTAGCAGTCTGGTCCCGGCGGCGCCGGATGCGCCTGGGGATCGATGTAGAGCACGCGGGTGTCGGCGGGCCGTCTGACACGGGTGGCGTGCAGCGTGCCACTGCCGATCCAAAGGGCGCGTGTGGAGGGCAGCACCCACTCGCCGAGCGAGGTCGTAACGTGGATCACGCCGCTTGCCGTGCACAGGAGCTGATGCCGGCGGTGGCTGTGAGGCGCCTGGTGGCCGGGCACCCAGGGTTCGATGAGACCGACGACAGCCGCCGTGGCGCGGTCGGGGTCGCGGGGCTCGCGGTGTCGGGTCGCGTGTTGGCGGGTTTTCGACATAATCCGGCCAAGTATAGACAGAATGTGCTGCGTGCTCTTGATATGGTCTAGGCCTCTCGGCTAGGCCTTGTTCTCAGGAGTTTGTTGTGTCGCAGGTCGATGTGTTCACGCGCAGGGATTCCCACGTCGCTCCCGTCCCGCTTTCCACGCTGCGTGCGCCCCGACGCGCGACGCAGCTGTCGTTCTTCATTGCGGGCTTCGGCCTCTCTTCGTGGGCCCCGCTGGTGCCCTATGCGCAGCAGCGGCTGGGTGCCGATTCGGCAACGCTGGGCACCGTGCTCTTGTGTCTGGGCCTGGGCGCCGTGATCGGCATGCCGGGAGCGGGTGCGTTGGCGGGCCGCGTAGGCTGCAAGGCCTTGATCGTCGGCGCGGGTGCCGGGTTGGCGATTGCGCTGCCATTGCTCGCGTTGGCGCCCTCGCCCTTGCTGTTGGGCCTATGCCTGATGCTGTTCGGGGCGGTCATCGGTGCGATCGATGTGGCGGCCAACGTGCACGGCACGGAGGTGCAGCAGCGCGCCGGGCGGCCGCTCATGTCGGGATTTCACGGGCTGTACAGTGTCGGCGGGCTCGTCGGGGCTGCCGCGATGACGGGTGTCCTCGCGGCGGGTCTGAGTGCTGCGCTCGCCGCGCTGGCCGCGGGCATCGTGATCGCCGGGGGCGTGTGGGTCGCCGCGCCGGGCTTTCTTGCGACTGCATCCCCGGAGAAGGTTCCTCTGCTGGTCATGCCGCGTGGACGCGTGCTCGCGATCGGCGTGCTGGCCATGGTGATTTTTCTCGCCGAGGGCGCGATGCTGGATTGGAGCGCGCTCCTGCTGTCGCAGGAGAAGGGGATCGATGTCGACTACGCCGGGGCGGGGTTTGTCGTGTTTGCGAGCACGATGACCTTGATCCGGGTCGTGGGCGACCGCATCGTCTCACGCGTCGGCGAGCGCGGCGTGTTGATGGCGGGCTTCGTGCTGACCGCGGGGGGCCTCGCGCTGGCGGCGTCGAGCGGCCATCTGGTCGTGGTGTTCACCAGCATCGCCTTGGCGGGCGCCGCCGCCGGCAATGTGGTGCCCATCCTGTTTTCCTTGGCCGGCCGCCAGACCATCATGCGGCCGTCCCATGCCATTGCGGCGGCCAGCATGCTCGGCTACCTGGGCGTGTTGCTCGGCCCCGCGCTGCTGGGCTATGCGGCGCATGCGGCCGGACTGGTCGCGGCCTTCCAGGGAATGGCGCTGCTGGTCGTGCTGGCGGCTTGCGGGATTCCGGCGGTGTTGCGGGCCAGGAAGCCCGCCTAACCGCCGTTCATCGGTTACAGATCCACCTTCACCTTGCCCGCCTGCACCAGCCCTGCGACGGCGCGGATTTCGGCCAGCAAAGCCTCCTGCAGCTGCGCCGGCGTGCCGCCCGTGGGCTGGAATCCCTGTTCGGCCAGCTTGCCGCGGATCGCATCGGTTTTCAGCGCTTCGTTCACGCCGCGGTTGAGCGTGGCGATCGTGGCTTCGGGTGTGCCGGCCGCGCAGTAGGTGCCGAACTGAATCTGCGCAGAGAAGTCCGGGAAGCCGCTTTCCGCCACGGTGGGAATGTCCGGGTACTTCGGCAGCCGGGTGGCGCTGGTCACGGCCAGCACGCGCAGGCGGTCGCTCTTGAGATACGGCTCGACGGCAGCGACGGTGGCCACCACGACCTGGATCTGGCCGCCGAGCAGGTCCGTCATCATCGGGCCGGTGCCGCGATAGGGCACGTGCAGCATCTCGATGCCGCACGCGGCCTGCAACAGCTCGGTGGCCAGGTGCTGCGGCGTGGCGTTGCCCGGCGTGCCGAAGGTCAGCCCCTTCGGACTGCGCTTGGACAGCGCCAGCAGGTCGGCCAGCGTGCGGGCCGGCACGTCGCCATTGACGGCCACCATGTAGGGCGAGCGTGCGATCGGGCAGACGGGCGCCAGCTGCTTGAGCATTTCTTCGGCGGGCTGCGCGTAGTAACGGACCGAAGGAACGAGGCCGGCAAACAACAGGATGCTGCCATCCTTGGCGCCGTTCGCCGTGAAGTCGGCGCCCAGCATGCCGCTCGCGCCCGGCTTGTTCTCGACGACGACCGGGCGCGCCATCGTGTCGCCCAGCGAGGCGGCGATGACGCGGCCGAGCACATCGGTGCCGCCGCCCGGCGGGAAGGGCACGATCACGCGCAACGGTGTCTCGCGCGCCACGGCATAGCGGCTGGCGGTGGCGGCCAGCGATGCGATCGGCAACGCGGCCAGGGTCTTGATCAAGGTTCTGCGGTTCATGTTGTTGTCTCCGTTTCCACCTGGGTGGATCTTGCGCCGATCGTCTCTATGCGGCGGACGATTCGGGCGTGCGCGCCAGAAAGAAGCTGCGCAATGCGGTGGCCACGAGAGCGGGCTGCTCTACCGGCAGCATATGCCGTTGGCCGGGCACGATGTGGGCGCGGCCATCGGGCAAGGCCTGGGCCAGCTCCCGCGTCATGCGAGGATTCGATCCGACGTCGTCCGCGCCCGTCATCACCAGCACGGGGCAGGTGATCCGCGGGGCGGCCTCGGCCAGAATGCGGTCGCCGCCCGCGAACAACGCATACGCGGACAGGAAGCTCGCGCGGTCGTTCTCGAGCAGGCGCCGTCCCACGCGGTCCACGCGCTCCGGCCGCGTCACCTGGAAGTCGGGGGTGAACCAGCGTGCCAGCGAGACCTGCGCGGCGGCGTGGGGATCCTGCGTGGCCGCCGCCGCCAACCTGCCCTGGACCGCGGCGGACTCCTCGGCGGTACGCCGGAACACGGTGCTCAGCAGGGTGAGCCGCCGGACCCGCGCCGGCCGGGCCGCCGCATAGGCGCCGGCGATCAGGCCGCCCATCGAATAGCCCAGCACATGCGCGTCGGCCCAGCCGGCGCGGTCGAGCTCGCCGTCGAGCTGCGCGATGAAGTCGTGGATATCGGCGGTGCCGCGCAGGGCGGGCGCCTTACCGTGTCCGAGCAGGTCGTAGCGCAGCACGTCGAAGTCGGGTTTCAGCTGCGGTGCCAGGTCGTCCCACAGGGTGTGGTCGAGACCGACGCCATGCAGCAGGACCAGCGGCTCGCCCTGGCCGGAACGCCGCGATTGCGCGTTCATTTGGCTTGCGCCTCCTGCGCCAGTTCCTGGAGGTCGGAGTAGCGATTGCCGATCCGATGGTGGGGCCGGCCGGAGGTGGCGGCGCCCAGGGCGATCACGATCTCGTCGGGCGCGGGCGCATCGTTGATGGTGGTCTGGACGGTGAGGTAATGCGAGCGCAGGCCTTCATCGAGCTTGTGCATGAGCGGAATCGAGATCACGCAGCCCGGCCCGCCACGCATGTTGGTGAAGCTCAGGTAGCTGGTGCCGCCCACGGCGTTGCGATAGGCGTTGCCAAAGCGCAGCGTGTGGATCAGGGCCGAGGCGTGCTCGACCTCACCGGACGTGCCCACGACGGCGGCCTTGCCGTAGGCCTCGACCTTGTCGGCGGAGCCGGCCTGGCGCAGGATTTCCGCGACCAGCAGCTCTCCCAGCGGTGGGGCGGCCTCCAGGATGCCGGGGCGCAGGTCTTCCTGGAACGGCAGGCCCGCCCACGGATTCTTGATCACGGCGGCCGCCACGATCATCACCAGCGGCTGCGGCGCCTCACGGCCACCCTCGATGAGGGTCTTTTCGACATAACTCACTACCTTGCGCACTTGCAGAGACATCGCGCTGCTCCCGATCCAATGTGGAAAAACGATGGCTCATTGTTGGGTGCGGGGACGAATTTTGACAATCCAAATTAACGCAAGTTAACTTCGGAAAACCTGAACTCGATGCCGACCGCCGCCATGTCCGTTCCTCTGAAGATCCAGCACCTGCGGCAGTTCCTGATGGCCGCGGATCACGGCAGCTTCCGGCTGGCCGCCGAGGGCACGTTCCGGTCGCAGGCGGCCGTGTCGGCGGCCATGCAGGATCTCGAAGCCAGGATCGGCGCGCCGCTGTTCGAGCCGGGCAAACGCGCGCAGCTCACGCCCCTGGGCATTGCGGTGGCGCCGCTGTTGCGCGAGCTGCTGCTCACGCACGATCGCGTGCTCGACGCGGCGCGGCGTCTCGGCACGGGGCATCAGGGGGCGGTCGCGTTGGCGGTCATGCCCTCGCTGGCCGACGAGTGGCTGCCGCGTCTGCTGGAGCGTTATGCACGCGGGCATCCGGACGTGCGCATCCGCGCCGTCGACGAGCCGTCGCCCGACGTGCACCGGCTGGTGTTGTCGGGCGAAGTGCAGGTGGGCGTGGCGGGTCAGGTGCCGCGCACGGCGGAAGTGGCCTTCACGCCGGTCGCGCGCGACGCCTACGGACTCGTGTGCCGCAAAGGGCATGCGCTGGCACGCCGTCGCGGGCCCGTGACCTGGGCCGCGCTTGCCGGCGAACGCCTCATTGGCAACGCCACCTTCGAAACCCTGAAGAACCGGCAGCTGGGCAGCGCCATCGATGACCCGGCCATGGTGATATCGAACCGCGCCTCGCTGCTGGCGAGCGTGGTGGCCGGGCTCGGCGTGACCATCCTGCCGGTACTCGCGCGGCCCGCCGCCGACAGCGGGCTTGTGTTCGTGCCGCTGGCCGAGCCGACGGTGGAGCGCATCGTCGGCGTGCTCACGCGCAAAGAAGAAACGCTGCTGCCGTCGGTGGCGGCGATGCATGCGCTGGCCCTGCAGTCGCTGTCGCAGTTCACCAGGCGCAAGGGGGCCGTGCGGGTGTAGCCTCGGCCGCCAGACAGGAATGGTTGCGGACGCGACAATCGGTTGCGCCGGCGGCGAGCAGGTTTGCTGCGCAGGGATTAAGATTCACGCCACTTCCGACTCCGCCCTCCAAGGACCCCTCATGAAGTCGTCGACAATGCGCGTTGCCCTGTCACTCCTCACGCTTGCGCTCGGGCTGTCGGGCTGCGCCGTGCCTGAGCCTTCCGGCAAGGGCACGCCGGACGATCCGCGCTATGCGAAGCTGGTGGACCTCATCGGTGAGGCGCTCAAGGCGAATATGTCGGTGGTGCTGGTCGCCGACCTGAACCCGCACAAGTCCCTGAAGTATGCGGAGTCGTTTGCCGAGTGGACGCCCAACGTGATCTGGACGCATGCCGACAAGCCGGAGATCACCTTCGGCCGCAAGTTCCAGAACAATTATCTGCAACGCGATCCGAACACGACGTACCTGTTCAAGGCCTTCGAGGTCCACATTCTGCCGCCCGGCAAGTATCTGCTGACCGGCGGCGACGACTATAAGCTCGACGCCTCGCTGGACAAGATCAAGGCTGCCAAGGGCGCGGCCGGCTCGGGGCGCGGCGCCTATGGCACGGCGTTCCTGTCGGCCGAGCTCTACCGCGAATACTACAAAGAATCCAACTGGAAAGACGCGACCCAGCACACGCAGATCAAGTCGCGGCAGGTCTGCACGGCCGTGCATCGCGCGTCGGGCAACTGCGTGGCGTGGGGCGAGGAGCAGTACAGCGAGACCACGCAAGGGATGGGCGCGGGCTACTACGAAGAAACGGCGTCGCGTGACGTGCCCGTCATCAAGGTGCAGACGCGCGTGCCGCCGCAGCACGCCCTGGCGAGCTTCTCGCTCAAGGGCGGCCAACTGGTGCTGGCGCAGCGCATGCATCTGCGCACGCCGAGCTACAAGTTCCGGCAGGCGGGCTGCCGCGCCACGGACAGCGTCAAGATCGAATGCCCGCTCGAAGACTTCACGGTCTACACCGGGCCGGCGCCGATGGACTTCACGCAGCGCTATCTGGCGCAGCGCACGCTGAGCGACGCGCACCGCGCGTTGCTGTCGCGCATCGAGCCGATGAAGATGACGCCGCTGGGCAGCGTGGGCACGGAAGACCCCGTCTGGGGCGTGCCGCTCTCGCTGCGCAAGGGCCGATAGCCCCTGCGTGACCGGGCCTGGCGGTTTTAAGCGCGCGCCCCGCGTCGTGCGAGGCCGCGCTGACGCAGGGATGTCTGCGGCAGCGCGGCCGTCGGCCCGTCAGGCGCGCGGCTTGTCCAGGACGTCCGGGTCGCGCGCTTCCTGCGCGTCCCGGGCCTCGCCTTCTTCCCGTGCCTCGAGCTCGTTGCCGAGCACCTCGGCCGAGTCCGGCGCGGGTTCGGCGCGTTGCAGCGGGCGCCGCGTGTGGCCCGCGGCGCGGGCATTCTCGCCCTCGTCTGCGCGTTCCTGCTGCACGGCCACGTTGGCCGGCGGCGCGTAACCCCGCTTGTCCTGCCCGAAGTAAACGACGGTGTGCGGGTAGGGCAGCTCGATGCCGGCGGCGTCGAAGTGCTTCTTGAGCAGGCGGTTGTAGCCGCGCTGCACCGCCCACTGCATGCCGGGGGTCGTCTTAATGAGGATCCGGATGGTCACGCCCTTGTCGTTGACCGCCGTGACGCCAGCCACCGTCATGTCTTCGAGAATCTCGGGGCCCAACACCGAATCGGTCATGAGCTCCGCGAACGCGGCGCGCAGATGATCGATGGCGTCGTCCACGCTCTCGCGATGCGCGATGGTGTATTCGCCCAGATGGTAGGAGAAGTCGCGCATGTGGTTGGCCACGACGTCGACCGACGAGAACGGCACCAGGTGATAGCCGCCATCGAGCGTGCGGATTCCCACCGACCGTATCGTCATCTTCTCGACCGTGCCGAACACGCCCGCCACTTGGACCACGTCGTTCTCGTTCATGCCGTTTTCGAGCTGGATGAAGACGCCGGTGATGATGTCCTGCACCAGCTTCTGCGCGCCGAAACCGATGGCCAGGCCGACCACGCCGGCGCCGGCGATGAGCGGGCCCACGTCGATGCCGATCTGCGAGAGCAGCACCATCAGCGTCATCGTGACGATGACGATCAGGGCGGCGTTGCGGAACAGCGCCAGCAGCGTGCGCTCGCGCGCGGTGGGCATGCCGCGCCCCTCGCTCTGGCTCAGGCGGTGCTCGATGATGCTGGCGATGACGGTCCAGGCCAGCGCCGCGATCAACAGCACGATGGCAATGTTCACCACCATCTTGATGGCCGCCGCGCCTGCATCCGAGGCCAGCCAGCGCGACAGGTCGAAGGCCTGCCAGGCATCGAGGATGAGCAGCACCATCACGATTCGGATGATCCAGCCCACCATTTTGAGCGTGGCCGGCACATAGGCGTTCACGCGCGCCTCGAGCAGCGGCAGGCGGCGGCGCATCTCAGCCGAGAGCTGGATCGGCTTGGCCAATATCGTGTTCAACAGCAGAATCAGCAGGCTGCCCACGCCGATGACCAGCAGGGTCTGCGCCGTGGCGCGGGCCATGAAGGGCAGGGCGTTGTCGGGGTCGATCTGACTCACCACCAGCAGAATGGTGAAGTACAGAATGCCGAGGATGTGCCAGACGCGCGACAGGAAGCGCAGCCGCGAGCCCATGAAGGTGGCGGCGCCGGCGGCGCTGCGATCCAGCCGCTCGCGCACGGTGCGGCGGTTTTGCCAGATCACGCGGACGGCATACACGTAGACCGCGAGCATGATGATCATGCTGGTCAGGCGCCCCAACGCGGGCGAGAGCGCGGCCGACATGACGGGATCGATGAGCAGCGTGCCGTAGCCGGCCGCCGTCACGATGCGCACCAGCCAGGCGTTCCAGTATTTCGCCAGTTCGTCGGACATCGGCAAGAGGCGCAGATGCGGATGACGGACGGCGAACACCGTACGGATCAGCACCTTGACGATCTCCACCGCGACGAAGGCCTGAATGAAGATGGCCGCCAGCGCGTCCAGCGTGCCGCGTCCCGGCGTGCTCCAGAGCGCGGCGGTGCCGCCCGCCATGGCGGCGAGCAGCACGACGCCGACGTCGATCGCCAGCGCGCCCACGATGGCGCCCGCGCGGCGCCACAGCACACGCATCGACAAGGGCGCGCCGCGCTGCGGCGTCGGTTCGGTGACGCAGGTCTGCTCGGCCACCCAGTGATCGATGCGGGCGTAGATGCGCATGGCGATCATGCGCAGCAGGATGAACGCGAGAATCGTGGCGACGGCGGCCAGCCCGAGCGGCAGCAGGGCGTTGCCCGCGGTGCCGCTGTCCATCCGCAGGCTGCCTCCGGAGGCCAGGGTCCGCATGTCGTCCACGCCCTGGCCCATATCGGCGGCCACGCCGGTCAGAAAGCGCTGAACGCCATCGGCCATGCGTTCCTGCAGGCCGGGCTCGGCGGGTTCGGCGGGCACGGCGGCGGGAGCGGGCGGCTTTTTGCCCGATGCCTGCGCACGCAACTGGTCTGTCAGGGTCTTGCGTACCTCGGGGTTATCGAGCAGGTCCGCCAGCGCGGCCGGGCTCAGCGCGGGGGCCGTGGCCGGGTCCTGCGACGCGGCCTGCGCCGGTTGCGCGCCTGGAAGCACGGCGTGCGCCGGCCAGGAGAGCATCGCGCAACACAACATCACCATCAGCATCAGGCTTGCCAGCCAGGGCCTCTCCCGTCCGCGCCACCAGAGCCTGGTGGCGTGATGGCGGGTCAGGACGGAAGGGGATGTTGTCGTTGCGGATCGAACCACTAATAAATCTCCTGTGGGAGCAAGGCGAAAAACGGGTGCGCGTGACCGGGCCGCGGCAGGCGCTGCTGCCTAGATGATAAAGCCCCGCCGCCGCGGGGTGGCCCGAGGCCCTTTGCCGGGGTGCTTCCCGCGCGCGAGTCGCGGTGCCATACTGGATCATCGAACGAGGGCGCGAAAGCGTAACCATCATGACCCACGACGATCTCAGCAGCTTGTATGCCGGAGGTGCCGCCCGGCTGGATGCGCGCACACTCGCCGACGCCGGCCTGGATGATCAGGCCTGTGCCTGGCTCTGCGAACCCGGCGTGCCGGTGCAGCCCGTGCCGCCGATTTCGTTGATCGAGTTCGTGCCGCCCGCCATGCGGTCGTTCGGCGATGGCGCCGGCATGGTGATCGCGCGCGAGCCCTGGGGCGAAGCGCTGTGGCTGGTGGTGTTGCCCGACGGGCACGTCATGACGGCCGGGCCAGGCGAAGCGCACCTGTATGTCAACGCGCGCCTCGAGAATTTCCTGCATTTTCTGGTGGCCTACCAACGCTTTCAGGCGATGGCGAGCGTGGCCGACGCGGGCGCGAAGGTCTATAGCCAGGCCGATATGCAGGCGCGGCTCGAAGCCTTCCGGCGCGGCGAGGTCGGCGCCGAGCCGCAGGCCGAGGCCGGCTTCGATCGTGCCGCGGCGCTGGGCGAGCTGGAGCGGACATGGCGCAAACGCGACGCCGCCGCGCTCGAGCGCGGGGCGTGGTGGCACCGCATTCGCGAGCAACTGCGCGACGGGTTGTTGTAGGGAGTGCCCGGCTAGGGTGCCTCCAGCCGGGCTAGGGGCACTTAGCGCAGGCGCCGTTCGGCAGCCGCCCCTCGCACGCTCAGCCGCCCCTCACACGCTCAGCCAGGTGATGAGGGGAGATAGCGCCAGCAGCAGGCCGACCCAGGCCACTTTGCTGTCATAGCGGTAGATGGCGTACACACCGCAAACCAGTCCGAGCACGCCCGGGATCAATTCGAAGACGATGTAGGGCCACATCGCTTCGTTCATGACCAGATACCAGTGCAGGTAGGCGTTCGCCAGGCCGCACAGCAGGGTCACGACGCTGGCGAAGGTCCAGGCGGGCTGGCGTCGCGCCGGCGCCTTGATGCCGGGCTGCCGCGCCCGGGCGGCAACGGCGGCCTCGGGGGCCGCCGCTTCCGATGCCGCGGCGCCGCCGCGCTCTGCCGGCCGCTCGCCGCTCATGCCTCTTCGGCGTCGGACAGGTCATCGAAGTTGACCAGCTGGTCGCCTTCGAAATTGGCCAGCACGCCGTAGGGCTGGCAGATCGGGAAGGCGCCCTCGGCGAACAGAATCGACCAGCTCGTGCCGCCCCAGAAGGTCAGCTCTTCGCCCCACAACAGCAGGCCGTTGTGGCCGACCTCTTCCGGTGTGCCCAGGGCTTCCTGCAGGTGGCGGGTGGCCGCCTGCGTGAATTCATCGAGCCGGGCCAGGCGTTCGAGAACGAACGTGGGTTCGGCGGTGAGCTGGTGCTGCGCGTCGAGCATGATGGTGTAGAACACCTCGCGCTCTCCCTGCTGCCAGGTGGCCTGGGCGTAGAGTTGGCCTTCCTCGTCGGTGCTGACGGCCAGCGTGCCGAGCGGCGTTTCGATATGTTCCATGGCTGCGTGCCTCGCGGTTTGGATTGTTGTTGGAAGCCCGGAGGCCGGGCGTTGTTCCATGATAGCGGGGCGTGGCGGGGCACAGCAGGCGTATATGCGTTCCGGCACCCCAGGCTTGAGTTAGCGAATGTTGCGCTGCGGTTGCGCTTGTTACTTTCTTGGCCTGCGCATTCGCCGGCGCGTCGGGCTCGCGGGCGATCGTTGCGGGCGCAAGCGCTGGCACCGATGCCGGGCCGTCGAGCCGCTTCATTGCTGCGTTTCGCGGCGATGGGTGCGCAAGGGCGCGCTTGCGCTAGGCACTTTGGCGCGCGCGGCACGGCCGCGTTCGGCGATGATGCGCCGCCCGGGCTTTGATACGCATCCGGCGCCGCGCGCCGAATCGGCCGCCGCCGAAGCCGCTCAGCGCGCGGGTTTTGTGGTCGAATTCGCATGCTTTCGTCCCGCAAGCAAAGACCTGGGGCGGCCTTCATGAACACGATCGGAGTCTTGCACGCATGAAATTCACCGCAGCGACCCTGGCCCTGCTGAGTGCGAGCGCCACGTATGTGGGCGCCGTGCACGCCAGTACCGCTCAGCCCGCCGCGGGTGGCGCGCCTGCCAGTGCGACGGTCAACGACGTGTTCAACGGTTCGATGCTGGGCGTGGACCAGCGCTATTTCGAATCGGTGGCGGGCATTGCGCGCGAATCCTTCGGCAAAGACCACGTGTTCGTCGTGAAGAACTGCCGCATCACCGCGACGATCGACAACGGCAAGGTGTCGGCGCTGAGCCTCGTCACTGCGAACGGCTGCGACGCGGACCTGCGTTCCTTCATCGGCGAGGATGCGCCGACGCCCGGCCAACCGATCACGCCGCGTGCGTTCGGATCGGGGATGCGTTACACCGCCAGCTGCCTGGCGGGTTGCGGCAACGCGGTGGATCCCGCCGCCTATGCGCTATGGCAGGCGCCGCGCTCGTCCGGCGGCATGGAAGTGCTGCTCGAGATGCTGCTGGTCGGCGGCAAGGCGTCGAGCGCCGCCCACGGCTGGCGCGAACACATGAACAAGTCCGCCGGCGAAGATTACGTGCTGCAAACCAAATTCAATTGCGAGACCCGTTTCGACACCTACGCTGCGAAGCTTTTCGCGGATGTCCCCGTCACGGCCGTCACGATCGGCTACGGGCTGCCGCAACAGAAGTGTCGTTGAGCAGGGCCGGCGCGCGGGCTGCATCGCCCTTCCCATTTCTGACGCGATCATGCGATCGGGCCGTGCACAGGCTGCGCAGCCCGATCCGGCGCGCGCATTCTCGTTGATATCAGGAGCCATCGTTGTCTTCCACTCCCCCGTCTTCCGAACCCGGCGTCCTGGCCTGGCGCGCCGCCTCTCGCAAATCCGGTTGGAAATGGCCGGCCATCCTGGGGGTGGGGGCGTTGATCGCAGGGGCGATCAACGGCCTGACGTCGGTGGCCTGCCTGGGCGGCATTCTCGCCTTCGCAACCTTCCCCGTCTGGTACTACGTGACGGGGCGCGTGGCGCGCGGTCAACCACGGCCTGCCCTGGTCAAGCAGTGGCTTGCCAGCATCGTGCTGCTGTTGGTGGGCACCGCGCTGAGCCCGAGCTTCCAGGTGTATTGGCTCAATACGTGGGGCGACCCGACGGTGTCTACTTTCCTGACCAAGCGTTCGTTGCTGGAGTCGGTGCGGCAGCCGTTCTATAGCCTGGACGAACTCGCGTGGGGGCAGAACAGTGCCTCGGTGGACGTGGTGCCCTCGACCCTCCTGTGCCCGCGCTACAGCCTGCGCCGCTATCCGCTGTTGACGATCGAGCGGCGTCTGTACCCGATGAATCCGCTGGCCTCCAGCCGCGACAGGTCGGGCGGCAAGCCGCCTGCCGAGCTCGTGGCCAGCACGCTGGCGCGCTGCGAAGCGGACAGCCAGGCAATGATCGCGGCCGGGCTGACCAAGGAAGCGGCGCTCGCTCAGGGCAATCTCGATCTCTTTTTCGAGCGCGCGTTGATCGAACGCGGCAATGACATGAGCCCCGTGATGCTCGAGGATGCCGACATTCCGGCCGAGATCCTGGCCAAGGTGGAGGCGTTCCTGGGCGAGGATCCGGAGCGCATCTTCTGGCACACCTCGTACAACCTGTCGGGCGAGGATCCGGTCAAGCGCGCCGACAAGTCCGACGCGCCCGGCACGCCCGACGTCGTGCGGCGCCTGCGCACCATCGCCTTTGCCGCGGCCTACGGGCGTCAGGATGTGGTCGAGGTGCTCAAGGAACGCAGCCAATGAGGTAGGCCGCGCGCGGGCCACGCCCGCCCGCGGCGGCGGCGGCGGGCGGGCGCGCCGCCTGGCTGGTCTGAGAATTTTGTGCAACCCTGGCACTTAACGTCAGGCCGGTGCGGGCGCATGATGACGTTCTTCCGAGCGAGAGGTCTTTCATGTACGTACCCGAGCATTTCGCCGTCGCCGACGAGGCGTCGTTGCACGAGCTGATTCGCAGCCATCCCATGGGCACGCTGATCACCCACGGCGCCGCCGGTCTGGACGCCAACCACGTGCCGTTCGAGCTCGAGGTGGCCGGCGGCAAGACGATCCTGCATGCGCACGTGGCCCGCAATAACAGCGTGTGGCAGGACGTGCGCGACGGCGACGCGGTGCTCGCGGTGTTTCGGGCCGGCGATGCCTATATTTCGCCGAACTGGTATCCCAGCAAGCACGAAGCGCACCGGCAGGTGCCCACCTGGAATTACCGCGTGGTGCATGCGCACGGCACGATCACGGTGCGTGACGACGAGCGCTATGTGCGCGGGGTGGTGGCCCGCCTCACGCGCACGCACGAGGCCACGCAGCCCAAGCCCTGGAAAATGACCGACAGCGCGCCCGAGTACATCGACGCGCTGCTCAAGGCGATCGTGGGGATCCAGATCGATGTGACGCGCCTGGTCGGCAAGGACAAGCTCAGCCAGAACAAGGACCGCCGCGATCTCGAGTCGGCGGGCCATGCGGTGCAGGCGCAGGGCGGCGCCGAGATCGGCGCGGCCATGCTGGCCTGTGCGAAGGCGAAACCCTAGCCCAGCGTCTCGGCCGGCACCCGCACGGTGCCCTCCATCAGCACCCGCGCGCTACGGCTCATGATGGCCTTGGTGACCTTCCATTGGCCGTTGTTGTCGAGCTGCGCCTGGGCGCCCACGCGCAGCGTGCCCGAGGGATGGCCGAAGCGCACGGCTTCGCGTTGGCCGCCCCCGGCGGCCAGATTGACCAGCGTGCCCGGAATGGCGGCGGCGGTGCCGATGGCGACCGCGGCGGTGCCCATCATGGCGTGATGCAGCTTGCCCATGGAGAGTGCGCGCACCCGCAGATCGATGTCGCCGGCCTTGACCGCCTTGCCGCTGGACGCGACGTAGTCGGCGGGGGCCGCGACGAACGCGATCTTGGGCGTGTGCTGGCGCTTGGCGGCCTCGGCGACGTCCTGGATCAGGCCCATGCGCACGGCGCCGTGGGCCCGCAGCGTCTCGAAGCGCGCGAGCGCCTGGGCGTCGCCGTTGATGGCGTCCTGGAGCTCGCTGCCGGTGTAGCCGATGGCCTCGGCATTGACGAAGATGGTCGGGATGCCGGCATTGATGAAGGTGGCCTCGAGCGTGCCGAAGCCGGGCACCTCGAAGGTGTCCACGACGTTGCCGGTGGGGAACATCGCGCCGCCCGCGTCGCCTTCGCCTTCGTCGGCCGGATCGAGGAACTCGAGCTGCACTTCGGCGGCCGGGAAGGTGACGCCGTCGAGTTCGAAGTCGCCGCTCTCGACCACCTGACCGTCGGCCATGGGGATGTGGCCCAGGATGGTCTTGCCGATGTTGGCCTGCCAGATCCGGATCACGGCCGTGCCGTCGCGCGGCACGCGCGCGGGGTCGACCAGGCCGGCCGAGATCGCGAACGCGCCCACGGCGGCGCTGAGGTTGCCGCAGTTGCCGCTCCAGTCGACGAAGGCGCTATCGATCGACACCTGGCCGAAGAGATAGTCGACATCGTGATCGGGCCGCGTGCTGCGATCGAGGATGACGGTCTTGCTGGTGCTGGAAGTGGCGCCGCCCATGCCGTCGATCTGCTTGGCGTAGGGATCGGGGCTGCCGATCACGCGCAACAGCAGCGCATCGCGCGCGGGGCCGGGCTTGCGGGCGGCTTCCGGGAGGTCTTGCAGACGGAAGAACACGCCCTTGCTGGTGCCGCCGCGCATGTAGGTGGCGGGAATACGAAGCTGGGGTAGAAAGGCCATGTCGGGAGTCCTAGCGGACGGAGGCGGCCGCTCGGGCCGCCTCCGGTGAGGTTCAGGCTGCTTGAGTGGATTCGAGGAAGTCTTGTGCGAAGCGCTGCAACACGCCGCCCGCTTCGTAGATCGAGACTTCTTCGGCGGTGTCGAGGCGACAGGTGACCGGCACATCGATGCGCTCACCGTTGCGGCGATGGATCACCAGCGTGAGCGTGGCGCGCGGCACGCGCTCGCCCACGACGTCGAACGTCTCGGTGCCATCGATCGCGAGGGTCTTGCGGTCGGTGCCTGCCAGAAACTCCAGCGGCAGCACGCCCATCCCGATCAGGTTGGTGCGGTGGATGCGCTCGAAGCCCTCGGCCACGATGGCCTCGACGCCGGCCAGACGCACGCCCTTGGCGGCCCAGTCGCGCGACGAGCCCTGGCCGTAATCGGCGCCTGCCACGATGATGAGCGGCTGGCTGCGATCCATGTAGGTTTCGATGGCTTCCCACATGCGCACCACCTTGCCCTCGGGCTCGATGCGCGCGAGCGATCCCTGCTTGACCTGGCCGCCGACCACCGCCATCTCGTTGATGAGCTTGGGATTGGCGAAGGTGGCGCGCTGTGCGGTGAGGTGGTCGCCGCGGTGCGTGGCGTAGGAGTTGAAGTCTTCTTCGGGCAGACCCATCTTCGCCAGGTATTCGCCCGCGGCGCTGTCGGCCATGATGGCGTTGGACGGCGAAAGATGGTCGGTCGTGATGTTGTCGCCGAGCACGGCGAGCGGCCGCATGCCGCGCAGCGTGCGCTCGCCGGCCAGCGCGCCTTCCCAGTAGGGCGGGCGACGGATGTAGGTGCTTTGCGGCCGCCAGTCGTACAGCGGATCGGTCTTGCCCGTGTCTTCTTTGGTGAACGTGAACATCGGCTCGTACACCTTGCGGAACTGCTCCGGCTTGACGCTGGCCGCGACCACGGCGTCGATCTCGGCGTCGCTGGGCCAGATGTCCTTGAGCGTGACGGGCTTGCCGCTGGCGTCGGTGCCCAGCACGTCGCGCTCGATGTCGAAGCGCACCGTGCCGGCGATGGCATAGGCGATCACCAGAGGCGGCGAGGCCAGGAAGGCCTGCTTGGCATAGGGATGGATGCGGCCGTCGAAGTTGCGATTGCCCGACAGCACGGCGGTGGCGTACAGGTCGCGGTCGATGATCTCCTGCTGGATCACGGGGTCGAGCGCGCCGCTCATGCCGTTGCAGGTGGTGCAGGCGAAGGCCACGATGCCGAAGCCGAGCTGCTCGAGCTCGGGCAGCAGGCCGGATTCTTCGAGGTAAAGCTGGACGGCCTTGGAGCCGGGCGCCAGAGAGCTCTTGACCCAGGGTTTGCGGGTGAGGCCGGCACGATTGGCGTTGCGCGCGAGCAGGGCGGCCGCGATCACGTTGCGCGGGTTGCTGGTGTTGGTGCAGCTGGTGATGGCGGCGATGATGACCGCGCCGTCGGGCATCTCGCCCGGCTTTTCTTCCCAGGCCCCGGCGATGCCGCGCGCGGCGAGATCGGAGGTGGGCAGGCGCTTGTGCGGGTTGGACGGGCCGGCCATGTTACGCACGACGCTGGACAGGTCGAAGCCCAGCATGCGCTCGTATTCGGCGTGCTTGAGGTCGTCGGCCCAGAGGCCGGCCTGCCTGGCGTAGGTTTCGACCAGCTTGACCTGTTCGTCGTCGCGGCCGGTGAGGGTGAGGTAATCGATGGTCTGGCCGTCGATGTAGAACATCGCGGCGGTGGCGCCGAACTCCGGCGTCATGTTGGAGATCGTGGCGCGGTCGCCGATGGTGAGCGCGCTCGCGCCTTCGCCGAGGAACTCGATGTAGGCGCCCACGACCTTTTCGCGGCGCAGGAACTCGGTGAGCGCGAGCACGATGTCGGTACAGGTGATGCCGGGCTGGGGGCGGCCCGTGAGCTCGACGCCGACGATGTCGGGCAGGCGCATCCAGGAGGCGCGGCCCAGCATGACGTTTTCGGCTTCGAGGCCACCCACGCCGATGGCGATCACGCCCAGCGCGTCGACGTGCGGCGTGTGGCTGTCGGTGCCCACGCAGGTGTCGGGAAAGGCCACGCCGTCGCGCACCTGCACCACCGGCGACATCTTCTCGAGATTGATCTGATGCATGATGCCGTTGCCGGGCGGAATCACGTCGACGTTGCGGAAGGCCTGCTTGGTCCAGTTGATGAAATGGAAGCGGTCTTCGTTGCGGCGGTCTTCGACGGCGCGGTTCTTCTCGAAGGCGTCTTTGTCGAAGCCCGGGTATTCGACCGCCAGCGAGTGGTCGACGATCAGCTGAGTGGGCACGACCGGATTGATCTTGGCGGGGTCGCCGCCGGCATCCGCGATGGCGTCGCGCAGACCCGCCAGATCCACCAGCGCCGTCTGGCCGAGGATGTCGTGGCACACCACGCGCGCCGGAAACCACGGGAAGTCCATGTCGCGGCGGCGCTCGATCAGCTGCTTGAGCGAATCGGTGAGCGTGGCCGGATCGCAGCGGCGCACCAGGTTTTCGGCGAGGACGCGCGAGGTGTAGGGCAGCGTGGCCCAGGCGCCGGCCTGGATGTCTTCGACGGCCTGGCGGGCATCGAAGTAGTCGAGCGAGGTGCCGGGCAGGCGTTTGCGGTAATGCGTGTTCATGGCGGGCTTCCTATCCTTGGCGACGGAGCGCAAGAAGACCTCCCGCGCGGGATAGGCGGGGGAGGCCGTCGGCGAACATGATCAGTGTCGCTTATCCGGACGGGTATCGTCCAGACGCAATCGACCAGTGTAGTAGGCCCGGCGCCGGAAAGCAGCTTGCACCGCAGCAGGACCGGACGGCGCCGGGGTGGAGCCGGCCGGGCCGCCCCTCCCGTGCAACGAGCCGTCCGCAGCTCGCCGCCTGCGACTGGCCATCCGCGACTGGCCGTCCGCGACTGGCCGTCCGCGACCAGCTGTCCGCGACCAGCCGTCCGCGACTAGCCGTCCGCGACTGGCCGTCCGCGACTAGCCGCCCGTTGCGCCCAGGCAATCGGCGTGGTGCGGATTCTTGAGCGTGCGGCGCGCGTAGTAGTCGAAGGCGATCGCGTTGCGCTTGGGGCGCAGGATCCAGTCAT
Source organism: Bordetella genomosp. 5 (assembly GCF_002261315.1). NCBI lineage: Bacteria > Pseudomonadati > Pseudomonadota > Betaproteobacteria > Burkholderiales > Alcaligenaceae > Bordetella > Bordetella genomosp. 5. The sequence continues at coordinate 116,163 of NZ_NEVP01000009.1, forward strand.
GGGCTTCCTTGCCGAGCACCGGGTCGATCGGCTTGACCTCGCCCGCGGCCATCGCGAGCAGCTGCATGCGGGCCGCGCGCTCGAAGGCGATGGCCAGCACGCAGGCCTCTTCGACCGAGCTGCCGGCAATGAGCAGGCCGTGATGCGACAGCATCAGCGCGCGCTTCTGGCCCAGTGCGCCGGCGATCAGTTCGCCTTCTTCGTTGCCCACGGGCACGCCGGGCCAGTGGCCCACGAACGCCACGTCGTCGTACAGCACGCAGTTGTCCATGTGCGAGACGATCAGCGGGGTTTCGAGCATGCCCAGCGCCGCGGTGTGGACCGCATGCGTGTGGATGATGCAATTGACATCGGGCCGCGCCCGGTACACCCACGAATGGAAGCGGTTGGCCGGGTTCGGCATGCCGTCGCCCTCGAGCACGTTGAGGTGTTCGTCGACCACCAGCAGGTTCGCTTCGGAGATTTCGTCGAAGCCCAGGCCCAGCCGTTGCGTCAGGAACTGCCCGTCGACGCCGGTGCGGCTCGTGATCTGGCCGGCCAGCCCCGAGTCGTGCCCGTTATCGAACAGAATGCGGCAGGTGAGCGCCAGCTTCTGGCGCAGGGTATAGGCGCTGTCATCGAAGTGCGCGTCCATCTTGCTGGTGGATTGGGACACCAGCGTGGCTTTGTCCAGATTGAAGGTATCGGATGCGTTCATGATGGGATCTCAGGCGTGTTCTGCGGTGGATAGATTGCGGTCGGGCTGACCCGGAAACAGCGGCTGATAGCCGGGCAGGGCCTCGAGACGGCGGAGCCAGCGGCCGATGGCCGGGTAGGGCTCGAGCGCGATGCCGCCCATGGGCGCCATGCGCGTATACGGATAGAGTGCCACGTCCGCGATGGAAGGATGCGCCGCGGTGGCCACCCATGCCTGTTCGCCCTGACGCGCGAGCTGCGCGTCCAGTGCGGCCAGTGCGGCGCGCGCGGCGTCGGCATAGCCGCGGAACAACGCGCTCTGCGGATCGGCATCCTGGTGCAGGGCGAGGTGCAGCCGCAATTGCGCCAGGGGCTTCATGTGGCGGTCCTGCTCGAAGCCCATCCAGCTGAGCACGCGCGCCTGCTCCAGCGGGGTGGCCGGCCACCAGGGCGTGTCCTGGGCCAGGTAAAACAGAATGCCCTGCGATTCCGGCAAGTGCGAGCCGTCGGGCAACTGCAGCACCGGAACATGCGCAAGGGGCGCCACGTCCAGGAACGCCGGCCGGGCCAGGTCACCGCGGTCAATCGACAGGGTGCGGCGCTCGAGCGGGATGCCCGCGAAGGCGGCCATCAGACGGGCTTTCCAGGCATTGCCGGATCGCAGGGTGTCGTAAAGAATCATCGTCGTCTCCGTTCAGTCGAGGCGGGTGCCCGCGGCCGCGATCACCTTGGACCATTTTTCGGTTTCGCGCGCCACGTGTTCGCGATACGCCGCCGGACCGGTGGCCATCGGCTCGATGCCCATGCCGGCCAGCCGGGACACGACTTCGGGGCGTTGCAGCACGCGCGTCAGGGCCTGGTTCAGAATCTCGACGCGGTCGGCGGGAGTGCCGCCCGGCGCCAGCAGCGCATTCCACGAGCCGATCTGGAATGCCGGAATCCCCTGCTCGACACTCGTGCGCACCTCCGGTTCGGCGGCGTTGCGCTTGTCGGCGGCAATGCCGAGCACGGTCAGGCGTCCGGCTTTGGCCTGCGGCTGGATCACGGGAATGGCGTCGATCACGATGTCGACCTGCTTGCCGATGGCGGCATTGACGGCCTCGGCGCCGCTCTTGAACGGCACGTGCATGATGTCGGTGCCGGTAGCGAGCTTGAACAGCTCGATACCCAGGTGCGGCGAGCTGCCATTACCGGCGGAGCCGAAGTTGAGCTTGCCCGGATTGGCCTTGGCCTGCGTGACCAGGCCCGGCAGGTCCTTGGCGGTCACGCCTTCGCTCACCGCCAGCACGTAAGGCGAATTGCTCACCAACGACACAGGTGTCATGGCGGCGGGATCGTAATTGAGCTTGGAGTACAGCATCTTGTTGACCACCTGCGTGCCGACCGTGCCCAGCAGGATCGTGTAGCCGTCGGGCTTGGCGCTCACTAGCGTCTGGGCGGCGATCGCGCCACCCGCGCCGGGGCGGTTTTCCACCACGACCTGCTGCTTGAGCTCCTCGCTCAAATACTGGCCCACGAGCCGTCCTGCCACATCGGTGATGCCGCCCGCGCCGAACGGAATGATCAGGCGCACCGGCTGGGCCGGATAGGTGTCGGCCGCGGCGATTTGCGGGACGAGCGCGGTGGTGCTAAACAGGGCTGCGAAAATGAGGGGTGTGCAACGGTTTCCGAACGCCATGACATTGTCTCCAGGGATTGTGTCGAATAGGAACTTTGTTGTTTGAATGACACAATACATATTCTAGGACACAAGTGTCCTAAAGGAAAGAAATGTCCGTCAAGCTGAAATTGCTGCGGGTGCAGGCCGGCAAGACCCTGGAGGAGCTCGCGCAGGCGGCGGAGCTGACGCGCAGCTACCTGTCCAAGCTGGAGCGCGGCGTGTCCACGCCGTCGATCGGCGCGGCGCTGAAGATCGCGAAGGCGCTGGGCGTCACGGTGGAGGAGCTGTTTTCAGAGTCGGGCGAGGACGACCCGGTGGCGATCTATCGCGCACCCACGGGGCGCAAGCGCGCCGAGCCCGGGCCGCGGCTGGTGTCGGGCACGCAGCGCGGACACAAGCTGGTGGCCTTCGTCTTGTCGCCCACGGACGAGCCGGTGCGCAATCACCCCATGAGTCATCACAAGGGGGAAGAGATCCTGTACGTGCTCAAGGGCAAGGTCACGCTGCAATTGGCGCGGCGCACGGAGCAGCTCGGCGCGGGCGACAGCGCGCATTTCAATTCGAGCATTCCGCACAAGATCACCTCGGTCGGTGCGCAACCGGCCGAGGTGCTGCTCGTGATCGCAAGCGAGGAGTAGGGCGGCGGGCCGCGCGCCCGTCTGTCAGCCCGGGGTCGGAAGCCTGACGTCGAACTTGAACGGAACGCGCTCGACCTTGCCGCGCTCGATGGTTTCCAGCGTTGCGACGTCGCCCTGGAAGTAATGCACGATCGAGGTGTTGCCCGATTCGGGATCGTTCAGCGCCATGCGGCCGGTCAGGACCAGATAGCGGCCGGTGGCGTCCTTGGCCAGCCACAGCATGCCCGCGGTGTCGTACGGATGACGTGAGGTGTCGACCGTGACCATGTTGCGGTCGATCTCGATGCCATCGGGCAACTTGCCCGGGGTCAGGGTGCGGCGCGGCAGATCGGCGACGCGGCGCGGCGCAATCTGCCCGGCGGCGCGTACCGGCACGCCGCTGAATCCGCCGGGATCGTAGCCGATGCCTTCGTCCACCCGGCCCCACGCGCGGCCTTCCTCGCCCGCCAGCGGCTTGCCCGCGGCATCGTAGAAGGTCACCGACACGGACTCGGCGTCTTCGAGACCGAAACGCACCGGCGTCTGGAAGAAGCGGTTGCTCAATACATCGGGGTAAGAGAAGCGCACGACGGGATAGCCGTCGAGCTGCACGACGTCGACCTTGATCCGCTTGGCCATCTCCTTGCGCTCGATCTCGAGCGGACCATCGCGCAATTCGGTGGCGAGCTCGTGATCGTAGGCCGCGCCGGCCAGCTTGAGCGGTGTCATGCCTTCGGCATTCACGCCGCGGTTGATGGGCAGCACCGGCGTGGCGAGGTCGCGCGTCACGGGCGTGAAGTGCTCGCCTTCGCGCACCATCATCGTCACGCGCACGGAATCGACCGTGCCCTTGAAACCCAGGCGGCCGCGCATAGTGGCGGGCGCGTCGCGCCAGCCGGCCTTCTGCAGCAGATCGGTCGTGTCTTTGGCGCGGAACTTGCCGGCGCGCGCCTGGGCCGTGAGTTCGTCGAGCTTGATCAGGCCGCGCTGGAACTGATCGGGCACTTCCCACAGCCGCGCGTGCAGACCGAGAAACTTGCCGCTGGTATCGCGCGCCTCGACGATCACGCCGTCGCTGGCGAAATCCGGAACGCCGCCATCGCGATGCCAGGTCTCGAGCTCGACGCGATGACCCTCGATGGCCGTCAACTTGAAAAGATAATCGCCCGCCGCCTTGACCTCGCCGATCTCGTTGCGCGAGAACGCGATTTCCGCCACGCTCTTGGGCATCTCGACATTCAGCCGGCCCGTCATGACGGTGGGGACGGCGCCCTCCGGATCGGTGGCGGGCACGACCACGCCGCGCGCCTTCGGGTTCTTGCGTTGCAGGGTGACGGCCGGTCCTTCCTCGCTTTCGGCAGGAATGTCGGGGCCGCCCGAGTACGAGATCGTGCGCCAGTCGAAGGTGTGCAGATAGGGCAGCGTGAAGGGCGGAATGACGCTGATGCTGCCGTCGGGCTCGACACCGCCCACGATACCGGCGGCGTACACATCGATCATCGTCTGTGCGTCGGGGTAGTCGGACAGCACGGCGAGGCGCGACGGCGCATAGACCGTCTGGCCCGGCGCCTGCCGGTAGGGCAGCTCGACGCGCTGCATGTGGCGCAGGATGCCGAGCATGTCGGCCAGCGCGTTGCGCGTTGCCTCGTCCTTGACCGCCGCGATCGCCTGTTCGCGCGCTTCGGTCATCACCGGCGCCAGCGGATCGATGTTCGCCACCGCGGGATCCCGCGCCTGCGGCTGCGCGAGAACGGGGCCGGTGACCAGCACGAGGCCGAGCAACAGGGGAGCGAGCGAGCGGGGGAGTGCCTTCTGTCTCATCGAGTACATCGTTCCAAGCGGTGAGCGTCCGTGGCGGCGCCGGGGCGCATCTCGCGCCCCGGCCTGCGAAGTGTCCCCGAATGTACTACGCAGCCATCGGGCCCGCGCCCGGTCGAAACCAGCCGTTGCAAACCGGCGGGGATCGACATGGGGGCGCGCGAAATTGCGTGTAATAGGCGTTGTTCTTGCGGCGCCTGGTTGTGAGCGCAACCAATCCGATCTTGCAGGGACCGCGGCGCGCAGTCGCAAGCGCGACGGCGTGCAGGCGCCCGCTAAGCGTCCTGATGCGCCTTCATCGTCCTATAAAAAGAACGATGAAGGCGAAAAGAGCAGTCTATCGCCGGATTGTTCGCGGGAATATAGTTCCGGTCATGGCAGCTCACTGCTGCACGCCTCACCCCTGCCATCCCTGATCTGGAGCCTCCCATGAACGCCGCCGCCGACCGCCTCGCCGCCGAACCGCCGCCTTCCTCGCCCTTCGCTTACTCCGCGTTCACCGTCATCTGGATCGCCACCGTGCTGTCCAATATCGGCACGTGGACGCACGACGTGGGCGCCGGCTGGCTGATGACCTCGCTGTCGCCGTCGCCGTTCTTCGTGGCGCTGGTGCAGACGGCCGGCGCGTTGCCGGTGTTTCTGCTGTCGCTGCTGGCGGGGGCGCTGGCCGATACGATGGATCGGCGCCGCCTGCTGCTGATCGTGCAGATCGCGATGGGCATCGTGGCGCTCGCACTCGGCCTGATCGTGTGGGCAGGGCTGACGACGCCGTGGGTGCTGCTGGGTTTCACGCTGCTGATGGGGGTGGGCACGGCGCTGTCGGCGCCGGCCTGGCAGGCGATCGTGCCGAGCCTCGTGCCGCGCGCTTCGCTGCAGCAGGCGATCGCCACCAACAGTGTGGGCATCAACGTGAGCCGCGCCATCGGCCCGGCCCTGGCCGGCATCATCATCACGAGCCTGGGCGTGGCGATTCCGTTCTTCGTCAACGCGCTGAGCTTCATCGTCGTGGTTGCCGCGCTCTTCTGGTGGAAGCCGCCGGTTGCCGCCGACAAGCGTCTGCCGCGTGAGCAGCTGTTCTCCGCCATGCGTGCCGGTGTGCGGTTCGCCCTGCACAGCGCGCCGCTCAAGGCCACCCTGCTGCGTGCCGTTGCGTTCTTTCTGTTCGCCAGTGCCTATTGGGCGCTGCTGCCGGTGATCGTGCGTCAGGTGCTGCAAGGCGGCGCGATGCTCTACGGCATCATCCTGGGCTGCGTCGGCGCGGGCGCCGTGATCGGTGCGATGGTGCTGCCGCCGCTGCGCAAGAAGCTCGGTCCCGATCGCAGCGTCATGGCCGGCACGCTGGGCACGGTGCTCACGCTGGTGGTCTTCGCGGTGGTGCCGCATCCCGTCGTAGCCGGTGTGTTCAGCTTCCTGGCCGGTGCGTCGTGGATCATGGTGCTGACCTCGCTCAACGTCTCCGCGCAAGTGGCTTTGCCCGACTGGGTTCGTGCTCGCGGCCTGTCGATCTTCGTGACGGTGTTCTTCGGTTCGATGACCGCGGGCAGCATGATCTGGGGGCAGGCCGCCGTGCAACTGGGCGTGCCCGCCGCGCTGCTGGCCGCCGCCGCGGGTGCCGTGATCGCCATGCTGCTGACCCGCAAGGCCAAGCTGCAGATGGGCGCCGACCTGGATCTGGCACCGTCCATGCACTGGCCCGAGCCGCTGATCGAGAAGGAAGTCACGCATGATCGTGGTCCGGTCATGATCACCGTGGAATACCTGATCGACCCCGCCCGTGGTTCCGAGTTTGTCCGTGCCATGCATCATGTGCGCGCCGAACGCCACCGCGATGGTGCCTACGCCTGGGGCATTTTCGAAGACACGGCCCAGCCTGGCCGCTATCTCGAGTACTTCCTGGTGAGCTCGTGGCTCGAACACCTGCGCCAGCATGAGCGTGTCACGCATGCCGACCAGGACCAGCAGGAAGAGGTGCGCGCGTTCCACATCGGCGACGAGCCGCCGCGGGTGTCGCACTTCATCGCACCCCAGCAGTAAGCGCCGGGCATCGGGTGCAACGACGACGGGGAGGGGCCGAGGCCTCCTCCCCGTTGTCGTTTGAGCGTGTCAGGCGGCCGCTTTCCGACGCGCCTCGGCATACCGGCGCGCGGCATCAAAGTCGGCGTCGGACGCGAAGGCGCGGCGCGGCAGGATCAGGGCCTCGCGCTTCGAGATGGCGAGAAACGTGTGGCGGGCATCGCCGATGACGCGCTTCACGCTGGCCCAGGGCAGGCGGGTGTCGGCGACGTTGGAGGTGGCATCGACGCCGTCGTCGGTGAGCACGATGGTGATCGTGGCGCCCGCCGAGGCGAGCTGGCGGTAATAGAGGAACGAGATGCCCCACGAGAGCCAGTGGCCGAACAGCATGAGCAGCGAGGCGAACAGCAGCGCGCCACCGACCCAGGTCGCGCCGCCGCTGGCCACCAGGACCCGTGCCAGCAGGGCGGGATTCCACAGCGAGGTCAGGCAGGCGAGTGCGAACCAGAAGATGACGACCCAGACCGCCAGCGTCAGGATACGCCGCGTCCAGGAGCGGCGCGTGAGCGCGACGGTCATGGCGGCGTAGTCGCCCGGCGTCAGGGTGTAGGTGGCCTGCGGTGTCATGGGGCTCGCTTTCGGAAAAGGACAGCGGCCATTGTCACCGCGCAGGCGCCCGCGCTCAAGCCTGGACGCCGGCGTGGCTCTGCGCCTGGAAGGCGCTGGGCGCCATGCCGAAATGACGCCGAAAGGCCAGCGTGAAGGCGCTCTGGCTCGCGTAGCCGCACGCCAGCGCCACCTGCAGAATGCTGTCGCCGGCCATCAGCCCCTGCAGCGACGACAGCAATCGCGCGCGCAGCCGCCACTGGCCGAAGCTCGTGCTCGTCTGTTTCTGGAAGTGCCGCTGGAAGGTCTTGACGCTCATGGCAAGGGCGTCGGCCCAATGCGCGGCGTCCCAGTCGCGGCGCTCGCCCTCGACCGAGAGCGCCTCGCAGACCTGACGGATGCGCTTGTCGGTCGGCCACGGAAGATGGAACGCCGGATCCATGGGGGCACTGAGCTCCTCGCGCAGCAGGTGCGCCATCAGGCGGCCGCGGCGCGTCTCGATGGCCTGCAGGCCGAGCGACGCGAGTTCGTCGATCACCGCGCGCAGCAGCGGCGACACCGGAATCATGCCGTCGGTCGCGGGGAGCCCCAGCACGCGCTGGCTGTCGACGAAGAGACTGCGGATGCGCGCGGGGCCGCGCACGCTCATGCGGTGTTCGACCCACGGCGATATCCATACCGCGCGCGCCGGCGGCACGAGCCAGCGGCCTCCCGGCGTGTCCACGCGCATGAGACCCTCGACGGCATAGAGAAGCTGGCAGCGGGCATGGCAGTGGAACGGCGTCTCGTGCCCTTCGGTGAAATTGGCCGCCGCACCGGTCAGGATCGATGTCGCGGTGTCGTAGGGCTTGGCGTCCTGGCCGTGCACGATTGTCTCTTTCTCTACAAAAGTCGACCCATTCTATAGAAACGGCGGCGCGCCGGCTTCATAAGATCGCTTCATAACACGCCATACCCTTGTCATATGCGTGCCTGCGCCGCTTTCTCGCTTCGGCCCGTCCGCGGCGTCACCAGCGGCCATGCCCGCCTGCCGACACCGGCCCGCCAACGCTACGTCCGTTGCCAGCCGCCGGTGCCGGTGATTCACCCGCGCTCCGATGGTCGTCCAGCCTCACACCAAATATCGTCCCCTCGCTCCCGTCGCGCTGAGCGACAGGCAATGGCCTTCCCAGACCCTCTCCGATGCACCGTGCTGGCTGTCCGCCGACCTGAGCGATGGCAATCAGGCGCTCTTCGAACCGATGGACCGCCCGCGCAAGCTGCGCCTGTTCCGCGAGTTGGTGCGTATCGGCTTTCGCGAGATCGAGCTGGGCACGCCGGCCGTCTCGCAGACGGATCATGAGCTGGTGCGTCATCTGATCGATCGCGATCTCATTCCGCGTGGCGTGACGCCGGCCTTGCTGACACCGCTGCAGCCGGCCGCGATCCGGCAGACCGTGGCGTCGGCCCGGGGCGCGCGCCGCGTCATCGTGCATCTGTTCAATCCGGTGGCACCCGCCTGGCGCGAGCTGGTGCTGGAGCAGAGCGTGGAACAGATCGTGACCGCGGTGCGGGAGGGGGTGGAACTCCTGCGCGAGCTCACGGACGCCCAGCCCGACACGGAATGGACGTTGCAATATTCGCCCGAGACCTTCTGCCAGGCCGAGCTCGAGGTGTCGCTGGCCGTGTGCGCGGCGGCCATCGAGGCGTGGGACGCGGGCCCGGGGCGGCCGATGATCGTCAATCTGCCCGCCACGGTCGAAGTCGCCATGCCGAACGTCTTCGCCGATCAGGTGGAGTGGATGCATCGCCACCTGCCGCGGCGCGCCGATCTGGTGTTGTCGGTCCATCCGCACAACGACCGTGGCACCGCCGTGGCCTGCGCGGAGCAGGCCCTGCTGGCGGGCGCTCAGCGTGTCGAAGGCTGCCTGTTCGGCAATGGCGAGCGCAGCGGCAATCTCGACCTCGTCACGCTGGCGCTCAACCTCTACACGCAGGGGATCTGGCCGGGCCTCGATTTCTCGGATCTCAATGCCGTGGCGCGGGTGGCCGAGGAGAACACCGGCCTGCGCGTGCCGGCACGTCATCCCTATGCGGGCGATCTGGTGTTCACGGCGTTCTCGGGCACGCATCAGGAGGCCATCGCCAAAGGCCTGGCCGCGCAGGATCCCGAGGGGCCCTGGCGCGTGCCGTACCTGGCGATCGATCCGCGCGATGTGGGCCGGTCGTATGGCGGCATGGCCCGGGTCAATGCCGCGTCGGGCAAGGGCGGCATCGCCCATGTGCTGGAACGTGACCACGGCATCGTCATGCCGCGCCGCATGCGCATCGAGTTCGGCGCGGTCGTGCAGCGGCTGGGCAGCGCGAGCGAGGCCGACCTCGATGCCGACGAGGTGTGGCGGCTGTTCCAGCAGACCTACGAGGCGCCGCTGCTGGCCGGCCGTCTGCGCCATCTTTCGCATGAGCTCTACGATGTGCCGGGCGGTCAGCGCATCCGTTGGCGCCTGTCGGATGCCGGCGTGATCGGCGAGCGTAGCGGGCGAGGCAGCGGTCCGCTGGCCGCGGCCGCCGACGCGCTGGGCATGCGGGTGGACTACGTGCAGCACAGCCTGGGGCAGGGGGATCAGGCTCGGCCGCGTGCCGTGGTCGAGGCGGCGCTGCCGGGACGCTCGGGGCCCGTGTTCGGGGTGGGCATGCACGAGGACCTGGCCACGGCCGAGATCCTGGCGCTGCTCTGCGCGCACAATCGCGTGCTGACCTGATGCCGGGCCGCGCGGCCGGCGCGTCGTGCGGCGGCGTCGTCAGATGCCGCGCATGCGTTTCAGGAACTCGAGATAGATCGGATCTTCGTCTTTGAAGACTTTCTCGCCGGCGCCGCGATAGGCGAGCAGCAGCTCATCGCCGGCGACGTCGAACGCGTCCTGGTCGTAGGCCACCTGACCCAGCCGCAGATGCAGAAGCGGGTTGTCCTTGCCGCCGGGGCACGACTGCGCATCGCGATAGGCCTGCGCACTGCCTTCGAAATCGTCCAGCATGTGGCAGGTGTCGCCGATCGCGACCATGATCCAGGTGGCGATGTCCCAGCGGACTTTGGGCTCGGGCAGAAGATCCCAGGCGGTTTCATAGGCTTCGAGCGCGGGTTCGTATTCTTCGCGCTCGAAGTGTTCGTCGCCTTGCACGCAGTAGGCTTCGACGATGTCGTGCAGGGCCGCGTCCAGTTGCATGATCGCCTCCGTTGCATTCTCAAATGGGCGCTCAGTGTAGTGTCGATATGGCCGCCGCAGCCTCGGCAATGGTCGCCTGAGCCGAGGTCTCGTCCGAATGTGTGAGGTGGGTTGCGGGAATGCAAGGGCCGCGGGTAAGCGCAGCGCACGGATCGATGCGCCGGCCTGCGGATTGCAATGCACGGTGTACGCACGCAGCGGACTGCCGCGCGCGCCGGGTCTATTCGCCCAGGCCGAGCTTGTAGAAGGCCTGACTCGCGATGAGGGTGGCCCCGCAAGAGGTGCGCATGCCCTCGAGCGCGGCCTCGCGATCGGAGCTCACGCCGGGCAGGCCCTCGACGATGGTGTGGGTGCCACCGCACTGCGGGCAGGTGACGCGATCACCGACCCGGGCCATGGGCTGGCCGAAGATGATCACGGTTTCGTCGCCCGTGACGACCACGCCGCCGTGCGACGTGCGATCGCCTTTGCGGATGACGGCGCGTTGGCTCATGGCGTGGGCGTTGGGGGTATTACAGGTAGGTGCCGTCGGGCGCCATGGCGGGCTCGCCCACCACGAACGTGCCGTCCGGCGCCATGCGGATCGGGCCGCCCGAGCCCTTGTACGAGCCATCGGGCGCGCGTTGCGGCGTGCCGGCCACGTAGGTGCCGTCGGGGGCGCGCGTGATGGGGCCCGTGCCGCTTACGTAGGTGCCATCGGGCGCACGGCGCGCGGCGCCCACCATGAAATGACCATTGGGCAACATGCGGATCGTTTTCGTCGTCATGAGCGAGTCCTGTTCAGGTGGCGACATGATAGCGGCCACGCGTGATGCGCTTTGTAATAGGAGGTGTCATATTTGAACGTACCTTGAAAGCGGGTATGAGATCATCCCAGCGATTCGTGCGCCGCCATGGGGGCGGGACGCCGCTTTCTACGCATCCTCATGACCGATATCGACGCCCTGTTGCAGCCCGTGCCCGGTGACGATCCCTGCGGGATCGACCTGGTTTTCTCGGCCGAATTCGACGCCATCCGCGAAGCGCGCCGCCACGATGATCCGCAGCTGGATCAGGGCGATTGGGTCATCGACCTCAAAGAGGCCGATTGGCCCGAAGTCATCAAGATCTGCACCACCGTGCTGCGCGAGCGCAGCAAAGACATCCGCGTGGCGTCGTGGCTGGCCGAAGCCTGGGCCAAGACCCGCGGTTTCGCCGGGCTGCGCGATGGTTATCTGCTGATCGACGGTCTCTGCCGCGACTTCTGGGAGGGCCTGCACCCGGTGCCCGAAGATGGCGATGTGCAGCAGCGCGTGGGCAATCTGGCATGGCTGCTGTCGCGCTCGCAACAGCTCGTGGGCGAGATTCCGCTGACCCAGGCCGATGGCGCGCGCTATGGCGCCGTGCTCTGGGAGGCCGCCACGCAGCTGGCCAACGCGGTAAAGCGTTCGCCTGACAACGCCAACGAGATCACCCGCGGCAAGCTCACGCTCGACCGTTTCGACGCCGCGCGCCGCGACACGCCGCCCGCGTTCTATTCCGAGCTGGAAGTCCAGATCGAAGGCTGCGTGCAGGCGCTCGCGCGCCTGGAGCAGACCCTGGACGCCCGCCTGGGCAGCGAAAGCCCGGCGTTTTCCCGCGTCCGCGAGGCGCTCAAGAACGTGACCGAACTGGTGCATCGCTTCGCTCGCGATGCCGGCCTGCTGGTGCGCGCGGATCTGGCCGCGACCAGCCTGCCGCCGGTGTCGTCCGCGTCCTCCGCTCAACCTGTCCGCATGGAGCCCACCTTGCCCGCTGCCGACATCGATCCCATGCCCCAGGGTGCGCCGGCTGGCGCCGTGACGCACACGCTGCGCGGCCCGATCCAGACGCGTGACCAGGCCCTTGCGCAGTTGCGCGAGGTGGCCGACTTCTTCCGCCGCACCGAGCCGCACAGCCCGGTCGCCTATCTGGCCGACAAGGCCGCGAGCTGGGGCGAGATGTCGCTGCATCTGTGGCTGCGTACGGTGGTCAAGAACGACGAGACCATGGCCGGCCTCGAAGAACTGCTGGGCATCAAAAAGGCCGGCGACAACGGTTGATCCGTTGGCCGCCGGCCTGCGTCGCGTCGTGCTTCAGCGCGCGGCGCGGAACTCGATCCGACGATTCTTGGCGCGGCCCTCGGCCGTGCCGTTGGTCGCGACCGGCTGGTCGGGCCCCGCGCCCATGGCCTCGAAGCGCGAGGCGGGCAGTCCCTTGTCGACCAGGTAATCGCGCACCGCATCGGCGCGCGCCTGGCTGAGCACCAGGTTGGTGGTGCGGCTGCCGGAGCTATCGGTGTGACCGATGATCTGGATCTTGTCGGCGCGCAGCTTGGGCACCACGTCGGCCACTTCATCCAGCAACTCGCGGCCGCGCGTGGTCAGCCGTGTGCTGCCGGTCTCGAACTCCACCACCCGATTGCTGAGCAGGTTGTCGAGTACGCCCTGTTCGTTCTTGTCTGCCGAGACACGCAGGCCGTTGATGATCTTGTAGGTCGGGTTGAGGGAGGTGGCGAAGGTGCTGGCGATCTGCTGGCGCGAGGCCTCGTTGTCGACCTCGCCGCGCAAGCGGATCTGGGTGCCGTCGATCTCGAGTTGGCCCCGGTTGATCTGCTTGAGCGGCGTATCGAGCAGCTTGCCCACGTGCTCCGACCAGTTGGCGGGGGCGACCACGCCGCCTACGTCGATGCGGTCGATGACGTTGCCCACGCCATAGATCTTCTGCAGGCGCGCCAGCACGTCGGCCTTGGTGGCCTCGTCGGGCACGGCACCGCTGGCCACGACCTGGCCCGGCTGCGGAATCACGTTGGCGGGCACCACGGTCGCGCCATCTTGCGCGTAGGCCGAGCAGCAGAAGGCCGCTGCCAGGGCGAGGAGTCGGATACGCATGCTTCAGGCTCCGATGAAGACTTCGCGGAAGGTGTCCTGCGCCTGGCGCAGGGACAGCCGCGGTTGATCCAGATAGCTCGACAGCTTGGCCAGCCCGTAGCTGGCGCGCACATGCTCGCGTACCCACGGCGCTTCCTCGAGCACGATGTAGTGCTGGGCCAGGGTCTGCGGCGTGGAAAGCAGGCTTGCGAGGCTCTGCGGCGATGCGCCGCGAAAGCCCACGACGAGCCGATGCGTGCCGGCGATGCGGCCGATGAAGAGCGCGATCTCGAAGTCGGCGCGTGCGAGGAACGGCGCGATCAGCGCCATCCAGTAGCTCGCCACCAGATTGATATAGAGCGGGTCATCCGGCAGGGGCAGGGCGAGGCCGGTGTCGAGCTGCGACGAGCCGCTGGACATCACCGGTTCGAGCAGGATGCCGAGCGCCAGCACGATGTCGTGCATGTTGGCGGCGTGCTGATTGCCGCGCAGCATGGCCTCGACACGCTCGAGCGTCTGCAGGTCGATGAAGGCGTCGAAACCATCGTCGGCGGCCGTGCGGATCTCGCCGCCCAGATCGTTGAGCGCCTGCAGCGCGGCGGCCTGATCGCCGTCCTGCATGAGCTGGCTCGCGGCCGTGCCCATGCGGTTCCACATGCGGCTGAAGGCGAGCGGGCTGCGCGCGATGAACTCGAGCGGCCGCGCGACTTCGATCGAGGTGGCGCTGATGAACGGGAAGCGCCGCCCCGACAGATCCCGGCTCGGTTGCAGGTGCCCGGCGATGCCGAGCTTGCCACGCGATCCCAGGATCGCGAACTGGATGGGCTGGGCCTCGTCGTAAAGCGCTTTCCAGTGTGGATCCTGCGCCAACGCTTCCATGGTGTTGGCCACCCAGTCATCCAGCGTGCTCATGAGCTGCGGATGCGAGGTGTTCTTCACGAAGTCGCCACGCGACGGGATCTTGCCGAAGTAAGCCGTACGGAACATGGGTGACTGCAAGGTGCTCATTGCGCCGCTCCAGCGGACGTCGAGGCGACGGCGGGTGGGTTGGGGGAGGCGCCCACGACCGAAGTCGGCAGGCGCAGATTGCGCAGGCCCTGGCTGCCGGGCTCGGCGCCGCCCGCGGCCGCGGCCTGGGCGTTGCTGATGATGCGCAGCTTCACGGGCACGGTGACGTTGGACTTGGTCCAGCTCATCTCGAAGCTGCCGTCCGGCGCGGGCTTGCGCTGTGCGCCGGAGATCAGGCGCTCCAGGCCGAAGCGGCCCGGTTCGTTGACGATCTCGACCACGGTGCCATCGAAGGTGGTGGCGGTGATGCGCGCGCCAGGGGCGCCTTGCGCATTGGGCCAGACGAAGTTGACCCACTGCGCGGGCGTGTTGCGGTAGCGCAGCTGCTGGCCATCGATCTCGATCGTGTATTCCGTGACCCCACCCGCGGGACGCGGCTGGATCTGGAACAGCGTCTGCGGCTGGGCCGCGCCGCCCGCGCCCGAGGCGCCACCGGAGAGCGGTGCCACCCACTGTGCGAAGTTGGCGGTGAACGAGGGCTGCAGATCGATCCCCATGTCGCCCCACGTGCGTGCGGTGAGGATGTCGCCCCGGCGCACGGTGAGCGGTCCGAGGGTCTCGTTCACGTAGCGCGCAATGCTGCCCTGCGGACCGAAGACCTGGCCGATCTCCTCGCCGCTGGCCTCGACGCCGGCTCGCGTGGAGAACGGATACTTGTCGGCCAGGGTCTGGCTGAAGGGCTGGTAGACCTGGGCGTTCCAGACCTTGTTGAGCTCGAGCTGGGCCGGCTGCATGGTGACGGCGTAGGCCTGGATGAGCGGCCGGATCAGCAGCGGCCGCAGCGTCTCGCGTTGCGCCGGCGTGAGGCCGGCCAGCATCTGTTCGTCGACCAGTTTCAGTGCGTCGGCGAGCTCCGACTCCTTGCCTTCGAGTGTCTGACGCATCAGCGCCAGCGCGCCGGGGCCGGGGTCGCCCTGATTGTTGATCTGATTGAAGCGCGTGCGGATCTTCGACAGCGCGTTCATGTAGTTGCCCAGCAGCGATTGGTTTTCGCGCGTGACGACCAGGCGCGCCACGTCGGAGAACTCGCGGCCGACCGGGCCCATCGGCACCTGGCTCGCGCCTGCCGCGGCTTCGGTGGGTTTGGGCGGTTCCTGGCGCAGGATGTTGCGCTTGAACCAGGCCACCACGCCCGTCTGCGCCTGCGAGATGCCGGTGTTGATCAGCGACGGGTTATCCCAGGAGGTCTGCTCGTACGTGGTGTTGATGAGCTTGGCGAGCGGCGAGTTCTGCGGATCGCCCAGGCGGTTCATGCCCTGCACCGCCTGATCGAAGTTGTTGAACGGCTTGATCGTGACGCCGCGCAGCAGCTTCTGCCACTCTTCGGCGTACTCCGTTTTGTACATCGTGGCGAGGCTCTTCTGGATCTGCTCGGGGCTGCCTTCCAGCGTGAGGTCGTCGCGCACGTTCACGCCCAGCACCCAGTCGGTGGTCTGGACTTCGCGGCGCGCGGCCTCGCCGATGGCGGGCTCGATGTACTGCTCCCAGGCCTCGCGCGTGAAGGTGCCGGGCACGGCGTAGCTGCCCGCCACCACGGCGGCGTCGTTCTCGCCCACGATGCGGGCGACGGTCATGGCCGGGTAGCGCGTGGCGGCGCGCGCCTTGAGCGTGGCGTAGGCGCGCTCGCGCGCCGGCATGCCCTGCATCACGGCCCGCAGGCTGCCGCGCGTGCGTTCCACGGTCGCGAGATTGGTCTCGATCTCCGGCCAGTCGGCATCGGCCGAGCGCGCCACATAGAAAGAGATCAGGCGCTCGGCGCTGCGGATCAGCTGGTCGCGCGGCATGGCGCCGCGGTTGGTCTCGAGCCAGCCGCGCCAGAAGCGCGTGATCTGATCCGACAGGTGCGTGGGCTCCACGTGCTGGCGGTTCGCCATCATCAGATAGGTCTTGAGCGCGTTGTAGGCATCGTCCACGCTGGTGGGCGAGGCATCCTGGAACAGCATGTCGCCTTGCGCGCGGGAGGGCGGCGTGGGGGCGGCGGGGGCCGCCGTGCCGGTCGCGCCGGACGCGCTCACGTCGACCTTGCCGAGATAGTCTTCCAGGCTGGCCTTGACGGGCGTCAGCATGAACTGGCTCAGGCCGTTGTAATACTCGGCCAGCAGGCGCTGCTTGAGCACATCGCCCTGATACAGGCCCATGCCCAGCGACAGCGGCCGGCTCGACGAATAACGGTCGAGCTGTTCGATGCGGTCCTGCAGGATTTCCATCGCCTCGAGGCGGCTCTGCAGATCGGTGCGCTCGCTTTGCAGCCGCACGACCTTGTCGAGGTCGGCCTGCACGTTGTTGGCGAGCTGGCGGTTGCCCAGATACGACCAGCTCCAGCCGCCCAGCAGCAGGCCCAGCGCCAGCACGAGGCCGAAGAAGGTGGCGTAGCGCATGCGGATCTTCGCCGGGCTGGCGTGCTGCCGCACAAGCTTCTTGTCGGCGAAGATCACGTTCGAGAACAGGTCGCGCAGGAAGAAGCCGTTGTGCGAGGCCACATTGCGCGCCGTTTCGCGCGAGGCCGGCTTGAGGCTGAAACGCTCGGCCAGCTTCTCGGTCGAGGCGCTGCGCGACGCGCCTTCCTGCAGCGCGCTGGTGAAGTAAAAGCCCCGGAAGACCGGCTTGTACTGGAACGGATTGGTCTCGAACAGCGTCGACAGGAAGGTGCGCAGCGCGGGCTTGATCGCGGCGAACTCCAGCGGGAAGGTGAGCAGCCCCGGAGGCAGGGGCCCCTGGCGGCGCAGCGAGATCTGCGCGGTGCCCATCTCCTTCAGGCCCTCATAGAGCTCGTCGAAGCGCTCGTCGAACAACGACAGCACATCGCGGCCTTCTTCGACGCCATAGGGCAGGGACGCGCCCCACACCCGGTTGCGCTCGTGCGCATCGGAGTCGGCGAAGAATTCCGCGAAGCCGGCGATGAGGTCGGCCTTGGTGAAAATCACGTACACCGGCGCGAACACTTCGAGGCGGTCGGTGAGCTCCTGCACGCGCTGGCGCAGATTCTTGGCCAGATTGATGGCGAACTCGGGGCCCGAATCGGTGAGCTCGCTGATGCTGGCTGCCACGATGATGCCGTTGATCGGCGCCTTGGGCCGATGGCGCTTCAGCAGGTCGAGAAAGCCCATCCATTCGTTGCGGTCTTCCTCGTGCACCGAATAGCGGCCCGCGGTGTCCAGCAGAATGCCCTCGGTCGTGAAGAACCAGTCGCAGTTGCGCGTGCCGCCCACGCCGCGCACCGCCGCCCCGTTCTTGTCGGCGAACGGAAACTGCAGCCCCGAGTTGATGACCGCGCTGCTCTTGCCGGCGGCGGGGTTGCCGATGACGATGTACCAGGGCAGCTCGTAGAGCGCCTCGTTGCCCGACATCTGACCGATCTTGGATGTCTTGATCGTGCGTACGGCCTGCGTCAGGCGGGTACGCAGTGCCTCGACCTCGGTGCGATGCGCCGAGGCGCTCGCGGCCGCGCCGGTCTGCACCTGCTGCTCGAGCATGTCGCCCAGCTTCTGGTTGGCGCGACGCGTGCGCCGGCGGCGCCAGAGGTAGACGCACAGCCACAGAAACAGCAGCACACCCAGCAGCAGGCCAGCCCAGACGAAGGCGATCTGCAGCGTGTCCGCGAAGAGGAACAGGAACACGATGAGCGCGATCAGGCCGATCACCATGAAGGTGCGCGGATTGGCCAGGATTCGCGATCCCCAGTGACGGAGGTCGCTGAGCATGCTGGACAGGCTGGAGAGGAAACCGGAAGGGCTACGCATGGTGTGTCGCTGTTATTGTGGTTCAGGCGGTGACGCTGGCGGCGGCTGGCTGAGTGACCAGCGCCGCGCAGCGCAATGCGGGGTCTTGCAGTGACAAGGCCAGGATCGGATGCGCGAACTGCACGCATGCTTCGCTGGCCAGGGCGAGCGTCAATAAGGTGCTGGCCGCACCGGTGTGGCCACAGGCCACGCCGAGCGCCGTACAGTCGGTGGCGGGATCGAGGTGCGGAAACATCCGTGCCGCGAGGTCCACGGGCTCGAGCGGGCGGCTGCCGCGATGGTCGGCGTCGCTGAGGATGCCACCGACGGCGGTGGTCTCGAGCGTCTCGGCCTCGAGCAGGGTCGCGATGCTGTCGGCCAGCGCGGGCTCGGCCAACGCGCCGCGGGCATCGGCGGGCTTGGCGCGGCGCACGAACGGAGAGAACGCGACGCGCACCTGCGCCTGCGCGGAGTCGGGTCCGATGAGCAGGCCCGCCGCGGCTTCGCCCGGCACGCGGCCTTGCGGATTGGTGGGCGTGAGCAATCGCGACTCTGCGTCCCATTGCGCCACGCGTGTGGCGTCGACGTAGCCGTCGGCCGCGAGGACGATGCGCCACACCGCGTTGGCGCCCGGCTGATCCGCGCCCGGCCGAGGGGCCGTGGGCGCACGCAGGGCCGCGATCTCGCGCAACAGGCTGTCGGCGGCCGTCGCATCATGCACGGGGTGCACGGTCACGCTCACCCGCTCGTCGGGCCACACGCCGGCAGCGCCGAGAATTTCGCCGCGCGCGTGTTCGCGCGCGGCCTCGCTCCAATCGTCGGGCAGCAGCAGCATGAGGGCCAGGGTGGGCCAGTCGGCATCGCGCGCCGGGATGTCGAGCGCGGTGACGTGACGATGCGCCTCGCCGACGAGCGGACGCGCGGTGTCCACCAGCAGCCGCAGTGCGCGCAAGAGGCCCGGCGCGCGCACGCTTTCGTCCAGGCCGCGTTCACGCGCGATGGCGCCGAGCTCGTCATCGTCGAGGTGCGGCGCGCGGGCCGCGAACACGGGGTAGCCGCTGCCGGATTTCAGGCCGGGGTCCAGCTCGGGCCGTTTCTGCTCGATGGCCGCGGCCAGCAACGAGGCGCTGTCGCTGCCGGCCCAGGCCTGGGCCGCCACGGCCACGATGTCTAGACTGGCGGGGCCCTGGGGCGCTGCCACGGCCTCGGCCGGCGCCGTATCGCCGGGCTCGGCTTCGGGCTTGGGCGCACGCGCCGCGCGCACGAGCTTCGTGCCCAGCCAGAGCGTGCCCAACAGCGCGAGGGGCAGGGCGAAGAGGTACAGCGCGATGTCCACGCCGGTCGGCAGCGTGCGCGACTCCTGCCACCAGATGATGATGGCGAGCCACACGATGCCGAACACGGCCAGAACGAGTAGTCCTTTCTTCAGAAATCGCGCCATGGGTCTCGAGGTGTCATCTTGTTCGTATCGCCTTGCGTCATTGCGCGGCAGCGCCGTTGCGCCGCATGACGCCGGGCTTGCGCAGCTCCACGTGACCGAAGTCCATCATCTTCCAGCGGCCGCCCCAGGTCAGGCCGACGAGCTCGGCGGTTTCGCCGAAGAGCTCATAACCGCGCATGGCCCAGGGATCCTTTTCCGAGATCACGAGCTTGCCGTCGCGATAGAACGCGCTGTCGGCCGCGAGCCCGTACTGGTGCCAGCTCTGGAACGCGCCGGCGTTCGTGACGTGCGAGCCCATCGCCGCGAGCTCGGCCTGACGCTCGGGGCTGCGATAGCCCTCGATGAGCGCCATCTCGTAACCGTGCTGATCGCGCATGATCTGATAGGCCAGCAGCAGACGCTGACGGAAATCGGCATCGAGCAGATCCCAGTTGCGGCTGGCGCCACCGAGCTTGGGCCGCACCAATTCCACCTCGCGTGTGGTGAAGGCTTCGGGCGGCAGCGCAGGCGGCGGCACGAGGCGTTCGCCTTCGAGCAGGGCATGAATTCGACGGTCCGGACCGGTGGTTCGTGCATCGTAAAAAAATGTGTGATTGTGTCGCATCAGGAAAGCGAAAATCGACGGCAGCAGCACCACGGCAAGACCGATTGCAACTTGCCACCGATGCCGCGCCACCCAGCCTGCCGACTGTCTTGCGCCATGCCGCAACGCACCCGCGGTACCGCCCACCGCCCCGCCCGCGTGCGTCGCGCCGCGCGCGGCCCCTCTGGAAATGCCTTGTGCACACGCGCGCAGACCCCGGACCGCGCCCTGGCGCAGACCCGGAAAAAACAGCAGCGCGGAGACGCCCACCGCCAGTAAAAAATACAGGGGCAGTAGTAGTAACAATTCAGTCCCTCAGGTGAAGGCGTAATCTTTTGTTCTATTCGCGCCTGAGGCAAGTCATCCGGGGTTGCAAACAGCGTCTGACCCTTAGAAATCGTAACAAGGCGCAATGTTCGAGATATATGTATGCGTTATTCTCGGTCGCCTTGGTTACAGGGGGGCTGCTCGCCTCCTGCTGACACGGGATTACGCATGGCAGAAGACAAAGAAAAAGCCCGCCCTACGACCTCCGCGCCAAGCTTGCTCAGTCCTTCCTCGGCCTCTCGCGGCGAGGCGGGCGCCCCGCGCATCCTGGCCGCGCTAGAAGGCCGTGCGCCCGATGCCGAAGCCAAGCATCTTCCGAACAAGCGCCGCGCGCGCCCCGTGCGCTGGGTCGTGCTGGCATTGCTGTTGGCCCTGTTCGCCGGTGCGGCGACCTGGCTGGTGGTCGAAGACGGCGCCGTGCCACTCATGGCGCAAGCGCCTGCGTCCGACCCGCAGGCACCGGGCGGCGCGGCCGCCAATCAAGTTGCGCCCGCAACCAATCCCGATCTGATCGCCCGTGCGCCCGCGGCGCCATCGGCCGACGCTGCGCCGGCGCCCGCGACGGCGGCGATCGTGGATGAGACGCCGCCCGCCGCGGATCCGAATCTGGGTCGAGGCGATCGCGAGCCGGACGGCGAGCCCACGAATCCGCTGTCGGTGCTCGCGATGACTGCTCCGACGCCCGGCGCATCGACGCCCGGCCCGGTGGCCGCCCGGCCCGTCGCGCCGGGGCCGACGCGTCAGGCCGCCGAGCAGCAGCGCAAGCAGGCCGATAACGGCGCGCGTCAGACCAAGCCGGCCAAGGCCTCGCCGTCGCGCAAGCCCGCCGATAGCGATGCCGCGCTGCTGTCCGCCCTGATGGATTACGGCCTGCCGCCGGCTTCGCCGCCAGGCACGCGCGTGTACAAGACCGACGGCATGTTCATGCGGGTGATGCCCGGCTCGCCGTTGGCCGATCGCCTGAGCGAGTGCCGCAAGCTGAGTTTTCTCGAAGGCGAGCAATGCCGCCTGAGGACATGCGCGGGCCATTGGGGCACCGCGCCCGAATGCCCCACGCCGCAGGCCAATATCGAGCCCTGATCCGCCCGTCGTTCCGTTCTCCCCTGTCCGTCGCGAGGTTTCTGTTTTATGGCCGTCAACGCAAACGCCGGCAGTTCCAACACCGAGTCCCGCCTTTACCGGCTTGAGGGCGAGGGCGCGCTGTCGTCATTGCGCGTGGAAGGCTGGGTCGCGCGCGAGGGCCTGTCCGCGCTGTCGCAGCTGCGCGTGGTGGCGCTGGCCGAAGATGCCGCGCTCGATCTCGACGACATGGTGTCGCGGCCGGCCACGTTGTGGGCGGTACGCGCCGATGGCAGCGAAGTGGGTCGCAGCGGGGTGGTGCGCGCGGCCGAGATGCTGGGCGGCAATGCCGGCATGGCGCGTTATCGGGTCACGCTCGCGCCCTGGCTCTGGCTCGCCACGCAGCGGCGCAACAGCCGCATCTATGAGAATCAGTCGGTGCTGGACATCGTGCGCCACGTCCTCGACAGCTACGAGGGCTACGCCTACAAGCTGGCCGACGATGTCAGCGCGCATCTGGCGGATCTGCCGGTGCGCCCCTACACCACGCAGTACCGCGAAACCGATTATGCGTTCCTGTCGCGCCTGTTCGTCGAGGCGGGGTTGGGCTGGACCTCCGTGGAAGACGATGAAGCGCCGGCCCGGCACGCCGTGCTGATCTTCGCCGACAGCCGCGCGCTACCCGAAGACCTCGAGTCGGCGGGCGCGGGCGTGCGCTTTCAGCGCGCGCATGCCACCGAGACCCGCGACGGGGTGCAGGCCATCGCACGGCGCCGCCGGCGCGGCGTGGACCGCGTGACCGTGCTCGGATGGCACGAGAGCGGCAAGCATGCCGTCACCGGCGAAGCGCTCGCGACGCCCTCGGGCGATGACGCCGGCCTGGAATGGTTCGAGCCGCTGGGCCATGGCGGTTTCGTGAACGAGGCCCACGCGCAGTTTCAGGCCAATCTGATGATGGAAGCCGTGCAGGCCCGCGCGGAGACGTTTCTGGGGCGCGGCAACGTGCGTACGTTCCGGTCCGGTACGCGTTTCACGCTGCAGGAGATGTCGCCGCTCGGCCCGGCGGGCGAAGCCGGCTTCGAACCGAAGTTCGCGCTCGACCGTCTCGAGCATGTGGGCATCAACAACCTGCCCGGCAACGAAGACGCCGCCCTGTCGCAGCGGCTGGGCGCGCT
Source organism: Bordetella genomosp. 5 (assembly GCF_002261315.1). Classification (NCBI taxonomy): domain Bacteria; kingdom Pseudomonadati; phylum Pseudomonadota; class Betaproteobacteria; order Burkholderiales; family Alcaligenaceae; genus Bordetella; species Bordetella genomosp. 5. The sequence continues at coordinate 138,994 of NZ_NEVP01000009.1, forward strand.
CGACGATTTCCTGGATTTCGATGACGATGAGCCGTTCGACGATCAGCCCGATGCCGCCGGTGAGCCGGGTCGGCCCGAGCCTGCGCTGCTGACGCGCGCGCACGAGGTGGGCTATGCGAATCGCTTTCGCGCCGTGCGCTGCGATCGACCGTGGCGCGCCGCGCCGGCGGACGCGCGGGGCGCGCGCCTGAGCGGCGGCGCGTCGGCGGTGGGGGTGCACACCGCCATCGTCACCAGCGCCGACGGCGGCATCGAGGCCAGCGACGGCAGCGAGATCTATCGCAATGCGCGCGGCGACGTGCGCGTGCGCTTTCATTGGCAGGCAGCGGGCGAAGGCCTCGCCACGAGCCGCTGGGCCCGGGTGGCGCAACGTCAGGCCGGCGCCGGCATGGGCATGAGCTTCGTGCCGCGCATCGGCCAGGAAGTGCTGGTGCGGTTCCTCGACGAAGACGTCGATCAGCCGCTCGTTGTCGGCGCACTCTACAACGGCCGGGGCGAGGGCGGGATTCCGGCCACGCCGGGCGGCAAGGGCGGCGCGCAGACCGAAGATGACGTCTACGCCGCGGCTGCCGATGGCAAGCCCAGCGCGCAGGCCAATCTCGCCAGCGGCAACGCGCCGGCGTGGCATGGCGCGGGCGGTGGCGATGCCCAGCATCGCAACGCGGCCGCGCTCAGCGGCTTCAAGAGCAAGGAATTCGGCGGCAACGGCTACAACCAGATCGTCTTCGACGACACGGATAGCCAGTTGCGCATGCAGATCAAATCGAGCCTGGCGGATACCGAGCTGAACCTGGGCCATCTCATCCACCAGAGCGGCAATTTCCGAGGCAATGTGCGCGGCGTGGGCGCGGAGTTGCGCACCGACGCCTATGGCGCGGTGCGTGGCGGCAATGGCGTGTTGCTGACCACCTACGCCGCCCAGGGCGCCGACCCGGCCGGCGACGCCACCGCGCAGCTTGCGCTGGCCGGCCAGGCCGGCATCATGGCCGCGTCGTTCGACGGCGTGGTGGGGGCGCACCAGGGCGTGCGGCTGGCGAGCGCACGCGGCACCGCTTCCGAAGGGGCGAGCCGCCTCGACAGCGAGCGCGCGCCGTTGGCCGCCATGGAACATGCAATCAAGGGCACCGTGTCGGGCGAGGCGCTCGGCGGCGCCCGCGAAGATGCGTCGGTCAAACACACCGAGGCCGCCGAAGGCAAGGTGCCGCACTTCACGGATCCCCTGGTGCTGATGGCCGGCCGTGCCGGTCTCACGCAGGCGGCCGGACGCAATCTGCAGGTCAATGCGGGCGAGCTCGTGCACTGGTCGGCCGGCAAGGACCAGAACCTGGCCGTGGTCGGATCGCTGCGCATGCATACCGGCCAGGCGCTGGGCGTGGTGGCCGGCGTGCAGAAGGGCGGCGCCGAGTCGGGCCTGGATCTGATCGCGGGCAGCGGCGAGGTCGACGTGATCTCGCAACATGACATTCTCACGGTGCAGGCGCAGCAGGATCTGCGCATGGTCAGCGCCAACGCCGGTATCGAATACGCCTCGCCCACGCGCATCCGCATCGCCAACGCGGCAGGTGCGAGCATCGTGATCGAGGGCGGCAACATCACGGTCACCGCGCCGGGCCGCATCGACGTGAAGACCGGCAACAAGCAGTTCGCCGGGCCCACGCAGATGCCGTATCCGTTTCCGCAATTCACCGTCTGCAAGACCTGCGTGCTCGACGCCCAGGAGTCGGTGCAGTCGATCACCGACAAGGCTTGAGGGGGCGCGCCATGACAGCATCCTGGCAGGCCGGGCTTATCGAACTGTTCGACCAGCTGCCGCATCATCGCGGCCCATATGGCGAGGCGGCCCGCGCCTTCGTGGTGGTGGATTTTCGTGGCCATCCGGATCTGCTCGCCCAACTGTCCCGCGCCGAGGACCTGAGCTTCGGCTCGGTCTGGGCCCGGACGGGGCTGGATATCTACGGCGACGTGGCGCCCATGCTGATCGAGGTGGATGGCGCCTCGCAGGGCGTGCTTCGCGGCCCCCGCTATGACGACTTCAGTACGGTGCTGGTGCGGGTGCTGGAAGCGCTGCACGAGCGCGCGGGCGGCCGTTATGCGATGACGGGCTTCGTGTCGACCTCGCCGCTGGAGGCGCTGATCGGCCACTTCGGGCACTTCTGCGATTACGCACTGCCCGATGGCCAGGAATTTTTCCTCCACTGGTACGACAGCCGCATCCTGCACCGCGCGCTGCAGGTGTGGGACGCGTCGCAGCGCGGGGATTTTCTGGCGCCCATGATCGCGTTGCACTATCCCCTGCGCGATGGCACGGTGGCGCGCCTGCCAGGCGGCGCGCGCAGGCCTGCCGCGCACGAGGAAATCCAGCGTCTGACGCCGGAGCAGCATCAGCTGTTTTTCGATCTGGATTATCCGGACAAGCTCGCCGTGCAGTTGCGGCGGCTGTATCCGGGTCTGCTGCCCGGCAACCCCGACCAGGATGCACTGGTTCCGCGGGTCCAGACGCAACTGGAGCGGGCCCGTGCGTATGGCGTGCGCGGCGATCAGGATACGTTCGATTATGTGGCCTGCGGCGTGTCGATCTCGCCGGTGTTCGACGAGCACCCGCTGATCCAGGCCGGGCTGCGGAGCTACCGCCCCGGCCTCGAAGGCGGCCTGTCGGCCGCGCTGGCGCATGTGCCCGACTCGGTGTGGGACACGTTGCCGCGGACGGACGCCGGGCGCGACGAGGCGGAGCGCGCCCCGCGTTTGAGCGTCAATTGAGGGCGCCAGGGATGTACGCCGCGCGCCGAGCTCCACACCATATCGCTTATCGATCGCATCCGGAACGAGTCATGCGCATGGTTCGCATGGCCGGCTTGATGTGGATCGCTCTGCTGGCTGGCTGTAACGGCGAGCCGGTTTACAAGGGTGTGGGGTTCATTGCCTACAACTACACGCAATATGACATCGACTGGGTAAGGCTTTCCGATAGCGACGGGGGGCGTGCGGCGACGAGCCAGGTTAGCGTCGGCGCGGGAGGCGGCTCGGTGAGCTGCTGCTACACGCTCCGCGGCACGGACTTGAAAGCAGAGTGGCGTGCAGTGGATTCCGAGGTGTTGCGTAATCACCTGGACGACAAAGATGTCGATAAGCACTTCTTTGTCAGGAAGAAGGACGTCAGCTTTCCGGCCACGGAGTCGCCCGACGGCGATGGACCGCTCTATCTCGAAATGCATATCTATCCGGACGAGCACGTCGAGGTGGCGTTGAGCCGCAAGCTGATGAACAACCGATTGCCTATCGTCGACACTGCGCGCTGGATGTGGCGAGAGCATCGGCCGGCCCTGCAGGATTTTCGCGATGGTGTCGAGCTCATGCGAGTGATCGCGCGCGTGACCAGGACCTCGTGGGGCAAGTACGGCATCGAGGACGCCGCCGATATGCGTCAGTACATGCGTCTGTACTTCACGGTCGCGTCGGACTTCGACAAGGACCCGGAAATCGCGGCCGTGCTGCAGAGGCAGGACCGCCAGCCCGGCGAGTTTGCCCGAGCAGTCGAAGCGCTGTCGGCGCAGCGCATCGCTGGGTTGAAGGCATCGGGCACGCCACCGGGAGATAAGAATGTCTAATCTCAGCGGCCGGGCGTCGGTGGAGGGCTTGCTGCGGTGCTGGCGAACGTGCCCGATTCGGTATGGGACGCCTTGCCGCGCTGCGAGGATCAGCGGCGCGAAGCCGAGAGTCGGCCGCGCCTGAGCGTGGCTTAAGAGAACACGGCGCAGCGGAGGATGGCAATGCGCCGCGATCGCGACAACGCGATCTCATTTGGAGCGAGTATGCGCAGAGTATTGATGGCGGTCCTGATGTCTTTCGGGCTGCTGGCAGGATGCGAGAGCGAACCCGTTTATCGCGGTGTCAGCTTCATCGCCTACAACTACACGCAGTATGAGATGGATCGGGTCACCCTGTCCGATGAAGAGGGAGGCCGGGCGACGAGCATGCAGGTTAGTGTGGGTGCCGGTGCGGGGTCGGTGTCGTGCTGCTATACGCTCAGTGGTACGAAATTCAAGGCGGAATGGCGAGCGATCGACCCCTTGGATTTGCATCGGTCTGGCAAAGACTTTGACAGCCTCGTTTTCACGCGCGAGAAGAACGTGACTTTTCCTGCCACCGAGCCACCGCCCGGCGAAGGGCCGCTCTATCTGGAAATGCATATTTATCCGGATGAGCATGTCGAAGTGGCGTTGAGCCGCAAGCTCGTCAACACGCGCTTGCCTATCGTCGATACCGCGCGCTGGCTATGGCGCGAGCATCGTCCGGCGCTAGGTGAATTTCGCGATGGTGTCGAACTCATGCGCGTGATTGCAAGGGTCACCAAAACATCCTGGGGGAAGTATCGTATCGAGGATCCGGACGACATGCAGCAATACATGAAGATGTACTTCACGGTGGCGTCAGATTTTGACAAGGATCCTGAGATTGCAGCGGTACTTCAGCAGAAGGATCGCAAGGCTGGAGAGTTTGCACGCGCGATAGAGGGGCTTTCTGCCAGCCGGCTTGCCGCAATAAAGCAGTCCGGAACGCCTGCGGGGGACAAAAATGTCTGAAACGAGCGCAGAGAACTCAACGGCAGATCGCACGCCTGCCTCTGTGCTAAAGGGCATGGCGCAGAATGAGGCAGCATATCCCAAAGATGATTGCCGCGAGTGCGGCGCCGTCATCCGCATGGGATTCTTTTTCGATGGATTTGGCCGGAGCCGCGATGTCGACGAGGGGAATCCGACTTTCTACTCGAACGTCAGCCGTCTATGGGAAGCACACTTTACCCAGAACGACTTCGACCGGCCTAAGCATCAACACTGGTTCCGCTTTTATTACTCCGGTCTTGGCACGGAACTGAACGAGGACGCGAAGAATGACGATCTGATCTACGCGGCAACCACGGCGGGCGCGAAGCTGGCGACCGAGGCGGGGAAGCGTGTCGTGGATGCCGCGAAAAACGTCACGCGTGTGGATGAGGTGCCCGAGCACGACATGCTTAAGCGCTTGCGTAGCGCAACGCAGAAAGCCGTTAAGGAGGGATCGTATCAGCCGCTGGTCAAGGCGTATAAGGATGTCGTTAAGGATGTAAACACGCTGCCCCAGAAGGCCGTGCGGATCTGGAACGTGATGGACGGCGAGCGCTTGAGCAATCGGGTGCGCGGCGTGTTGCGGGGCGCGTGGTCGAGTTTTAAGAAGAATCCGCTCAAGGTGGCCTGGACCGGTGTCAAAGAGACGGCAAAGGCAACGCTGCTCGAAGGTGTGCCTGTGATTCGCGACAATGAAACGGTCGCTTATCTTATGGGCACCGGCGTGGATGTCCGGGTGGACGCGGCAATCCGGCAATTCAAGGCTGCCTATGAGACAGTGAACGCAGAGAGTCACGTCGTTAAAATCGAGGTCACTGTCTTCGGCGGTGATCGTGGCGGCGTCATTGCCAAGCAATTTGTGAACGATCTCGTGAAGAAGTTCAAGGGGCGTAGCGAGGTGGATCTCGCTGTCGTGGGCGACCCGACCGCCAACAGGCCCAATACGCCAATTTCCATACGCTTCGTGGGCCTGCTGGATTCTGTCGCTTCGATCATGGACGAGAGCACGTTTTTGGGCTTTCTGCCGTTCACAGACCTGCTCAAGCAGACCCACAAAGATCGGACCTTGACGATTCCGGCTGCGGTAGAGCGCTGCGTGCACTTTGCCGCGGCACACGAGCTGCGACGCAATCAGCGCATGGACAGCCTTGAGAAGACGCGCGGCGAGCAGTATCTGTATCCCGGGTCGAGCGGCGACGTGACTGGCGTAAGTCCGGAAGGCGCGCTGGGCATTCGAGCAGAGTTGTCGCGTGTGGCGCTACGCGACATGCTCAACCAGGCGCTGAGCAGTGGCGCCGCCATGTACAGTATCGAAGCGCTCAAGACGAAGCGCGAATTTACGTTCGAGAAATTCAAGCTCGGCGAGGCGATTCACGCGGATGGTGAGAGCTTCGAGATCAGGGAGCTCGTAGAAGCCTATCGGGAGGTCGTGCCGTACAAACCGGGTGCTGACCTGATGCCGCACATGGAGGTCTTTCTACGCTGGCTCGCGGTGCGGTATCAAGATCCCGTTTTCAAGACGGAGTTGGGCGATGCCGCGGAGGAATGGATCAAGGATCGCGACCACCATACGGTAAAGCAGGAGCTGGACGAGGCCGTGCGGGACATCACCATGATGGATGACGATGATCCGGCGCGGCCTGCCCAACTGCAGAAAATCAGGGAGTTGCAGGCGCTGCACGAGGAGCGTTGGGATCGGGCGGTGATGAGCCGGGGCGAGGCGCCGCCGCAGCGGTTCAAGCCGCTTTGGCAGCGGCTCGAAGAAGAAATTGAAACGCTCGAAAAATCCGAGAAATTCGTGCAAGGCATCGAGACGCACAAAGAATGGATGATCCAGAATCGGCCTGAGGCGGTGGAGCGCATCCTTCAGGGGCAAGCGGAGATGCAGCGTAGAGAGGATGCGCGCAATGCCCATATTCCGGTCGAGGATCGCCCCGCGCCTCAAAGCGATCCGTTCTCCGAAATGTTGGCCGAGCGAAAGCTGCAACACAAGTTGCTCAATGTTTGGCGCGAGGCCGCTACGGGTGCCAATCCGCTGCCGCCCAAGGTCATGACACTGTTCGATTGGCTCGTACACGACGCCATGCTCAGCAGTTGGCCCGATCACTTGTTGGCCAGCACGACGTTGTATTTCCGCCTGCGCGACAAGGACATCTTCGGCAAGACGGATTTCAAGAAGGAGATGCAGCAGCGGGGGCAGGATATGCAGGATGCGCAGCGTGTCGACGATCTCATGAAGCGCCAGGAACAGTTGACGCAACCACGCCCGATGGCGAGCGCGCCCTGATGGGCAGGCGCAAGCCGCCGTTCCCTCCTCTGCGTCTCGCAAACGAAAAGCGCCTGGTGAAAACCAGGCCCTTTGCATTGCGGGGTGCGTGGGACGATCCCTACTTCGCTTCTTCGACCTCGATGTTCACCTGATTCGAACGGATCCCGTCCACCTCGATGTAGACCTCGTAATTGGCCGGACGCGTGGGCAGGTTGAGCGTGCGCACCATGTCGGTGGAGAAACGCGTCTCGACGGTCAGGCCGGGCGGAAGCGGGACCTTCTTGAAGGGGCGCGGCTCCGAGGGGTCGACCTCGACGTTGTCGAGCGGCGGGCGCGAGTAGTCGAACGCGATGCCGCGATAGACCTTGCCGCTTTGCACATCCTTGGCGACGAAGCCGGGCTTCTGCGGGTCTTCGACGGCCGGCAGGATGCCGCGGGCGCAGACGGGGATGGCGAGCGGATGGTCGGCGCGGATCCGCACCTTGGCGGGCGCGGCAATGCGCAATTGCGCGTCATAGCCCTGCAGGGGCGGCATGCAGACGTGCTCGGCCGTGGAATGCAGCGGTACCGAGGCAAAGTCGGCGGGTTCGATCCAGTCAGCGTTCATCGCGCGATCCAGCTATCAGAGAAGTGTCGTGAAAGAAGGCCAGCCTTCGGAGCAATCCACCTTGCGCATGGCTTTGGCGCAGCCGGGGCAGAAGTGGATGTTGGCGCAGGTGATGCCGTACATCACGCACTGGCCTATCTCCGAGCTGTACTCGCCGTTGCGGTTGGGCAGGCCGTAATAGCAGTGGCCGCCGTGCTTGTAATAGAAGTGCGGCGGCGGATCCAGCTTCGACATGTCGGCCGTGGGATCTTCGTTGGCAAGGCCCGGCCAGGTCGGACCGCTGGGCACCATGCCGAGCAAGTGACCCATTTCGTGGGCCAGCGTTTCGGTGAGGTAGGCTTGTGTATTGGGCTCGAAGCCGTCGAGCGTGCTCACGAACAGCAGGTTGGTGTCGTTGAGCGCGAGGCCGGCATAGCTGGCGGCGACGACGCGGAACTGGATGTTCAGCGTGCCGCGCACCGGCGTGGGGAAGAGGCGCGTGAGGTCGACCTTCACGGCGGAGCAGTCGCCCGGCACCGTATCGCGGATCGGGGTCATGAGTTCGCGCGGGATGTTGACGGTCCGCTCCACGCCCGATGCATCCGTATAGATGTAGCGCGCATGGATCAGCCAGTCTTCGCCCTCTTCGTAGTCGAGCCACAGGCGTGCCCAGGTACGGTCGTCGTTGAGCACCGGCACGTCCATGTTGCGTCCGCCCGGGCCGGCGGGCACGGGCATGCGCATATCGCCGCTCAGGCCCGGCACGGCGAGCCGATCGACGTGGCAGACCACCAGCGTGTAGGGCTCGCGCTCCCGCCCTTCGGAGGCGCTGTACACGGTGTTGATCTGCCGCATGATGGCCTGCTGTCCTTCCACCGAATCCGCGGCGTCCACGGAGCTGCGGCCCCGGAACGAGCGGCGCGCCAGCTGGACCATGTCGACGCCATGGATGGCGAACTCCGCGGTGACCGGCGTGACGTCATGCAGGTGCGGCGCCGGGTTGCGGCTCAGGCACATGATCTCCTGCACGTAGAGCCGGCGCGCCGTCTCGACGCGCTCGGTCTTGATGAGCTGCCCGCGTTCGTCGCGCACCTCGAACAGATAGACGTTGCGGCCGGCAGCCGGCAACTCGATATCGTCCACGATGAAAGTGCCGTCGGCCTTCGTGGTGTAGGGCCGGGGATTGGTATGCGGATCCTGGTAGCTCGGCCGGCGGCCGCGTTCGCGGCCGGTATAGGCGATGTTGCCGGGATCGGGTTTGACGGTGATCGTGAAGCGGTGCGCGCCGGGGCGATTGAACTCGACGTGGATGCGCGGCTTGCGCGATTGGCGCTCGGTGGTCGTGAGCGCGACGCCGTCGTTCCATTTGTCGTCGACCTCTTCGAGGTTCACGTACTGCAGCTTTGCGCCCGACATGCGGCCCTGGTAGGTCGATACGCTGGGCACGCCGCCCGCGCCGCTGCGCGTGGCGTCGCCCGTGCCACCTTCGCCGGGGACGCGCGCGCTGGTGCCGATGCCCAGCGTGCCGAGCACGTCGCGCGTGATCTGCGGCAGCGGCGAGTCGGCCACGCCGGGGATTTTCATCAACACATCGGCCACCCGAGGCAGCACTTCGGTACTGATGGTGGGCGAGTTCAGAATCGCCGTCAGCACCTTGGGCACGGACGCGCTCGACAGGCCGGACATGCCCAGGATGGCGCCCGCTACGGCGGGGATGTTGTTCTGGTTGACATCGGGCAGCGAGAACAGCGTGTTCACCGCATTGCCGAGTGCGCCGGCCTGGTTGCCGACGGCGGCCAGCGCCTGGTTCATCACCGGCGGAATCGCGGCCGCCACGCTGGCACTGATGCCGGTGGTGGCCAGGGTGGACACGCCGCCCAGCACATTCGATGCCGTGCTCGCGTGCGATGCGATGGCGGCGAGGCCGCCGCCACCGGACGCGCCCGCTGCCGCGCCCGCAGCCGCGGTGGTGGCCGCGCCCGCGCTGCTGGCCGCGGTGACGGCGGATAGATCGGTGGCGCTGGTGGCCGGCGTGCTGCCGGCAACGCCCGCTGCGCGCGCGGTTTCGCCGCCCAGCACGGTGTCGGGAGAACCCGGTGCGGTCGTGGCGCCCGGGGCAATGGGCGGCGTGCCGCCGTTGCCGAGGCCCGTGGTGGCGGTCGCCGGTGTCGCGGCGCCGGATGGCGCGCTGCTGGCGGACGCGGGGTTGGTGGAGGCGGTGCTGGTGGATGCGGCGCCCGCCGATGCGGCGGCGGGCGGCGCAGTGCCCGCCGATGCGGTGTCTGTCGGCGCAGTGCCCGCCGATGCGGTGTCTGTCGGCGCAGTGCCTGCCGGTGCCGTGCCCGCGTGCGCGGTACCCGACTGCGCGGGCGCGCCTGCCGCTGCTCCGTTCGCACCCGAGGGTGCACCTGCGGAGGCGTCCGCCGAAGCGCCCGCGTTCGGTGCCGACGCATTGCCGGTGTTCGCGGCCGATGTGTCGCCCGCGGCGTCGGCGCTGCGGGATGCAGCGGCGCCGTCGTTTGCGCCGTTGGCCGTGGTGGAAGCCGGCGCGGACCCGGCAGCCGCCGGTGCGCCGGCGGCGCCTGTCGCCGCGCCTGCCGTGGTGGTGGTTGGGGCGCCAGCAGCCGCGCTACCGGCGCTGCCTGCCACCGTGCCTGCGCCGGTAGCCACGCCCGCGCCGGAGGTGGCGCCGGTGGCAGCAGCGCCGGCCGCGCCTCCTGCCGCCGTCGTGCCCGCGCTCGAGCCTGCCGCGGTCGCGGTGCCGGCGCCGATCACGCCGCCGATGCCGCCGGCCGCTTCGCCGACGCCGCCGGGGATCGTGCTACCCGACGGGTCGATGCCAGCGGTATCGACGCCAGGCAGTGCGCCGCCCTGGGGCAGCGTCGAATTCGAGCCCGACAGAACGCCGGGCGATGTGAGCGGGGGCGTTCCGACCGAGGACGATGCGGCATCGAGGCCACCCATCGCGATGTCACCGCCTTCTGGAAGGGCTGTCGCGGGCGAGTTCGCCGTCGCGCCGATGCCTTCCGACCAGGTGCCGCCTGCCGCGCCTTCCAGGCCGGCGGGGGAGGACGTGTCTGCTCGCAGCAGTTCGGTGGCGTTCGCAGGATTCACCGCGGGACCGGCTGCGGAGGCCGCCTGGCTCGCGGCCTGCGCGGTCGCAGCGGCATCGGCCGAGGTCGAGGCGTGCGACGACGCGTTGTCCAGGCCTGCGCTCGCCGTGCCGGTGCGATCCAGTGCCTCGCCGGCGCCGTTCAGCGCGTCGCGGGCGCGCGCGGCCTGCTCCGCGCTTTGCGAGGCATCGCTGGCCGCGGCGCTCGCGGCATGCAGGACGGCGCCCGCGCCGGCAGCCAGCGCCGCCAGCCGCGCGGCGGTATCGAGGGTCTCGCGATGGTCACGCGTCTGCGTGTCCTTGGCGGCGTCGTTATGTGCGGGCGAGGTGGTGTCGGCTCGTCGGGCGTAGGGGGTGGCTTCGGCTTCTGCGTTGAGCGGCCGGGTGGCAGACCGCGCGTCGCCCGCGGCGGGCGTCGTGTGCAGGTCTCGCGGCGGCGCGCCGTGGCCGGCTTCAAGCTCGGTGTTGCGCGCGGGCGCGTGGTCGGACGCGCGTGTCGTATCGCCGGTTGTGGCCGATGCCGCGAGCGCATCGAGAATGCGCGGCGCTGCGGCGCGCGCGCTGTTCTGCGCGGAGGCGGCGAGGGCGCCGGCGTAAAGGGCGGCGCTCGCGCTGCGGGCGATGGTGTGCGTCGCAATGGGAGGCGTAGCATCGGCGACCGCTGCGTCGGCGGCCTTCGGCAGGGCTGTCGTCGTGCCGTCGTGATGCTTGGCGTCGGTGGCCGAGCCCCAGGCGGGATGGACGGGATGCCGCGCGGCGGTGTCGGCGCCGTTATCAGCGTCGAGGGTCCGCGACCCGGCGCGTGATCCGGCGTTCACCGTGCGCTGAGCCACATGCGCAATGGCGCCGAGTGCCGCGGTCGCCTGCGCGGCGCCGCTCGTGGAGTCGAGGGCCGCAGCTGCGCTCGCAGGGGCGGCATGGAACGGGCCGCTGTCCGGAGCGAACGCGGCCGACGGGTCCAGTGCAGCCATCGATGAGGACGCGGCTGCGTGACCGGCGGCGTCGATGGGCATGGAGACCGAAGCCTGCGCGGTGGTCGCGGCGAAGGTCGTCGCGGAGAGGTCCGCCGCGCCGGTGACGGCGGCATGTTGCCCCAACGCGGCCAGGCCCTCGCCCGATGCGAATGCCGAGGCCGTGATGTCGGCCGCGGCCGGTGCTTGCGTCGGCAGCGCGACACCGCTTCCCGTAAAGGCGGGTGTGGCGGCGTTGCCGACGCCGGAGGTCTGAGGGATCGACGTGTCCAGGCCGGGTATGCCGCCTGTGGCACTGGTCAGCGGCGACGCGCCGGACACGTTGGCCTGCAGGCCCGCGCCGATGCCAGGCACGGCGGCCGCGGGCGAGCTCGAGGCGAGCACCCCGGCACCCGCGGCTCCAAGGCCGGTGCTGGCTGCCGCGGCACCCACGCCGGGCGTCGCTACGCCGGGCGTCGCGACGCCTGCCGGTGCCGCCGCCGATGCCTGCATCGTGTTCGCGTTGGATGCGGACGCCATGCCTTCCGGCGATGCCGCCGCCGTACCGGAGGCGGCAACGCCGCTCGGCGCCATCGTGCCGCCCGCGGCGCCTGCCGGCGCGGAGGAAGGCGCGGCGCCAGCGGTGTTGATCGTGTTGGCGGACGACGCCGGCGTCGCGCCCGAGGCCGACGTGGCATCAGCGGCCGCGCCCGTCGTCGTCGAAGCTGGCGCCTGGGCCGAGGCGGCGCTGGCGGAGGCCGGGGTGGCTGCAGGCGCGGCAGTTGCCGCAGGCGCACCACCACTCGCGGCGACGTCCGAGCCGCCCTGTGCGACAGCAGCGCCGGCACCCGCAGAAGCAGTAGCAGCGCCAGCACCGGCAGAAGCGGTGCCAGCACCGGCAGAAGCAGTGCCAGCACCGGCAGAAGCAGTGCCCGCACCGGCAGAAGCAGTGCCCGCACCGGCAAAAGCAGTGCCAGCACCGGCAGAAGCAGTGCCCGCACCCGCAGTAGCAGCGCCGCTCGTGGCGGCGGTGCTTCCGCCTGCCACGGCGCCCGCGCCACCCGTGGATCCGCCGAACAGCCCGCCGCCCGCGGTGGGCGCGAAGCCGGGCGTCGCGCCGGGAGTCGCGGTGTTGCCCAGGCCGCCGCCCATGACGGCGTTGGCGCCCGCGGTCATGCCGCTGCTGAGCTTGCCCACCATCGGCGCCGCGCTGTCGGGGAGTGCCTTGCCGAGCATGTCGGTGGCCGCCGGCAGGGCCGCGATCGGATTCTTGATGAGGGCCGCCGCCTGCTGCGCCGTGCCGGCCAGCGCGGTGGCCTTGCCCACCATCGCCCCGGCGCCGGGCGCGACCGAGCCCAGCACTTTGGTTGCGGTCGGCAACGCGGACATCGGGTTGGCGATCATGGCCTGCGCCTGTTGCGCCATGCCCATCGCGTTCTTGGCCATGCTCATGGCGCCCTTGGCCTTGTCCATCAAGCCGCCCGCCGCGGGACTCATGCCGCCCAGCAGGCTGGGCGCGGACGACAGCGCGCTCATCGGATCCTTGGCGAGCGCGGCAAGCTGGTTGGCTTTGCCGGCCAGCTGCGACAACTGGCCCGCCGCACTCTTGGCGGCATCGCCGATGCCACCCAGGGTGTCGGCCATGCCGCTGGCGGCGGCGCCGCCGCCCGGGCCCGCGGCCAGCGCGGTCGCGGCACGCTTGGCCATGGCGGCCATCTTGCCGTCCTTGTGCACCAGTTCCGCGTTGACGATCAGCGGATCATCGACGTTGGTGCTCGGCAGCATCGGCAGTGCCGCGTTGTCGCTCGCCGGGCCCACGAAGTTGTGCGTGGCGCCCTTCACCGAGAACAGGCCCGGACCCTTGAAGATGATGTCCGCGCCATCGAGCACGACGGCGCCGCCCGCGGCCTGCAACGTTACGCGCTGCTGGCCGAGGATCTCGATGCCCTCGACGGACGAGGTCACGGTGATGTCCTGTCCGGCCAGCGCTTCGAGAATGTCGGTATGCGCGTGCAGCGACACCGGGGCCTGCGCCGAGATCGCGCGCAGCGGGCCCGACTGGGCGAAGAGGCTGGCCGACACCGCGGCCACCGCCGAATAGGTTTTGTTGGCCGCGATGTGCGCATCGGATTGCGCCGTGGCGTGCAGATGCTCGCCCGCGTGCAGCACGGCGCTGGCCGGCGTGGCGAGGTTGAGCGAGTTGGGGGCGTCCACCAGCAGGTGCGGCCCACCGATGCGCTCCACGGCGCTGTCGTCGGTGCGCTGGCCATTGGCCGCCTTGCCGGCCTGCTGGCCATTCACGCTGGCGTCGTAGCGGCCCTCCTGCTCGGGGTCCAGCGCCTTGAGCAGGTCTTCGTAACCGGCCGCGGCTTCGAGGGTGCGTGCCTTGTGCTGCGTGGCACTGTCGTTCAGACGGCGCGAGGCATCCTGCGCGCCGCGCAGCAGCAGCAGCGCTTCGCGCGCGTCGGCCTGCGTCGAGGCCGCCTGTGCGCGGGCCGTCGCGGAGATCAGCATGCCCTGGCCCGAGCGCACCACGGTCCAGGCGTCCGAGCGCAATTCGAAGCCGTTGCCGCGCCATGCGCCGCGGCTGGCGTCGTCGAGTCCCTGTTCGATCAGATAGCCCAGCCCCAGCTGACTGGCCGCCGTGGAGCTGGCCAGGCGCGTGCGCAGCTTGCCCTGCGTATCGTCGAACAGCCACTGGTTGCGTCCGTCGCCGTCCAGCCCCTGGCTGTGCCAGCCGCTCAATACGCCGGCGTGATTGCTGTCGGCGTTCTCGCCGGCGGTCCAGGGCGGCAGGTCCGCGTCGTTGTAGAGCTGGCCGGCCACCACCGGCTGGTCGATGTCGCCATCGATGAACTCGACGATCACCTCGGTGCCGCTGCGCGGCAGATGATTGGCGCCCCAGTTGGGGCCGGCCTGCGCACCGGCCACGCGCAGCCAGGTGCCCGAGCGCTCGTCGCCCGTGGCATTGCCCTCGCTGTCGCCGTGGGCGCGATGGGGCAGGCCGCCCTGCAGCGGGCGCTCGCCGCGTTGCCACGGGAACTGCACCTTGACGCGCAGGTCGCGGTCGGTGGTGATGGGCGCGTCGCTCGCGCTCACGACCACGGCGGCCAGGCCCTCGGGCGCCGTGGGGCGCGGCATCCAGGCCGGCATGAACGCGGCCGCCTCGGGCAGCGCGGTGAAGCGGTTGCGGTAGGTGCCGCGCTCCATGTCGGGCGTGTCGAGCACCTGGGCGGCTTGCGCGCCGAGATTGTTGGTGGCCTCGTGCACCACGTCGAGCAGCGCGTAGCGGTTGCCGCCGAGCTCGTCGATGCCGGCGCCGCCGCCCTGGGCGTAGCGCTCGTGCTGGCTCAAGGCGAACACATGACCGGGCGCGATTGCGCGCGCGGTGCCGGCGCCCTCGAAGCGCACGAAGGTGGACTCGAGGGCACGCAGCGCGCGCGTGGCGCCTTGCTCCGCGGCCTCGTCGTCCGGATAGCGGCCATGGCCGGCGTAATCGTAGTCTTCCAGATCGGGCAGCGACTCCACCTGCGTTTGCGAGCTGGCGTGTGCCGCGTGTGCCGTGAGCGTGCGTTCGTTCCAGGCGGCGCGGGCCACCGAGTTGGCGCGCACCGTCTGGCGCGAACCGAAGTGCGTGATGCTGTCTTCGGTTTCGGTGGCATCGCTGCGGTGAAAGCGCAACGTGGCGGGCTGCAGGTCGGGCCGTGCCGCGCCCGCGTCGAAGATCACCAGGCGATGGCGGGCACCGCCGGAGGCCGCGCCGTCATCCTGCTGGTGGTCGAAGCGCCAGCTCAGGCCGGCCTCGGCCAGGATGCGCGTGACGAACGCCAGATCCGATTCGCGGTACTGCGTGCACACCGCGCGCGGCTTGAGCGTCTCGCTCAGGTTGAACGAGAACGACGCGAGGGGATAGTCGGCCAGCACTTCGCTCACGATGTCCTGCACCGTGAGGTCCTGATAAATGAAACTGTCGCGGCGCATGCCGAGCGCGGCCAGCCAGGGCGCGGCATGCAGGCGGTAGCGTGCCAGGCCGCCGTCGGCCCCGAGCGCATCGACGCCTTCCACCACCGCGTGCCAGCGCCGCAGCGCGCCGTCGGCCTGCAGCAGGCTCACGGAGATTTCCTTGCCCAGCAGCGCTGCCACGTCGAGCTCGGCGCTGCCGGCCAGGCAGTCCAGCGTCAGGGCGAACAGAGTCGAGACGCCCTCGCGCAGTGTCATGTGCTCCGGCACCAGCTCGGCGTCCAGCGGCGTGCTCACCCGCAGGAGCCGCGCCTGTTGCGACAGCGTGGCGATGTTGAGCGAGGAATAGGCCGGGGCGTTCGAGGGCAGGGCGTTCATGGTGCGGGACGATGTTCGGGCTGCGATGCCGGGCGCGGGGGCGCCGGAGGCGGAGGCAGGTCGGGCGCCTGCCGCGGAAATTCTGGGATGCCGCTACGGTAGCGAGATGGTCAGATGCGCGGCGCGCGGGCCGAGCTTCACGATGTCGTGATACGGCGCCATCGCGGTCTGCATTTCGCCATTGAGAAAATGGCCCAGGCCGAGGTAGGCCAGCAGGCCCAGCAACGAGAACACGGCCATGATCGACCACAGCGGCACGTCGCGCTTGAGCGTGTGCGCGACCTTGTCGGGCAGCGCCCAGTGCGGGGCAAAGCCGGTGCGCTTGCCGCGCAGCAGCGCGATCTCGTCGCCCAGACGGGCGGTGAGATAGCCGAGCTTTTCCTGGCCTTCGATCAGATACTTGCCCTGGAAGCCCAGCAGCAGGCACATGTAATAGACCTCGAGCGACTGCAGCCGCTGCGCGCCCTGAGCACGCAGGTCTTCGAGCCGGGCGAAGAAGTTTTCGCCCGCGAGCTGCTCGCCGAACAAGGTGAGCTGCAGGGGCTGCAGCATCCAGGCGTCGCGGATCGCAAAGCGCGAGTTCAGCACCGACTCGTCGACCGCGGCGCAGAACGCGTATTTGGTCGCGTAGATGTCTTCCGCCGGGATGTCCATTTTCTTGGCGGTGCGCTCGTAGTCCGCGAGGAACTGCTGCACGCGCGCCGAGAAGGCCGCGGGATCGGTGGGCTCCTGCCCGCTCTTGAGCAGGAACAGCATCAGGAAGCCGTCGTAGAGCAGATCCAGCAGGGATTTGGCGGGCCGGCTGGCGTAGAAGTCGGCGGCACGCCCCGGGGGCAGGGCGGTACCGGACAGCAGGGAAGGCGTATCGGCGGTCATGGCAGTCTGTGTCGGTTCAGTGAGTCAGCTCGCGGGCGTTCAGCGGGTCACGGCGATCAGGTCCAGCTTGAGCTCGGGGATGCCGGCGGGCGCATAGATGGCGATGCTGCGTGCCTGCAGCATGCGGTCGTACAGCGAGCCGCGCGTCTGCAGCGTGAAGTAGACGGCGCCCGGTTTGACGGGCACCGCCGGCGGCACCTGGGGCGTGTAGGTGAGCTGCACGCCCGGCATGGCCGAGAGCACCAGCTTTTCGACGTCGTCGGGGGCGCCCACCTTGAAACGCATCGGGACCTGTTCGGAGACTTCGCTGGCGGGCAGCGCGGCCTGCACAGCGAGATACAGCGAGGTGGTCTCGTCGAGCTTGTCCGAATCGAGCCGGCCCACATGGAACGACGGGCGGACCTCGTCGAGCACGATCGAGAAATAGCGCGTGGAGATCACGGTCTCGAGCAGGTCGCGCAGGATCTCGTCGAGACGCGCGAACGCGGGGCCCGGCGCATCGTGGCGGTACACCGGCAGGTCGGCCAGCGTGTGCTCTTTCGAGAAGGTCATCAACGCACCGGCCAGGCGCGCCATCTCCTGGAACAGGCGCTCCGGGTGCAGCTGCGGATGATGGAACAGATGCGACAGCGCCGCGTATGCCTCGTTCGCCGTATGCAGCAGCCAGAACGACGCCACGTCGCCCGAGCGGAACTCGATGATGTTCTTGCTCGGCTCGCGATGAAAGCCGTAGAGCGCATTGACCTTGGCCTGCAGCGCGTCGAGCAGCCGGCGCAGCTGCTCGTGCAGCGCGCCGGACGCCGCCACCGACAGGCTCGGGCCGACAAACATATTGTCGATCTCGTAGCCCGCGCTGGCCGTGCGGCGCACGCGCGCCACCGGGATCGCGAGAAGCTCGTCGCGCGGTTCGAATTCGGAGATCAGCCGCACGTTCTTGCGCAGGTAGGCAAGCTCTGCGGTCGTGGCGGCGGTATAGAGATCGGGCGCGGGCTGGTTGCCATGGGTGTAGCGCGCGTCGAACACCTCGGCGGCCTGGCCGTCGCGATAGTTGCCGCCCGTTTCCTTGAGCGGGTGCAGCGCCAGATAGAACACGGCCTCGGTCACGCCATCGAGGGCGGTGAGGGCCACGGGCGGAGGCAGCGCATCGCCATGCGGCGCGTTGTACAGCTCGCCATCGGGGAACACCGCGGAGAGCTCCGTGGCACGCAGCATGCCGTTGGACAGCGCGGCCGCATCGAAGCGGATCGAGCGCAGGCCCCAGGCATATGGATGCAGCGCGCGCGCCATCTCCGCGAGCCGGTCTTCGTGATAAGCGTCTTGACGCTGGAAGTGTTGCGGGCGGAGCAACAGACCCTCGCCCCAGAGGATTTTGGCTGAGTAACTCACGATGGCGCTCTTATTGGTTTCTCTTGTGTTGCCTGCTTTTATTGGACTTGATCGCGTGGTCGCGCGAAGGCGATCAGCTCGGGCACTGCACGCCTGACAGGCGCGCCGGATCATAGGCAGGGATGCCGGGCGGCAGCGTGGGCTTGCCCGTGGTCACCGTGAGGGCGCAGGCATGCGCACCCAGCACGATGCCGGTGTCTTCGGCGTCCTTGACCTTGAACACGTACTTCCATCGCATCGGCGCCGGCGCATAGAAAAGCCCTGCGATACCGATGTAGTCGGCGGTCTTGGGGACCTTCTCGACGACCTCGTAACGCTGCCCCGGCGTGAGCGTCAGCTCGCGCGCACCCAGCACGGTTTCTCCGAGCGCGGCTTTCTCCTGCGCAGTGTCTATCAATTGCGTAAGCGGCGCACGCTGGAATGCCTCGGGACTCTTCAGATAGTATATTTTTGTAACCGCGGCCATCGCCTGCCCACTGCTGGCATTCAAATTTTCTCCGGCGTGAATGGCCAATTTCACTTCTATCGGCGCGTTTTCGGGCTTTTTCAGGCCCGCCATCTCAAGCGCGTTACCCGCCATCCCGGCCACGGCACCGACCGCCGAAACGGCCGCACACCCCGTAACGACGCTGGTTCCCGCGAGGCACAACGTAACTGCGAGGAAGCGAGATAAATGGATATGTTTGGACATGGCCCTTTATACCGGAACTGCGTTTAGCAATACAGATCGCAGCACGATGCGTGCAAGATAGACGCAAGTAACATGGGGTAATGCACTGTAGCGCTGTACTAACAAAAGGTTGATGAAATACGCCCCCTAGTTACAACCCTGCTACGTGCTCAGAAAATGTCTCTGTCCCGACTCCTCGTATACGCCGGCATAGTCGTTGTGATGGCCGGATGCGCCACCGTTCAACCCCAGTCGGATGACGACTATCGCAAGTCGATCGCCGCCGCCGAGAAGACGCTCGAGCAGAAGGGGGCGGACCAGGCGGTGGCCCAGTTCGAGGAGATTGCCGTTCGCAATCCTTCGAAGGGTGAGCCCTGGTCCTACATCGCAAAGATTCGATTCGACCAGCAGAAATACGGTGAGGCGATCGTCGCCGCCGACGAGACGCTGAACCGCGATCCGCAGGACTTCGTCGCCAAGACGGTGCGTGCCGTCGGCGGCCTGCGCGTGGCGATGCAATCGCTCGCGGACCTGCGCGCCGACACGCTGCTCGCTGGCAATGCCCGCGCCGACGCCGTCGCGCTGGCCGCCGCCATGCGCGAGACGCTGGGTCAGGATGTGTTGTTCCCCGAGGGCCGCCGTCCGCCGCCGCGGGGACCGCGTCCGCCGCGCGTGAATCCGCCGCCGGCCAATCCGCCGGCAGGCGCGCCCGCCGCCGGTACGCCGGCCGCCGGTACACCGGCCGCCGCTCCTTCCGCTGGTACGGCCGCGCCGTCCGGCAGCCGCACGCCCGCAGCTCAACCCGCCGCGTCGCAACCCGCGGCCAACACGCCGGCCGCGCAGCCGCCTGCCGGCCAACAGAACCGCACGCCGAACCCCTTCGGCGATCTGCTCAACAAGTGACCTGTACGGCGCGATGTCCCGCATCGCGCCGACCCCGACAGACACGACCTTTGCACGGAGCCGTTCATGGCCAAGAAAGAAAGCGTTCAGAAACGACTGCAGAAAGTCCGTCCGCCGCGCGTCCAGTTGACGTATGACGTGGAGAAGGGCGACGCCATCGAACAGAAGGAACTGCCCTTCGTCGTGGGCGTGGTGGGTGACTTCAGCGCGCAATCCGAAGTGGAGCTGCCGCGTCTGAAGGATCGCAAGTTTGTAAACATCGACGTCGACAATTTCGACGACGTGATGCGAGGGCTCGAGCCGCGCGCCGCGTACCGCGTGAAGAATCAGCTGACCGAAGAGCAGGGCTCGTTCGGTGTGGATCTGAAGTTCCGCTCGATCGAAGACTTCCGTCCCGAAGCCGTCGTGCAGCAGGTGGATCCGCTGCGCGAGCTGCTGGACATCCGCACCAAGCTGGCCGACCTGCGCAACAAGCTGGCCGGCAACGACAAGCTCGAAGACCTGCTGGGCGAAGTGCTCACCAGCACCGAGAAGCTGCAGCAACTGACCAGCGAGACCGACAAGGGAGGCCGCAATGAGTAATACCGCCGCCGCGAGCAATAGCGCCGCCGCCGTCACCGACGCGCCCGGCCTGCTGGACCAGATCGTCGATCAGAGCCGCGTCGCCAAGTCGAGCGCCGAGCACGACCGCGCCAAGGACATCATCGGCGAACTCGTGCGTGAAGTGATGAAGGGCACCGTCGTCGTGTCCGACAACCTGTCGGCTATGCTCGACGCGCGCGTCGCCGAGCTCGATCGCCTCATCTCCGCGCAGCTGAGCGAAGTGATGCACGCGCCCGAGTTCCAGAAGCTCGAGAGCACCTGGCGTGGCCTGCACTATCTCTGCCAGGAAACCGACACGAGCCCGATGCTCAAGATCAAGGTGCTGAACGCCACCAAGCGTGACCTGGTGCGCGATTTCCAGACCGCGATCGACTTCGACCAGAGCCTGATGTTCAAGAAGGTCTACGAAGAAGAATTCGGCACCTTCGGTGGCTCGCCGTTCGGCACGCTGCTGGGCAATTTCGAGATCACGCGCCAGCCCGAAGACATGTACTTCATCGAGCAGATGTCGCACGTGGCGGCGGCGGCGCACGCGCCGTTCATCGCCTCGGCCTCGCCCGAGCTGCTGGGCCTGGACAGCTTCGCCGATCTCGGCCGTCCGCGCGATCTGGCCAAGGTGTTCGACACCGTGGAATACACCAAGTGGCGCAGCTTCCGCGATTCGGAAGACTCGCGCTACGTGGGCCTCACCATGCCGCGCTTCCTGGGCCGCCTGCCGTACGACCCGGTCGAAGGCACGTCGGTCGAGGGCTTCAACTTCGTCGAAGACGTGGACGGCACCGATCACTCGAAGTACCTCTGGTGCAACGCGGCCTGGGCCTTCGGCGCCCGCCTGACCGCGGCGTTCTCCGACTTCGGCTGGTGCGCCGCCATCCGCGGCGTGGAAGGCGGTGGTCTGGTCGAGAACCTGCCGACCCATACCTTCAAGACCGACGACGGCGAGATCGCGCTCAAGTGCCCGACCGAAATCGCGATCACCGACCGCCGCGAAAAAGAGCTCAGCGACCTGGGCCTGATTCCGCTGGTGCATTGCAAGAACTCCGACTACGCGGCTTTCTTCGGCGCCCAGTCGGTGCAGAAGGCCAAGAAATACAACACGGACAGCGCGAACGCGAACGCGGTGTTGTCGGCGCAGCTGCAGTACATCTTCTCGGTATCGCGCGTGGCGCACTACCTGAAGGCGATGATGCGCGACAAGATCGGCAGCTTCGCGTCGGCGCAGTCCGTTGAGAGTTTCCTGAATCGCTGGGTGTCGCAGTATGTACTGCTCGACGACAACGCGACGCAGGAGCAGAAAGCGCAGTTTCCGCTGCGCGAAGCCTCGGTTCAGGTCGCCGAGGTCCCTGGACGTCCTGGCGTCTTCCGGGCCGTGGCGTTTCTGCGGCCGCACTTCCAGCTCGACGAACTCTCGATTTCGTTGCGTTTGGTCGCCGAACTCCCGGCACAGGCACAGAAATCCTGATCGTCATTGCGCTGAAACTCATCCATTAAAAGAGGTCATCAACAATGAAGGACATTTACGTCAAGTTCGGCAACCCCGCGCTCAAGGGGGAATCCCAGGACAAGGATCACCCGGACTGGATCGAAGTGAGCTCCTGGCGCCACGAGATCATCCAGCCGCGCTCGGCCACGGCCTCGACCTCGGGTGGCCATACCGCCGAACGCACCGAACATGGCGAGATGATCTTCACCAAGGATCTCGACGTGGTCAGCCCGCTGCTGTATCAGCACGCGTCGGGCGGCACGACCTTCGATGAAGTGACGATCGATTTCCTGCGCGCCGACGGCGACGGCAACCGCGTCAAGTACCTCGAGATCAAACTGAAGTACGTGATCATCGCCCGCGTGGCGCCGGAAGTCGTGAGCGAAGGCCTGCCGCACGAAATCTTCTCGCTGAAGTACGCCGCGGTGCAGTGGAAGTACACGCAGCAGAAGGTGGGCGGCAACCAGGGCGGTAACTCGCAGGGCGCCTGGAGCCTGACCAAGAACGACAAGACCTACTCGGTCTGATCGCGAACGCTGGCTGAAGGACTGCGGCCCGAGCCGGGTCGCAGTCTTTTTTGATTCGGAGTTCCGATGAAAGGGTTCGAGCCGAGTCTGTTCGACAAGCTCTTCGAGGGCGAGAGCCAATCGCCCTACGCGCTGCGCCGTCTGTCCATCGAAGAGATGAAAGAGACGGTGGCACGTGACATCGAGGCCCTGTTGAACACCCGCATGGTGTTCACCGAAGAGGGTCTCAAGCGTTATCCGAATTGCCAACGCTCGGTGCTGACCTACGGCCTGTCCGACTTTTCGGGCCGCAGCCTGGCCAGTCATTACGACCGGGAATTCATCTGCCGGTCGCTCGAGCAAGCCATCGCGCGGCACGAACCGCGGCTGACCCATGTGCGGGTCGTGCTGCAGGTCGACAGCCGGGCGACGTCGGTGCTGTATTTCGCGATCACGGCGATGCTCGATGTGGGCCCGGCCCACGAGCCCGTCACGTTCGACGCGACCTTGCAGCCGTCGACCCTGCAGTACTCCGTGACCAAGGGTTGGGCCAAGACGCCGGCCATGGTCTGAGAAGAACAACGGCGAGCCCGCGGGTGGACTCGCCGTCCAGGAAGACAACGATGGAAGAATTGCTGCCCTATTACGAGCGTGAGCTGGGCTTTCTGCGCAGCTCGTCGCGCGATTTCGCGGAACGCTATCCGAAGATCGCCGCGCGCCTGGGGCTGTCCGGCGAGACCTGTGAGGATCCGCACGTCGAGCGCATGATCGAGTCGTTCGCGTTGCTGGGCGCCCGCATCAACAAAAAGCTCGACGACGACTATCCGGAGTTCACCGAGGCGCTGTTCGAGGTGATGTATCCGCATTATCTGCGGCCGTTTCCGTCTTGCAGCGTGGCGCAGTTCGACCTGGGCGGCGCGGGCGCGCAGCTCACGGCGCCCGTGCGCATCGCGCGTGGCACCGAGCTCAAATCGCATCCGGTCCGTGGCGTGGCCTGCCGCTTCCGCACGGCCTACGACGTAACGCTAGCGCCGCTCGAAGTGCCGCACGCCGCCTTCGTGTCCACCGCCAACGCGCCCGCCACGGCCAAGCTGCCGACCGGCGTGACTGGCCGCTTTTCGATCCAGTTTGCGTGCCAGGGCGAGAATCAGCACTTCGGCATGCTCAACGTCGATCGCCTGCGCATCTATCTGCACGGCGAGCCCTCGTTCGTGGCGGCCCTGCGCGACGCGCTCTTCCTGCGTGCCGCGGCCGCCTACGTCGAGCTGCAGCCCGGCCGCTGGGACCGGCTGCCGGCCATTCCGCTGGGGCAGGTGGGCCTGGCCGAAGAGGATGCGCTGATCGATTTTCCGGCCAGCTCGCATCCGGCCTACCGTCTGCTGGCCGAGTACTTCGTGTTCTCGGAAAAATTCAATTTCGTCGACGTGGACCTCGCGGCGCTGCGGCCGTATCTGGGCACGGCGCGCCAGTTCACGCTGCACCTGCCCGTGACCGGGCTGCGCGCCGATTCGAATACCGCGCGCCTGCTCGAATCGATGAGCGCCGACAACATCCGGCTGGGCTGCACGCCGGTCGTGAACCTGTTCAATCAGCGCGCCGATCCGATCCGCGTGACCCACGCCGCCGCGTCGTATCCGGTGGTGGCCGATGCGCGCCGCGCCTTTGGCTACGAGGTCTATTCGATCGACCGCGTCCGCCAGGTGCGGCAGAACGCGCAGGGTGAGTCTGTCGTGGCGTTCCGGCCGTTCTATTCGCTGCATCACGGCGAATCGCCCGAGAATGCCAGCCATTACTGGACCATGCGCCGCGACGCGGCGGTGGCGCAGCGCAGCCCTGGCTACGAAACCGAGATCTCGATCATCGACATCGATTTCGATCCGGCCGTGCCGCAGACCGAGACCCTCAGCCTGGACCTGACCTGCACCAACCGCGATCTGCCGGCACAACTGGCCGTGGGGCAGGGCGGCGGAGATCTGTTCATGGAGGGCGGCACCGTGGCGCGGGCGATCCGCATGCTGCGCCGGCCCACGCACAGCCAGCGCTTCCAGCAGGGCCGCGCGGCGCATTGGCGCCTGATTTCGCATCTGGCGCTCAATCATCTTTCGCTGGTGCAGAGCGGCCTGCCCGCGTTGAAGGAAACGCTGCGCCTGTACGACCTGTCGAACTCGCCGGTGGCGGCGCGGCAGATCGAGGGCCTGGTGGGCCTGGATTACAAGCCCGCCACGCACTGGATGGCCGGCGAGCCGTTCGCGACCTTCGTGCGCGGCATCGAGATCCGCCTGACGGTCAACGAAGAGCACTTCGTGGGCACGAGCCTGCACACCTTCGTGGCGGTGATCAACCGATTCTTCGGACTCTACGTGCACGCCAACAGCTTCGTGCAGCTGGTCGTGTTGTCGCGCCGCGGCGCGGAAGAACTTCTACGGTGCCCTCCATGCAACGGCGACGCCATCCTAGCGTGATGAATGCGCTGCTGGCCGAGCCGCAGCGCTTCGAATTCTTCCAGGCCGTGCGGTTGCTCGAACGCTGGTTCGTGCGGCAGCAGGGCAACCCGTCGCGCAACACCGTGCCGGCGCGCATGCGCTTTCCGAACTCGCCCGGCCTGGGCTTCCCGCCGAGCGAGATCGTCGAGGCCATGGCCTACGACCACGAGGGCGAGCCGCTGACCGACCCGGCGGCGCGCGAGGCCGCGGTGGCCGACGGCAAGCTTTCGCGGGTGGACATCACCCCGGCGTTCTTCGGCCTGCTGGGCGGGCAGGGCGCGCTGCCGCTGCACTATTCGGAAATGCTCGCGATGCGCGAGAGCGTGCGGCGGGACCGCGGCGCGCGCGCGTTTTTCGATATCTTCTCGAACCGCGCCGCCGCGCTGTTCTACGAGGCGTGGAAGAAGTACCGCATGCCGGTGCGGCACGAGACCGACGCCGATCACCATTACCTGCCGCTTCTGCTGGCACTGGGCGGCATGGGCCACCCGGCGCTGCGCGACCGGCTGCGCAGCGGCGCGGGCGTCGTGCACGACGAATCGATCGCGCACTACGCCGCGGCCGCGCGCCAGCGGCCCGTGTCGGCGCCCTATCTGCAGCGGGTGCTGAGCGACTACTTCGGCGTGCCGCTGCGGGTCGAGCAGTTCGTGGGCCGCTGGTACAACGTGCCGCCGCAGAACCGCACCTATCTCGGCCAGCCGGGCGCCGTGCTCGGCGTGTCGGCGCTGGCGGGCGACCGCATCTGGCAGCGCGACCTGCGCATCCGCCTGTGGATCGGCCCGCTGTCTCGTCAGGCCTATACCGATTTTCTGCCCGGCGGCGCCCGCGCGCAGGCGCTCGAGAAGCTGCTGACGATGTTCGGCGGCCTCACCTTCGAGTACGAGGTGCGCCTGATCCTGGCGCGCGAGGCCGTGGGACCGAGCACGCTCGGCGAAGGCGCCGAGGTGCGCCTGGGCTGGAACTCGTTCCTCGCCACCGAGCCGGCCACCGAAGACCGCGACGACGCCAGCTACGAGCTGCATACCATTCACTGATCCGAGACCCTGACGATTCATGGCAACCCCGCTGAAAACCCTGATCGGAAAGCTGAACCAGACCTGCCGCAAGGCGGCCGAACGCGCCGCCAGCCTGTGTATGGCTCAGGGCAACTACGAGGTCGATCTCGAACACTTGTTCGTCGCGCTGCTCGAGCAGCCGGCGAGCGACGTGGCCGTCATCGCGCGGCGTTGCCGGATTCCGACCGATACGCTGGAAGCGGATCTGAAGGCCGAGATCGGCCGCTTCAAGAACGGCAACACGCGCACGCCGGTTTTCTCGCCGCATCTGCCCACGCTGTTCGAGCAGGCCTGGCTGATCGCCTCGCTGGATACGCAGACCACGCGCATCCGGTCGGGACATCTGCTGCTCGCGCTGCTGGTGGAGCCCGATCTGGCCCAGCTCGCGAAGCGCGGCTCGACGCTGTTCGAGTCGTTCCGGCTCGACGAGCTCAAGCGGGATTTCGCGGCGATGACCGAAGGCTCGGAAGAAGCGGGCCAGAGCGTGGGCCTGGCCGACGCGGCGGCACCCGCCGATGGCGTGCCCGCCCCGGGGCTGTCGCAGACGCCCGCGCTGGATCAGTACACCACCAACCTCACCGAGCGCGCCCGCGAAGGCAAGATCGATCCGGTGATCGGCCGTGATGCCGAGATCCGCCAGATGATCGACATCCTGACGCGGCGCCGCCAGAACAATCCCATCCTGACGGGCGAGGCCGGCGTGGGCAAGACGGCGGTGGTCGAAGGCCTGGCGCTGCGCATCGTGGCCGAAGACGTGCCGCCCGCGCTGGCCGGCGTGACGCTGCGCGTGCTCGACATGGGCCTGCTGCAGGCCGGCGCAAGCGTGAAGGGGGAGTTCGAGAACCGCCTGAAGAACGTGATCGACGAGGTGAAGAAGAGCCCCACGCCGATCATTCTGTTCATCGATGAAGCGCATACGATGATCGGCGCGGGTGGTCAGGCGGGGCAGAACGACGCCGCCAATCTGCTCAAGCCGGCGCTGGCCCGTGGCGAGTTGCGCACCATCGCCGCCACCACCTGGAGCGAGTACAAGAAGTACTTCGAGAAAGACGCCGCGCTGGCGCGCCGCTTCCAGGTCGTGAAGGTCGAGGAGCCCGACGAGGTGCTGGCCGCCGCGATGCTGCGCGGCATGGCGCCCCTGATGGAACAACACTTCGGTGTGCGCGTGCTCGACGAGGCGATCCAGGCCGCGGCCCGTCTGTCGCACCGCTACATCACCGGACGCCAACTGCCGGACAAGGCCGTCAGCGTGCTCGACACGGCGTGCGCCCGCGTGGCGCTCGGCCGCAGCGCGACGCCGGCGCTCATCGACGATGCGCGTCACCGCCTCACGCGTCTGCGCGCGGAGCAGTCCGCCTTGCAGCGTGAAGCCGCCGCCGGCGCACCTGCCGCACGTCTCGGCGAGCTCGTCCAGGAGATCAGCGCGGTCGAAGCGTCGCTGGCCGAGGCCGAGGCGCGGCATGCCGCTGAAAGCGATCTGGTGACGCGCATTCACGCGCTGCGCACCGAACTCGAGGCGGGCGACGCGGCCGCCACGGGCGAGGGCGCCGCCGCACCGGCCCCGACGAGCAAGCGCAAGGCCGCGCCGCCGGTCCTCACGCCCGAGCAGCAGCGCCTGGCCGGCCTGCAGGACGAACTGCGCGCGTTGCAGGGCGAAAATCCGCTGGTGCCGGCCTGCGTCGATGCGCAGGTGGTGGCCGAGATCGTGTCCGCCTGGACCGGCATCCCGCTGGGCCGCATGGTGAACGACGAGATTCGGACCGTGCTGGAATTGCAGCCCATGCTCGCCGAACGCGTGATCGGCCAGGACCACGCGCTGCACGCGATCGCGCAACGCGTGCGCACCGCGCGCGCGGGCCTGGAAGATCCGGACAAACCCAAGGGCGTGTTCCTCTTCGTCGGCCCGTCCGGCGTGGGCAAGACCGAGACCGCGCTGGCGCTGGCCGACATTCTGTACGGCGGCGAGCGCAAGCTGGTCACCATCAACATGAGCGAGTACCAGGAGGCCCACAGCATCTCGGGACTCAAGGGATCGCCGCCCGGATACGTCGGCTATGGCGAGGGCGGTGTGCTCACCGAGGCCGTGCGCCGTCAGCCATACAGCGTGGTGCTGCTCGACGAGATCGAGAAGGCCCACCCCGACGTGCTGGAGCTGTTCTTCCAGGTCTTCGACAAAGGCGTGATGGACGACGCCGAGGGCCGCGAGATCGATTTCCGCAATACGCTCATCATCCTGACCTCGAACGTGGGCTCGTCGGCCATCATGCAGGCCTGCCTCAACAAGCCCGCCGAGGAGCGGCCCACGCCGGATCAGCTGGCCGAGCTGCTGCTGCCGCAGCTGTACAAGGCGTTCAAGCCCGCCTTCCTGGGCCGCATGAAGACGATCGCCTACTACCCGGTGGACGACGACGCGCTGGTGCGCATCATCGCGCTCAAGCTCGGCCGCATCGCGCGCCGCGTCGAGACCACGCACCGCGCGGCGTTCGAGTGGGACGATGCCCTGGTCGAGGCCGTGCTGGCGCGTTGCACCGAGGTCGATACCGGCGCACGCAACGTCGACCATATTCTCAACGGAACGCTGCTCCCGGAAATTGCCGAGCACGTGCTGGGCCGCATGGCGCAGGGCGAGGCCATCGCGAAGATCCGCGTGAGCGCCGGCAAGAACGGTGAGTTCCGCTACCGCATGACCTGACGCCAGGAGACGCCGTCATGGCTATCGAACTCTCGGCCGGCTACACCCAGGCCGACCGCCTGCTCACCCTGTCGACCCCGCTGGGCCGCGACACGCTGCTAGCCGAGCGCCTGAGCGGCTCGGAGCGGCTTTCGGGCGGAGGCTTCGCGATCGAGGTCACGGCGCTGTCGGACGACGCGCACGTTCCGTTGAAATCGCTGCTGGGTCAGCCGGCCCAGCTCCTGCTGCAAACCGCCCTGGGCAAGGACGACAAACGGGCATGGTGCGGGCTGGTGTCGCAGGCGCGCTTCGAAGGCGCCAATGGCGGCTTCGCGCGCTACCGGCTGCGCATCGAGCCGTGGCTGGCGCTGCTGCGCCAGCGCCGTGACAGCTTCGTGTTCCAGGACGTGTCGGTGATCGAGATCATCGACAGCGTGTTCGGCGACTACAACGGGAACGGCGCCGTCGCGCCCCAATGGCGTTGGGAGGTCAAGGACAGGGCGGTCTACGGCAAGCGCAGCCTCACCATCCAGTATCGCGAGACCGACTTCGCGTTCGTGGAGCGGCTGCTGGCCGAAGAAGGCCTGTATTACTGGGTGGAGCACGAGCCCGCGGAAGACGCGCCGGGCACGCACACCGTGGTGATCGCGGATCACAACGGCGCCTTCGTGGCCGGACCGCAGGAGTCGGTGAAGTTTCAGCGCGCCGACGCCACCGAAACGGAAGACACGATTCAATCGTGGCGCCAGGCGCGCGCCTGGCGCACCAATGCGGTGGAGCTCGCGAGCTGGGACTATCGGGCCATGGTGGCGCGCAAGGTGAGCGCCCAGGCCGAGGACAAGCTGCCCAACAGCATCGATCTGGCCGATGTGGACTACCCCGGCCAGTACATGTACGAGGACAGCGACCAGGGCGATCGCCTGGCCCACAATGCGCTGGCCGCGCAACGCGTGGGCCGTTCCGTCTATCAAGGCGAGGGCACGGTCCGGTCGCTGGCGGCCGGACAGCGCTTCACGCTGGTCGATCACTTCTCGCCCTCGCAGGGTGAGGGCAGCGAGTTTGTCGTGCTGTCGATCCAGCACGAGGCCCGCAACAACTTCGACGAGTCCCTTGGCCTCGCCGTCGAGCAGGCGCTGGGCGCCGCGGGAGAGTCCGCGCTGACCGACGCCGAGTTCTATCGCAATCGCTTCGAGGCCATCGCTTCCAAGGTGGAGTATCGGCCGAGCACGCACGACGGTCACGGCGCGCGGCTGCATCCGCGTCCCACCGTGCACGGTGCGCAGACGGCGCTCGTGGTCGGCTCGAACGACCCCGTGCACACCGATCGCGATCACCGCATCAAGGTGCAGTTCCATTGGCAGCGCGGCAGCGCGTCGAGCAATCGCCAGAAGCATCCCGCGGGAGACGACAACGCGCCCGCCGGCGACAAGCTGGGCACCTGGGTGCGCGTGGCCGAGCCGGTCGCGGGTGCGGACTGGGGCGGGCACTTCGTGCCGCGTGTCGGCCAGGAGGTGCTGGTGCAGTTCCTGCATGGCGACATCGACCGGCCCGTCGTGGTCGGAGCGCTCTACAACGGCGCCGGCGCGGAGAATGCGGCCAACAATCAGGTGCAGGGCGGCGCGGCGAACGCCACCGGCAACGCGCCGGCCTGGTTCGCCGGCAGCGAAGAGGCGCACGCGCACAACGCGGTGCTGTCCGGCTTCAAGACCCAGGCGCTGGCCGACAGCGGCCAGGGCATGGGCGGCTATAACCAGCTGGTGCAGGATGATTCGCCCGGTCAGTCGCGCCTGAGCGCGGCCACCACGCAGGCCGACACGCGTTTGAGCCTGGGCCACCTGAAGCAGCAGCGCGATAACGAGCGCCTGTCGGATCTGGGCCATGGCGCGGAGCTGGCCACGCAGGAGGCGGTGGCCTTGCGCGGTGGCGCGGGTCTGTTGATCAGCGCCGACCGGCGCGAGGGCGCCGCGGGCAGTTTCCTCGATAGCGCGGAAGCGATCCGGCAGATGGAAGCCGCGTCGACGCAGGCTGCCGAGCTGGCCGAGAATGCCGTGCGCCAGGAAGCCATTCTGCAGGACGACAGCGCCAAGCCGCGCGCCCTGAAAGAGCTGGAGGCCGTGCGGCAGGTGGCCGAAGGCACGCAGACGGAAGACGGCACGTCGGTGGCCGCCTACACGACGCCCCACATTCAAGTGAGCGCGCCCAAGGGCATCGGCCAGTACACCCCCAAGAACGCCTACGCGGTCGCCGGGGCCAACCTGACGCAGATCGCGCCCGACGTGAACTGGGCCGCGGGCGCCAACATGGCCGTGTCGGTCGCGCAGGGCGTGTTGCTCTTTACGATGGGCCTGGGCGGCAGCGGCGGCGCGGTGCCCGAAAAGGGTATTCGCCTGCACGCGGCCGGCGGCGCATTGCGGCTGCAAAGCCAGAAGGCGCGCATGCGCCTGATCGCCGAGAAGGCCGTGACGATCGCGTCGGCGCAGGCCAGCGTGGAAGCCACCGCGTCCAAGAGCGTGCTGGCGACGGCGGCGGGCGCCTACATGCGCATCGAAGGCGGAGGCATCCAGCTGCACGCGCCGGGCAAAGTGGAGCTGCGCGCGGGCGTGCATAGCTGGGTCGGGCCGCAAAGCGGCGCGGGCCCCGAGGCTCCGCCCCAGGGCGCGCTGGAGGGCTGCGGCGCGGCGCTCGAGGACGCGGCCGGCAGCGGCGCGTTGGCAGCATGAGCGCGGCGCACGCGTTTCCTTCGGCCGAAGCGCGCCTCGAGGCCGCCATCGCGGGCATGCGTGCCGTGCTGGACAGGCGCGGCAGCCGGCGCCTGCTGCTGCTGTGCGACACCACGCTCGACGACCCGCTCGGCGACTACTTCGAGGCCGAGGGCCTCACGCGGCGCCAGGTCGAACTCATTTCGCAGGGCGCGTCACGCGCTCCGCTGTGGCTCGTGGAGGTGCCCGATGAAGAGCGCCACGAGCGTGTTGTCAACGCCAGCGTGCGCCTGGCGATCGCCGAGGCGATGCGGGCGGCGCCCGCGAGCCGCCGTCCGCGCAGCATGGCCGCGTGGCTCGCCACCGATCTGCCGCTCGCCGAAGTGGCGCGGCGGATGGTGCTGCGCGGCCGGCTGCGCGACGCGCAGGGCCGGGTGCGAATGTTTCGTTACTGGGATCCGCGCAGCACGCAGTTCCAGCGCGAGCTGTATGCCGGCGCCACGCCGGCGAGCTGGATCGCCGGAACGGTATGGATGTATGTGGATGCCTTCGCCCATTGGCACGCGCTGCCGGACAGCGTGGGCCCGATGCAGGAGGCGCTGCCGGACTGGGCCCGCCTGAACCGCCTGGGCTGTATCAACGCGGTGCTGCAACGACTCAATTCCGAGGGCCTGCGCTGCGTGCCCGAGGTGCTCGAGCCGGTGCGCCAGGCGCTCGACCGGGGCGCGGCATTGGCGCTGGCCGACGACGAAGACCTGAGTCTGTTCGCCGCATGGCGGGTGGTGCTGGATGCGCCGATCGAACGCGCGCCGTCGCTGCTTGCGCTGATCGAGGAAGTGCGCGAGGAGGGCGGACGGCTGCGTCACGCCGCGCGCGACATGGATGACGAGGATTGGCAGGCATTCGCGCAGGAGGCGCGCATGCCGGAGGGATTGCGAGCATGAGCAACGAGTACGAAAACCTGCCCTGCAAGGGCAAGTTCTGCGGCCGGCCCGGCCTGCCCATTCTGCCGATGCGCGTGAGCTACGTGCCCGAGGGGCGCAACGATCTGCCCGACGGCGTGTACATGTCGCCCGAGCTCTATCACAAGACGATGCGGGGCGGCGCCTACATGCTGCGCGCCATCACCGCGGGCTATGTGTTCGTCTGGGATCCGCGGCGCACCTATGGCTGGCGCGCATTCGCCGCCACCGCGGGCGGTCAGTTCAAGGAAGTGGAGGTGGACGACGCCGCGCGTCCGTCGGAAGAGCCCACGTTCACCTGCACGCGCGAAGGCCATGGCCTGGAAGCCGCGCTGATCAACATCGCACGGCCGGAGCGAGCGAATCGGCCGGTGTGGGTGGGCTACTCGCGCGTGTGGTGGACCGAAGACATCCGCAAGGAGCTGGCGCGCGACAAGGCCTGGCGCGAGAAGGTGATGGTGGCCGTGGACGCCAAGGCGGTCCATGGCGGTGGCCATCCCGATCGCGAAACGGGCTGCCGCGTGAACGAAGACGGCAAGCAGCTGCAGGATCATTCCATCGAGTTTCGTGACGCCGCGACGGCGCGCAAGTTGTTCGAGAACACGCTCACGCCGGGTGCGATGGGTTTCGGCGGGCGCGCGGCCGAGATGGCGGCCAAGATGCATGCGCTCTCGCCCAAGGGCGGCATCATGCTGGCGCTGCCGGATCCGGTGGGCATCCTGGCCGACATCTCCACCTGGCGCAACAAGAACATGGCCGAACTCGCGGCCTATCACCTCGACCCGGAGCGCATGTGGGACGTCAGCTCCGCCGAGCTGATCGACGGCGTGCGCAAGCAGACGCGCCCCGGCACGGACGAGTACCGGCGCATGTCGGATCGCCTCGATCTCAGCCGTGTCACCGACGTGCTCACCAAGAACAAGGCCGAGATCGAGAAGTTCCGTCAGCCCATCGAGGGCGCGGCCGACGATTGGGGCTGGTGGTTCGGCCGCGACCGTTTCTGGCTCGCGCTCGATACCTATAGCCCGGTCGACTCGCAGACCGGCGCACGCCTCGAAGAGGATTTTGCGCTGAGCGTGGATGGCGCCGGCGCGGTGACGGTGGAGCATGGCGCGATCGACGCCGTGCTCAAGGAAGAAAACGTCTACGGCAAGTACCGCGCGATGTGGCGCGCGCTGGCGAACAACGACGACAAGCTGCTGGAGTTCCTCAAGAAGGAGGTCACGACGAAATTCGTGCTGGACCGCGCCAATGACATCCGCAACTTCTGCTCCTCGTTCAAGCAGTGGATGCAGGACCGTCGCGGCAGCGGGGCCGCGGCTGCGGCCACCGCCACGGTGCGGCCAACCACGGCCATCGTTGGCCGGTTCGTGTCCACGCAACTGTTGCGCTACACCACGACCGCGACGCGGCCGCTCAACGGGCGCATCTACACGCGGGTCGCGGCCACCATGGCGTATCGGCTGGACATCGTGCTGTCGGTGCAGACGCACTCGACCACGGTGCCACGGTTCATTTCCGAGATGCACCAGATCACCTTCGGAACCTTGAACTACTCGATCTCGATAGCGCCGCCCACAGAGGGTTACTTCGCGTCGAATCCGATGACGGCGAGTTGGATGGGATCGCACATCGAGACGACGAGCGAGGTGCAGTTCACGTATCTCGTTCCCGAGCAGATCGCGGCTCGCCCGGGGCCCGCAGCCGCGCCGTCGAGCTCGCCCGCCGGCGCCTCGCCGCCCGGCGGTCCGCTGGTCCACCGGCCGCCTGGCACTGCGCTGCCGGGATCGTTGCCGGTGCCGAGCGTGCACACGCCCTCGCCGCTGGGCGGTCTGGTGCGTTGGGCCAAGAGCCTTGACGGAGCAAGCTCCGCCGCGGGCGGCGTGCTGACGCTGCTTGCGCTCAACTCCTCGGTCAATGACCTGAACAAATCGCTGGAGAAGAAAGACAACACCGAGCAGCGCAAGGCCATCTTCGGCATCGTGTCTGGCGTGCTGGGCGTGGGCGCGCTGGTCAGCGAGGTGATCGCGGGCGGGGTGGGCGCGCGCGTCACGCAGAACTCGCTTCTCACCATGAATCTGCGCCTGAGCATGCGGCTGGCGGCGCTGCGTACCGCGGGCGCGGCCTTCGCGGCCGCCGCCACGCTCACCGACGGCGTGAACAGCGCGCTCGATGCGATCGACCAGTACGACGTCAAGAATTACGAGGCGGGCAACGCCTATCTGGCCTCGTCGTTCTTCCTGACGCTGTCGGGCCTGTCGGGCGTGGCGGCCGCGGTAATCGGCGTGGGTGGCGCGCTCACGGCGGCGGGCGTGGTGGCCGGCTCCGGCGCGGCGGGTACGCTGGTCGCGCTCACGCAGGCGGGCACCGTGCTGCTGGGCATTCCCGTGTGGGGCTGGATCGTGATCGGTCTCGCCGCGCTCGCCATCGGCCTGTACTTCAAGTTCTGGGGCGACTCGGCCAAAGAAACCGATCTGGAGATCTGGTACACGCGCTCGCGTTTTCGCAGCGCCAAGTATCAGGAGGCCGACGAGGATCGTCCGGTGTTCGAATCGCGCGAGCACGAGATCGAGTCGTTCAACATGGCCGTGTTCGGCGTGAAGGCCAATCTTGAATGGCGCGGCTTCATGCAGGGCGAATTCGTGGGCCGCGATCGCGTCGTGCTCGAGCTCGTGCTGCCGGGCTACGGCAAGGGCAGCGATTATGCCTACAGCTTGAAGTTCACCGGCCCCGGGCGATCCGAAGTGGTGGCCAGCCGGGCCTCGCGCCTGTCGCAGGATCCCGACCTGCAGCCCAGGCCTCCGTCGCAGCAGACGGTCTCGGCCGCACCGGCGCGCGACGGCGTGCTGGACAAGATCGACGATTACGTCAGGGGCATGGGTGAGAAACCCGGCTGGGCGCGCGGCTGGCAGTGGCTGCGCGAAGACCGCAGCGCCCCCGTCGAGTTCGTGACCGAGCCCTTCGACCCCGCCGTGGACTTCACGGAGAATGAGGGCTATGCCGTGCTGAAGGCCGAGTTGCTGGTGGACGATGACGTGTTCAACGGCGCGGTGCTCAAGGTTGAGTATTGGCCCGACGCGGAGCGGATGCCGGAAGTCGTGTCGGTGCCCACCGGTGGGGGCGGCGCCAATTTCATTACCGCCAAGGACTGAGGAACGTACGCGATGATGCAGGGTATCAAGGTCAAGGCCTATACGCGCTGGCACCAGTGGTCGGTGCCGATCGGGCTGTTGATCGCATCGGCGGCGTTCCTCGGCCTGCTGTTCGGCCTGCAGCAACCGCTGTGGGCGATCGGCGTGGCGATCGTTTGTTTGATCGTGCCGCCAGTCGTGGCATTCCAGGGATTTCCGACCAGCAACGAAGCCCGCATCGACGCCGAGGGCCTGAGCTTCTCGCGCCGTGGCCCGGTGCTGTTTTCGGAAATCGGCAGCTGGAGCGCCGACGACTATCTCAAGCTCGCCCGGCCGGGCAAGCCCACGCTGCTGGTCGGCGCCATCGATGCGCCCAACAGAGAGCGCCTGTTGCGCGAGTTTCAGGCGGGCCTGGCGGCCTGGCAGACGCGCCAGCCCGGCGCCGGTCACGGCGCACGCCAGACCTACTTCTACGGCTCGTGGCGCGGCAGGCTGGTGGGCCTGCTGATCATCGCGCTCGGTGGCGCGGTGATGACGATGGCGCTGCGGCTGGCGGAGCCCAGCGTGATGCTGGCGGCCGTCGGTGCGCTGGGCGGTCTGTTCGGCGTGGCAATGCTGCTGGGCAAGCGGCGCTGAGCGTCAGCAGGGCGCCGTCCCGCTTTTGCGTCAGGTGTCTGCCTGTCTGGCTGCGATTACGCAAACGCGGCCTCCTGCGCTCGTTGAATTAGAAGTTCTTCTACATAACAGACCTTGGGCCTCGAATTAATTTGTAACCGTGGCCCGGAGTTGTAGTAGAACACTGCATAGCAGGCGCTCGATCGCGCTGTCGATCTCGCCGTTCCTATCCTGCATGTCCGGACCTTGTCTAAGACCAACAAGGAGTCTGCGCATGAAGCTGGAAAACAGGAAGGTGTCCACCCGTCTGGCGGTGGGATTTGGATTTTTGATCGCGGCCATGCTGGCCATCGCGGGTGGCGGGCTCTACGCCATCTCCGCACTGACCGGCAGCCTGCACGAGATCACCGTCGTCAACAACACGCAGCAGCAGCTCGCGCTCGCGATGCGTGCCGCGACACTGCGTCGCGCCATCGCGGTGCGCAGTGTCGCCATCAGCCGCGATCCCGCCGAACGCAAGGCGGCGCAGGCGGCTTTCGTGGAGGACGGCCTGCTCTACGATACGCTGCGCGACCGGCTGAGCGATGAGTTCCGCCGTTACGCCTCCACCACCGAGCCCGAGCGCGCGCTGTTGCGCGAGGTGATCGCCGATCAGAAGGCGATCGGGCCGCGGCTGGATGAGTTGATGCACGATCTGATGTCCGGCGACCCGGCGCGCGCGCATCCGACCTTGCTGAGCGAGCTCAAGCCGATGCAGGACGTCTGGATTCCGCGGCTCACCGAATTGGCCAACCTCGAAACGCAGCTCAACGAGGTGGTGATCGCGGAGGCGCAAAGCCTCTCGTCGACGCTGCGCGCCATGATCCTGTCGGTGTCCGTGGCCGCGTTGTGCCTGGGCGTGGCGGCGTCGTTTCTGATCGCCCGCAGCATCCTGCGCCAGCTTGGCGGCGAGCCCGTTCAGGCGCAGACGTTTGCACGCATGATCGCCGCCGGCGACCTCACGCACACGTTGCAGAGCGATGGCCGCAATCCCGACAGCCTGATGGCGTCGCTGGAGGCGATGCGCCGGCAGCTGGTCGGCATCGTGACCACCATTCAGGGCTCGGCGATTTCGATCGCCGACTCGGCCAGCCAGATCGCCGAAGGCAATGTCGACCTCTCGCGGCGCACGGAAGAACAGGCCGCCTCGCTCGAAGAGTCGGCCGCCAGCATGGAGCAACTGACCGCCACCGTGCGCCAGAACAACGATAGTTCGCGCGTCGGCAGCGAGCTCGCGCGGGTGTGTGCCGACACGGCCCGGGAAGCCGGCGTGTCCGTGGCGCAGGTGGTCGAGGCCATGGGCAAGATCGAAGCCTGCTTCGCCACCGTGGCGCAAGCCGTTTCCATCGTCGAACATGTGTCGTTCCAGACCAATCTGCTGGCCCTCAACGCCGCGGTCGAAGCGGCGCGCGCCGGGGAACATGGCCGCGGCTTCGCGGTGGTCGCCGCCGAAGTGCGGACGCTGGCACACCGCAGTGCCCAGGCGGGCAAGGAGATCAGGCAGGTGATCAGCGAGTCGGCCGAGGTCGTGAGCCATGGCAGCGCGCTGGTCGAGCAGGCCGGCCTGGGAATGCAGCGCGTGGTGGACTCCGTGGCCGAGGTGGCCGCCATTTCCAACGGCGTGGCCATCGCGTCGCAAGAGCAGACGCTGGGCATCGAACAGGTCAACGTCGCGGTGACGCAGATGGACGCGATCAGTCAGCAGAACGCCGCATTGGTCGAAGAGTCGGCTGCCGCGACCGAAGAGCTGGCCGGTCATGCCGCACAGTTGCGTCAGGCGGTCTCGGTGTTTCGGACCACCCCCGCGCCGGGCCAGGCCGGCACGGCGCAGAAGTGGGTGCTGCAACCCGACGCGAGCAACACGCTGGTGATGATGCCGGCCTGATGTAGACGGACGCACGTCGCCCCGAGGAACACCTGCGGGGCGACGCCGTGTCAGCGGCCCGGCGCGCGCGAGGTCAGCACATCGCCCGCGACCGGGCCGTGTTCGATCGCGCCGTCCGCGCCACGGCGGTACTTGATGCCCGCTTCGCAGGCCTTCGGACGCATCGTCCAGACCCAGCCATGCAGCCCCCGCCCGCTGCCCTCGGGCGAGAACAGCGGCATGTTCATGCGCAGCCCGTCGTCCTGGCCCAGGTCCAGCGTGCACATCACGGTGCCGCAGCCGTCGTCTTCTTCGTCCGGATTGATGTCCGCCACGTGCACGATGCGGGTCACGAGCGGCTCGGCCTGCACGCGCTTGCGCAGCGCCGGCGGCAGGTCATCGACCGGAAACGCCTCGCGGCCGTCGCTGGGCTCCTTCTCGAAGGGCTGATCGAGCCGCACACGCCGGAAGTAGTACTCGCTGCGGCCCATCAGGCCGCGATTGGTGATGGCTTCCGCCATGTCGCCGAACTCGTCGTCGCGCAGCAACAGGGCCTGGTCGCCCGACCGCATGAAGGTGAGATCGCTGTCGTTGGCATCGCTGCCGTGCGAGTCACGCCGCAGCCGGATGTCCAGCGACACCGTTTCGGCGCCGTCCTCGGCGCGCTGAGCGGTGTAGCTGCCTTGATAGACACGGATGTCGCCGCGCTCGAAGGTCTTGTGGTGGATGCGCCAGAACAGCAGGCGATAACGGCCATCGGGGGTGAGCGACAGCATGCGATGCCAGTCGATGTAGGTCGACATGTACAGGCCGGTCACGCCGTCGTTCCGATCCGGCGCGGCGGCCGCATCGGCGGCGAACTCGGCGCGATGCGCCACCGGCACGGCGTCCTGGACCGTTTCTGGCGGCGTGTCCTTGGGCTGAGGCGGGTCGACGGCGTCGCGCAGCCGCCGATGCAGCTCGAGCGCGTCGGTCTTCTCGGCGCGGAACATCTGCATCGTGAGATGCATCTGGTCGATCTCGTAGACCTCGCCGGGCGCGAGCGGCCCGCATTCTTGCCGCGCCGTGCGTACCATGTCCGCTTCGATCAGCAGATCCAGATCCTCCGCGTCGAGCAGGAATTTATTGAAGAACACGTCCAGGCTCCAGACCAGATCGCCGCTTTCCTTGGAGACCGGGTCGATATAGGCCACGTCCTCGTCGGTCTCGGTGAGCTTGCGGTAATAGAGCAGCACGCCCAGGGGCGTCAGCCCGATCGGAATGCGTTCGAGCGTGGGGCGCGGCGACACCAGCCAGCGGTCGAGCACCGGCTGCCAGATCCGCGGATCGATCAGGGCCAGCTGCCATTCGCCGTAGAACCCCAATCCCTTCTTGCGCCACAGCTCGAGCAGGCTGGCGGGCAGTCTGCCTTCGTAGGCGGCCAGCAGATCGGCCGGCGCCGGTCGATTGGACCGGTGCGGCGGATGCGCCTTGATGAAGGGTTCGAGCGCGAGGCGACGAAAAAAGACCATGCCGTGTTCCTTCGAGGTGGAGTGTCCGGGTCCGCCGCATCATA
This sequence comes from Bordetella genomosp. 5, assembly GCF_002261315.1. Classification (NCBI taxonomy): domain Bacteria; kingdom Pseudomonadati; phylum Pseudomonadota; class Betaproteobacteria; order Burkholderiales; family Alcaligenaceae; genus Bordetella; species Bordetella genomosp. 5. Next base: position 178,351 of record NZ_NEVP01000009.1, read on the forward strand.
GGTGGCTTCGGCATCTCGACCTTTGCAGTCTGTCACCGGGCATGTGCGAATTCGAAAGGGCGTTCCGACACGCGGAATCCCGCGCCGGAACCCGGCGGTTGCACGCGCAACCGGGGCGTTTTGGCGTGGCGTCAAGCCGCTTGTTGTTTTGGTATGGATTATTAACATTTGAAGCATTTGCCTGACTTTCGGACGGATATATTTCACCCTTCCATGTCCCGGCCCGCGCGCCGTCCGGCGAGTCAGCCCGGGCAGGCGCCCGCCAGTACCGCTGAAGCCCGCGCTTCATGTCGACATGTTTGTATCGAGCTACACAGCCTAAAAAGAGAATTCGGATGCATTTACGTGGCGTCGCCCTGCTTCTGGCCCTCGGAGTCTGCGCGTTTCCCGCGCATGCCGAGTTTGAACAGCAACTCGGTCCGCTGGCCGGGGCCGTGCGCCAGCAAATGACGCAAGGCTGGACCGCCAGCGTGCAGGACGGCTGGTTCACGCTCTACAACGCCAACAAGTCCGGCAGCGAACAGACGCTCTACCTGCAGGCGGGGCCCGCGCCCAGCGGCGGACGCATCACCGACGTGAACGTCGTGGTGCGCTCGCAGAGCCCGAAGGCCGCCATCGGCCTGGCGCTCACCAACCGCGCCAACAAGGCGATCTGCCTGCTCGAGATCACGGCCGACAAGAACACCCATCTGTTCTGTGTGAACGGTCAGTCGCGCAAGAACATCGCTACCGTGCCCAACCTCGCCAAGCTCGACGGCTCCGATCGCATCCGCCTGATCGAGGCCGATGGCGCGGCCCGTTTCATCCTGAATGGCCAGAAGGTGGGCGACATTGCCGACGAGCCGGCGATGAACTCGGAGCTGGGCATCATGGCCTACGACGTGGGCACGTTCGGCATCGCGGACTTCGGCATTGCCAACAACGTGCTCGACCGGCCCGCCGACGCGCAGCCCCAGGGCCAGCCTTCGCGCGGGGGCGGCGCGCAGCAGGCGCCCCGGCAGCAGCCGGCCGCCGAGCCGCCGCGCCGACGTTCGCCCGACAGCGACAACGTGCTGCCGGGCGAGGGCCCTTACCCCCGCTTCGGTGGCGATACGGTGCGCGTGGTCTCGGTGTATCTGGGCCTGATGCGCAGCATCTTCATGCACGAATTCGGCCACGCGCTGATCGGCGAGCTCGAGCTGCCGGCGACCGGCGCCGAAGAAGACGCCGTGGATATCTATTCGGCCCTGCGCATCGTCGAGCCCAGCATGTACCCGTCCGGCGATCGCGAGCTCGACGAGATCGCGCGCGGTTCGGCCACGTATGCCGCCCTGCAGTGGTATTACAGCGGCAAGATCGGCGAGGCCAAGGGCTCGACCTCGCCCTGGCAGGACGAGCATACGGGCGACCTCAAGCGCTTCCGCAACATGTTCTGCATCATGTATGGCGGCAATCCCGAGGCCTTCGAATCGCTCGCGCAGAGCGTGAAATTCGAGGATCGCACCAAGGCGCGCTGCATCGACGAGTTCAACAAACAGAACCGCGCCTGGCGCCGGATCCTGGCGCCGCACACCCGCGTCGGCACCTGGGAACCCGACGGCCAGCAGCCGGCCAACGCGCCCGGCGCGCCGGTGAACGTGACGTTCGAGCCCTCGTCGCGCAAGATCGGCAACTTCTATGGCGGCACGCTCGCCAAGGCGCTGACCGACAACATCCAGAACCTCGGCAAGACCTATGTGCTGCCGCGCCCGATCAATGTCACGTTCAAGGACTGCGGCAAGCTCAACGCCTGGTACAGCCCGCGCGAAGGCTCGATCACCATGTGCTACGAGCTGATCGAGCACCTGGCCGTCATGATTTCGGACATCGAGATGGGCACCGTGAACGGCGAGGTGGTGGACCGGACCGGCGCCGCGCCGGGCCGCCAGCAGACCTCCGCCCCGCCGGCGCCGCGTCAGGGCAGCACCGCGCCGGGCAACCCGCCCGCCAATGCCTTCAACGAGCTCGAGGATCGCGGCGTGCCGCCCAGCGCGCTGCTGTTCACCTCGCCGTACAAGGGGCCGACGCCGAACAAGCATTACAACGCCAAGGTCGTGCGCACCTCCGAGGTGGCGGACATGATCCAGAACGACCGCAAGCTCATCATGGTGGACACGAGCGGCCTGCTCGAGACGATTCCGCAGTCTTATTCGTTGATCGACGCGGGCTCGGACGGCAGCGTGCGTGACTCCCTGCAGAGCGCGCTCGACGGTTGGCTGACCAAGCAGAGCGGCGGCGACCGCAACGCCACGCTGGTGTTCTTCGGCGCGGGCATGAACGACCGCACCAGCTACAACGCGGCGCTGCGCGCCGCCACGCTGGGCTGGCCTACCTACTGGTATCGCGGCGGTATCGAAGCCTGGAAGGCCAACGGCCTGCGCACGGTGTCGGTCAAGCCGATGCAGCAGAAGCCCCAACAGTGATCGGGGCAGGGCGGCGCGCCTGAGCGTCCGCCGCCCACTCGCCGCGCGGCCGTCCCGTTGCGGCGCGCTCGCGTTTCGCCCCGGGGGCGGACCTGCCGCCCCGGCCGGTCAATCGACCAGCTTCCCCGCGCGCTCGATCGCCTTGGGCTCGTCGTCCGTCGGCGGCACGTCCAGGCCCACGTCGGCGCGCACCTGGGCGTGGCTGATGAGGGCGAAAATGAAGGTGCCGCCCACGATGTTGCCGAGCAGGGTGGGCAGCACGAAGCGCGACAGGCTTTCCGAAATCGTGGCTTCGCCCAGCAGCACCAAATACGTGACCTCGATCGTGCCGACCACCACGTGGGCCACGTCGGAGATGCCCATCAGGTAGGTGATCAGGAAGATGAGCAGCACGCGGCCGGTCTCGACCGCGTGGATCATCCACACCAGCAGGGCGATCAGCCAGCCCGCCAGCACGGCGGTCGCGAACGACTTGTCATTGGGCACCTCGAGCAGGTGGTGGCCCATCGCCAGAAACTCCTTGTCGACCTCGGGCGAGAACATCGGCAGGTAGGCGAACACCGCGGCGGCGATCAGGCCGCCCACGAAATTGCCCAGCATCACCGTGCCCCACAGCCGCAGCAGCTTGATGAGCTTGAGCCAGGTCGGCTGCGACATGAAGGGCAGCACCGGCGTGATGGTGTTCTCGGTGAAGAGCTGCTGACCCGCCGTGATCACGAAGATGAAGCCCAGGGTGTAGCCCATCGCCTCGATCAGAATCGCCCAGGGCGCGTCGGGCAGGTAAGCCTGCAGCACGCCGCGGCCCAGCATCGAGGTGCTCATGATCAGGCCGCCAGCGATGGCGGACCAGAACAGGGCGAAGAAGTCGCGCCGCATCTCCTTCTCGCCTTCTTTGCGAATGATCTCGTGGACCGCGGCGGCCTTGGACGGCAGCTTCTCGGTCAGTTCTTCCGCGGATTCTTTTTTGTCGTTCGAGGCGGCGTTTTCGGCCATGGTGCGCTCCGGAGGGCGGTATCGGGTCTGCCCCTGTGGCAGGTGATTTCAACCATATGTCAGGCGGGCGGGAAGAAAAAGGGGCCGATTGGTGTCCAAGGCAAGCAGACGTAAATCCCGCTACGGCGGCCCGCCGTTCTGCATCATCCGTAAGCAGGCGATGCCGGGCGCGCCGACGGGGTAAACTGGCTGTTGCTCCGGGGTGCACGCCAGTGCTGAGATTCAGACCCGCGAACTTGAACCGGCTCATACCGGCGTAAGAAGAGCATCGACCTCAACAGGCCGCGCCGCAGCGGGCCGCCAGGGGCGGGCTTCGGAGCTTTCACAGGAACACGAAAGCCCATGAGCCCGATCGCACCGCCCGAGGCGGACATCCTCGAATTCATTGCCCAGGACGGCTGCACCGACGCCCAGTTCGACGCGCTCGCGCTGCGCCTGTTCGCGTATCAGTACGGCGCCAACCCCGCCTACCGCAGCTTCTGCCAGCGTCGCGGCGCCACGGTGCGCACCGTCAAGACCTGGAGCGACATTCCCGCCGTGCCGATCGACGCCTTCAAGGCCATGGAGCTGCGCTGCGAGCCGTCCGTGCCCGGCGAGCGTGTCTTCATGACGAGCGGTACCACCCGCGCCGACACCCGGGGCAAGCATTTTCATCCGCGGCTCGATGTGTACGACCTGTCGATGACGCGCAACTTTGCCGTGCGCGTGATGCAGGGCGTGCCGCGCCTGCCCATGGGCATTCTGTTTCCCGACGAGATCGCCATGCCGAACTCGTCGCTGGCGCATTATCTGGCGCTGGCCAAATCCGAATTCGGCACGCCCGACAGCCGCTATTTCATGTCGCCGCAAGGGATCGACCTGGCCGGCCTGTGGCAGCGCCTCGAGCAGGCCGAGCGCGAGGGCGAGCCTTACGCCCTGCTGGGCGCCAGCTATAGCTTCGTGCACGTGATCGACGCGCTGCGCAGCGAGGGCCGCTCGTTCCGCCTGCCGCCGGGCAGCCTGCTCTTCGACACGGGCGGCTACAAGGGCCAGTCGCGCGAGCTGCCGCTGGATGCGTTCTATGCGGCGCTGTCGGAGCTGCTCGGGGTGCCGCGTGCGCGCTGCATCAACATGTATGGCATGACCGAGCTCAGCACGCAGTTCTACGACAACGGCAATGCCACGGTGCCCTCGGTGAAATCCGGCCCGCACTGGATCCGCTCGCGTCTGGTCGATCCTGCCACGGGCCAGACCGTGCCTGCCGGCGAGCGCGGCATCCTGGCGCATTGCGACCTGGGCAACTTCAATTCGGTGAGCACGATCCTGACCGAAGACGTGGGCGAGCCGGCCGACGGCGGCTTCCTGTTGCTGGGCCGCGCCGAAGGGGCGCAGGCCAAGGGCTGCTCGCTCGCGGTCGAAGAATTCATCCGCTCGGCCGCGCCATGACGCCGCGCCGGATCGAGGCGGGCTACCTGCCCGGCCTGGCGGCCGCCGACGTCCAATGGCAGATCCTGCCGTTCGGCGAAGGCGTGGATCGCGTCGAGGTGGCGGTGCCGGTGCTCACGGCCGCGCAGATGACCGCGCTGGCGGCGCGCGTGCGCGCGGCGGCCGCGCGCCACCTCAAGACGATGAGCGTGTCCGACATCATCGCCGTGATCGATCGCGCGGTCGCGCGCCTGCTCGACCCGCACGATCCCGTCCGGCGCGACGCCGATGCGCTGTTGCCGCGGGTGAGTGGCTACGACGCCGAAATGGTGCGTCTGGGCCTGACCGGCTTTCTCAGGACGTTTCGCGCCCCGCAGCTGCACCGGTTCGTGGCCGAGGATTTCGCCAACCCCAAGGTGCTCGACGGCTTTCAGCCGGCGGCCAAGGGCGGCGCCGTGCGGGCCTACGGGCCCGATCTGCTGGTGCACAGCTGGGCGGGCAACGTGCCGGCGCTGGCGCTCTGGAGCCTGGTGTGCGGCCTGCTCGTGAAGGCCGGCAACGTCGGCAAGCTGCCCACCGCCGAACCGCTCTTCGCCGGCTGGTTCGCGCGCGTGCTGGCCGAGGTGCATCCGCCGCTGGCCGACTGCCTCGCGGTGGTGTGGTGGCGGGGCGCGGGCGGCGAAGATGCCGAAGCACTCTACGCGCAGGCCGACACGGTGGTGGCCTATGGCGGCAACGCTGCGCTGCAGGCCATCCAGCAACGCCTGCCCGTGACCACGCGCTTTCTGGCGCACGGCCACAAGCTGGGCTTCGGCGTGGTCAGCGCGCAGGCGCTCGATGCCTTGCAGGCGCCCGCGCTCGCGCGCCGGGCCGCGTGGGATGTGATGCGCTACGACCAGCAGGGCTGCTACTCGCCGCATGTGTTCTATGTTCAGCGGGGCGGCGAAGTGTCGCCGCGCGATTTCGCGGCCTATGTGGCCGCCGAGCTGGCCAATCTGCAGCGCCGCTTTCCGCGGCGCGCGCTCGATCTCGACGAGTCGGCGGGCGTGGCCAAGTGGCGTCAGGCGATCGAATGGCAGCCCGCGCGCGCGGGGGCGGACGACGGACTGATCGGCGACCCCGGCGCGGCCTGGAACGTGGCCTACACCGATCGCGCGCCGGCGCTGGCGCCGACCGCCCTGCAACGCACGATCGTGGTCGCCGCGATCGATACGCTGGATCAGGCGGTGGACGCCGTCGCGGGCCTGGCCCGATATCTGCAGACCGCCGGCGTCGCCGCCGCGCCGCACGAGCTGTACGCATTGGCCGAGCGGCTCGGCGCCGCGGGCGTCACCCGCATCAGCGCGCTCGGCGCCATGAGCGTGCCGGAGGCGGGCTGGCATCACGACGGACGCTTCAACCTGCTGGACCTGGTGCGCATGACGGAGATCGAATCGTCCGCCGAAGCCGCCGCCGAGCCCTACGCTTCGTATGAACCCTGAACCCGCACACCCGGCGCCGCCGCCCTTTCTGGATATCCGGCAGGCCGTCTATGCCTACCCGGGCAGTCCGGCCATCGTCGACGGCGTGGACTGGCGGCTGGAGGAGGGCGGCTTTCACACCCTGGTGGGCCGCAGCGGCTGCGGCAAGACCACGCTGCTCAAGCTGGCTGCCGGCCTGCTCGCGCCGCAGCGCGGCCGCGTCGTGCAGGCCGACGGCAGCGCCGCCGCGCCGGGGCCGCAACTGGGGTATGTGTTCCAGGCGCCCACCTTGCTGGACTGGCATCGCGTGATCGATAACGTGCTGCTGCCGGTATCGCTGCAGCGCCGACCCGGCGCCGACGACCTCTCGCGCGCGCAGGACCTGCTCGCGATGCTGGGCCTGGCCGACCATGCACGACGCTATCCGCGCCAGCTTTCCGGCGGCCAGCAGAGCCGCGTGGCGCTCGCGCGCGCGCTGATTCTCGAGCCGGCGCTGCTGTTGCTCGACGAACCCTTCGCGGCCCTGGATGCCATCACGCGCGGCGAGCTGCAGGATGACCTGCTGCGCATGTGCCGGCTGCGCAGCACGACGGTGCTGTTCGTCACCCACGATATCGGCGAGGCGGTTTACCTCGGCGATCGCGTCGGCGTGATGCATCGCGGCAGGCTGGTCGCCGACATCGGCGTCGACCTGCACTCGCCTCGCCACCCGTCGATGCGGCATGGCGCGCCCTTCAATGCCTGCTGCGCGCGCGTCTACGACGCCATGACCGGAGGTACGGCATGAGCCGCTTGTTACGTGGCCGCCGCGCCAGCGCGCGCCTGATGTCGCTCGCGCTGCTCGTCGCGCTCGTTGGCATCTGGGAGGCCGTGGTGCGGCAGACCGGCATTTCGGCCCTGGTGCTGCCCGCGCCGTCGGCCGTGGCGGCCACGCTCTGGAACACGCTGGCCTCGGGCTACCTCTGGCCGCATATCGGCACGACCGTGGCCGAGATGTTGCTCGGCCTTGCGCTCGGCGCTGCGGCCGGGTTGGTGATCGGCGTCGCGCTGGCCGAGTCGGCGTTGCTCGACCGCGTGCTCAAGCCCTATGTGATCGTGAGTCAGGTGGTGCCCAAGCTGGCGCTCGCGCCGCTCTTCGTGCTGTGGTTCGGGTTCGGCATGGCTCCCACCGTGGTGATGACCGCGCTGATCTGCTTCTTTCCGCTGATGGAAAACACCCTGACCAGTCTCCGGCAGGTCGACTCCAATCGCTTGCAGCTCTTTGGCATGCTGGGCGCGTCGCGCACCCAGACACTGCTGCGCCTGAAGCTGCCCGCCGGCCTGCCCGGCATTCTGGCCGGGCTGCGCGTGGCCGTGGTGCTCGCGCTGGTGGGGGCGGTGGTCGGCGAGTTCATCGGCGCGAGCCGCGGCCTGGGCGCGGTGATCATCGCCGCGCAGGGCATGATGGACACGCCGCTCATGTTCGCCGCGCTCACCGCCATCGCCGTCATCGGCCTGGTTTGCTATCAGGCCACGCTGTGGCTCGAACGCCGCCTGCTGCGCCCCTATACCGATCAACCATGACATCAACCAGGACGCTCACCATGCTGCCGTCTCTTCAACGCCGTGCCCTGCTGGGCGCCGCCGCCGGCCTGGCCGGGCTCGCCGCCTTCGGTCCGCTGGCGCGCGCGCAGGGCGCCGCCAGCGGCAGGATCACGCTGGCCGGCTGGAGCAAGCCGATCGCGGAGATCACCAACCTGCTCGCCGAGCCCGACAAGGGCTTCTTCAAGGCGCAGGGCGTGGAGCTCGTCTACCTGCCCGGCGCGGGCGGGGGCGACGCCATCCGCAACATCCTCAGCGGGCAGGCGGATGTGGCCTTCACCGACCCGGGCTCGCTGTTCGCCGCGCTCGACAAGGGCGAGCCGCTGCGCGCCATCTACGACATCTATCCGCAGAACGTCTTCAACGTAGTGTCGCTCAAGTCCGCCAACATCCGGCGGCCGGCCGACCTCAAGGGCAAGCGCATCGGCGTGTACAGCCTGGCCAGCGGGACGCGCCAGAATCTGCTCGTGATGTTGCATCAGGCGGGGCTGACCGAAGCCGATGTCGAGATCGTGGTGACCGGCGTGCTGAATTTCGCGCCGCTCCTGCAGGGCCAGGTCGACGCGACCGCCGCCACGGACACCGGCCTCGCGGTGGGCCGGCGCCGCGGATTGGGCGAGGTCGATGTGATGGAAGTGCGCGACGTGATCAACGTCTCGAGCGATCTGTTCGTCGTGCGCGAGTCGGTGCTGAAGGAGCGCACCGCGTTGCTGCGCGCGTTCCTGAAAGGCTATCGCGACAGCGCCGCCTGGATGATCGCGAACCCCGAGGAAGCCGCCACGCTGGCCGGCAAGCGCGCCATCGACGGTACCGACCGCGCCATCAACCTCGAAGTGATCAAGCTGCGCAATGCCTCGAGCCTGGCCTCGCCGGGCGCGGGCGGCGTAGCGCGGCCGCTGGGCACCTTCGATGTCGACGCGCTGCAGCGCGCCGCCGACGCCTACCGCGCGCTCGGGTTGATCAAGCGTCCCATCGACGTGGCCAGCGTGGTGGACACCAGCCTGTTGCCGGGAGCCTGACATGAGCGCGGATCGCAAGTTTGCCGGGAAAGTCGTGCTCGTGACCGGCGCCAGCCGGGGCATCGGCGCCGAGATCGCACGCGCTTTCGCGCGCGAGGGCGCCACGGTGGTCGTGAACTATCTCAGCAACGCCAGCGCCGCGCAGGCCGTGGCCGAGCAATGCCAGGCGTTGGGTGGCGATGCGTGGGCCGTGCAGGCCGACGTGGGCTCGGCGCCAGCGGTGCAGGCCATGGTGGACAGCATCGTGCAGGAAACGGGGCGGCTGGACGTGGTGGTCAACAACGCGCTGCGTCATTACGCCTTCGATCCGCGCCGCCGCACCGCGTTCGATGCGCTGTCCTGGCACGACTATCAATCGCAGTTCGATGGCGCGGTCGGCGCCGCGTTCAACGTATGCCAGGCGGCCGTGCCGCATTTCAAGCGGCGCGCGCAGGGCTGCATCGTGAACATCGCGAGCAATCTGGTCGAGCATCCGGTGGTGCCGTACCACGACTACACGACGGCCAAGGCCGCGCTGGTGGCCTTCAGCCGTAATCTCGCCGCCGAGCTCGGTCCGCACGGGGTCCGCGTCAATTGCGTGGCGCCCGGCCTCGTCTATCCGACCCAGGCCAGCGGCGAGACGCAGGCCGCGTTCCGCGAAACGTTGATTACCGCCACGCCGCTGCGCCGCATCGCCCGCCCCGAAGACGTGGCTGGTCCGGTGCTGTTTCTGGCGTCCGACTGGAGCGGATTCATGACGGGCCAGGTGCTGTTCGTGGACGGCGGTCTGGTGATGCGCTGACACATGGGGAGAGCGGCAACGCCGCTCGCCGTTTGTATCGAGTACCGCGCGGCGTGTGTCGAGTACCGCGCGGCAGGTGCGGCGTGTTTCGGGTGGCGCGCGGCGCGCCAGCTCAGGCGGTGCGGCCTGGCTCGGGCACGAGCTCGAACACCGCATGCAGCGAGCGGCCGCCTGCGTCCACCGCCACGGTCACCGGCATGTCCCGCACCACGAATTCGTAGATCGCTTCCATGCCCAGATCGGCGAACGCCACCACGCGCGCGGCCTGCACGCTGCGCGCCACCAGATAGGCCGCGCCGCCCACGGCGATCAGGTACGGCGCGCCATGCGCGCGGATGGCGGCGCGCGCTTCGGCGCCCCGCTCGGCCTTGCCGATGGTCAGCAGCAGACCGGTGCGCGCGAGCAGCTGCGGCATGAACTTGTCCATGCGGGTCGCCGTGGTGGGGCCGGCCGGGCCCACCGCCTCGCCGTCGACGGGATCCACGGGGCCGACGTAGTAGAGCGCCCGGCCCTGCAGCGGCACGGGCAAGGGCTGGCCCTGATCGAGCAGGTCGGCCATGCGCTTGTGCGCGGCATCCCGGCCCGTGAGCAGCTTGCCCGACAACAACAGGGTTTCGCCGGCCTGCCAGCTCGCGACGTCGTCGCGCGTGAGCGTGTCGAGATCCACGCGCCGGCCCGATCGGTCGGGCAGCGCATCGGGGATGCCGTCCCACACGGCGGGATCGGTCTCGGGCAGATGCGCCGGACCCGCCAGCGGCATGTCGAATGTGACATGACGGGTGGCCGCGCAGTTGGGCACGAGCGCCACCGGCAGCAGCGCGGCATGCGACGGCGCGGTGGCCACCTTGACGTCGAGCACGGTGGTGTCGCCGCCCAGGCCCTGCGCACCGATGCCCAGTGCGTTGACCCGGTCGTGCACCTCGACGCGCAGGGCCTCTTCGGGCGTGGCGGCGCCGCGCGCGAACAGTGCCGGCATGTCGATCGGCGCGAACAGTGCGCGTTTGGCGAGCGCCATGGCCTGCTCGGGCGAGCCGCCCACGCCCAGACCCAGCACGCCGGGCGGGCACCAGCCCGCACCCATGCCCGGCAGCTGCGCCACGACCCAGTCCGCCACGCTGTCGCTGGGGTTGAGCATGGCATAGCGCGCCTTGACGTCGCCGCCGCCGCCCTTGGCCACGACGGTGAGCCGCAGGTCTTCACCCTCGACGAGCTCGACCTGCACGATGGCCGGCGTGTTGTCGCGCGTGTTGCGCCGCGCGCCGAGCGGGTCGCGAATGATGGAGGCCCGCAGCGGATTGGTGGAACAGGTATAGGCGCGCGCGACCGCCCGGTTGGCCAGCGTCTGCAGGCTGGGCGTGGGCCCCGCGTCATCGTGCATGACGCGCACGTCCATACCCATGCGCACATACACGTGCACCACGCCGGTGTCCTGGCAGACGGGCCGGCGCGCCGCCGCGGCCAGTTTGCTGTTGACCAGCAGCTGCAGCAGGGCCTGGCGCGCCGCGTCGCGGGTTTCGCGTGCATGCGCGGCTTTCAGCGCCTGCACGAAATCCGCCGGGTGGGTGTGGCTGATCGATTGCAGCGCGCTGGCGATGCTGGTCTCGATGTCCGCGGCTTGCACGACGCGCATGACGGGATCCTATTGCAGCGTGATGCCGGCCTGCTTGATCACCTGCGCCCAGCGCTGGATCTCTTCGGCCGTGAATTGCTGGAAGGCCGCCGGCGCGTATTGCGCGGGCTGCAGCAGCTGAATGCCCTGCTCGCTCATGCGCCCCGTGAAGGCCTGATCCTGCAGCGCTTTCTGCCAGGCCTGGTACATCGTCTGCACCACCGCGTCGGGCGTGCCCTTGGGCGCATAAAGGCCGTACCAGGTCGAGACCTGGAACCCGGGGATGGCCTTCTCGCCCATCGTGGGCACCTCGGGGAACTGCGGCATGCGCTCGCTCGACGTGAGACCGAGCGCGCGCACCTTGCCGCCCTGGGTCTGCGGCAGGGCGGTGTTGGTCTGGTCGAACATGGCGTCCACCTGATTGCCCATCAGGTCGTTGAGCGCCGGGCCCGCGCCCTTGTAGGCGATGGGCGTGATCTCCATGCCGGCCTGGCTGGCGAACATGGCCGCCACCAGATGCGAGGTCGAGCCCACGCCCGCGTTGCTGAAGTTGAGCTTGCCGGGGTTCTGCTTGCCGAACGCGATCAGATCGGACACGGATTTATAGGGCGATTTTTCGCCGACCAGCAGCACCAGCGGCGTATCGGGGAAGCGGAACACCGCCTGGAAGTCGCGCGCCGGGTCGTACGGCAGGCGGGCATACAGCGAAGGCGCGGCGGCCATATAGCCGATGTGGCCGACCAGGAAGGTGTAGCCGTCGGGCGTGGACTTCGCGGCCTTGGCCGCGCCGATGGTGCCGCCCGCGCCGCCGACGTTCTCGATCAGGATGGTCTGCTTGAGCTCCTGCGCGACCCGGTTGGCCACGTTGCGCGCCATCGCGTCCGTGGGGCCGCCGGCTGCGAACGGCACGATCCAGGTGATGGCCCGCGAGGGGTAGTTGTCTTGCGCTTGCGCGCCCAGCGGCAGGGCGAACGCGCCCGCGACGGTCAGTGCCGCCATCCAGTTCTTCATGGTTTGTCTCCGTGTGTTCTTGTGCTGTGTGGGGTGGGCGCCGGTCAGGCCGGCGAATGGGGAACGTAGGCGTGGTCGCGCATGCGGTCGACCATGGCGGGGGCCGCGCCGAGATAGTTGGCGGGGTCGCACAGGCGTTCGATGGCATCGCCGTCCAGGCGCTGCGTGACGCGCGGATCCTCGCGCAGCACGTCGGCCAGGCGGCGGCGCGCGGTGGCCGCGGCGCGGCAGGCGTCATAGACGACGTCGTGCGCGGTCTGGCGGCCGATGTGCGGCGCGAGGCCCATCATGACGGCCTCGGCCACGATGAGGCCGCCCGAGAGGTCGAGATTGCGGCTCATGCGGGCGGTGTCCACTTCGAGCCCGCCCAACATGAAACGCGCCTGGCGCAATGCGCCCGCGGTCAGCACGAAGGCCTCGGGCACCGCGGTCCATTCGACATGCCAGGGGCCGGTGGCGCGCTCGAAGTCCTGCAGCATGGCGTCGAGCGCCAGTCCGGCGTGCTGGCGCACGGTCTTGGAGGCGCTCCACATCAGTTCGCACGAGATCGGATTGCGCTTCTGCGGCATGGTGCTGGATGCGCCGCGGCCTTTCACGAAGGGCTCGAACGCCTCGGCGAATTCGTTGGTCATCATCAGCATGATGTCCACGGCGATCTTGCCCAGCGAGCCCGCCACCAGGGCCAGGAATTGCACCGTTTCGGCCAGGCCGTCGCGCGCCACGTGCCAGGTGACCGGCGTGGCGCCGAGGTCCAGCTCCTGCATGAGTGCCGCGTGCACGGCCAGGCCCTCGTCGCCCAGCGACGCGAGGGTGCCCGCCGCGCCGCCGAACTGGCCGATCAGCACGCGAGGCCGCAGTTGTTCGAGGCGCTCGCGATGGCGTCGCACCATCAGCAGCCAGACGGCCGCCTTGTAGCCGAAGGTGATGGGCAGGGCGTGCTGCAGATGGGTGCGGCCGGCCATGGGCGCGTCGCGATAGCGCAGCGCCAGCGCATCGAGAATGCCGTCGAGCGCGGCGAGGTCGTCGTCGATGATGGCCAGCGCGTCGCGCACCTGCAGCACCGTGGCCGTATCCATGATGTCCTGCGTGGTGGCGCCCCAGTGCAGGTATTCGCCCTCGGCGCCGCACTGGTGCGCGAGCTGGTGCACGAGCGGCAGGATGGGATAGCCCACGATCTCCGTCTCGTCGCGCAGCCGTGCCATGTCGATCGCGGCCGCGTCGGCGCGCGCTTCGATGGCGGCCGCGGCCGCGGCGGGGATGACGCCGAGGCGGCCCTGCACGCGGGCCAGCGCCACTTCGGTGTCCACATAGCGCCGCACGGTGGCCTCATCGTCGAACACGGCGCGCATCGCGGCGGTGCCGAACATATCTTTGAACAGGGCCGATTCGAGGACTGAGATGGGCATAAATGTACGCTCTTAATAAGTTGTACGTACATTTAAGCAGGCGCTTGGTCCGGCGTCAACGCCGGGGATTACCCGTAGCGGAGGAGCCGGTGGGAGCAGCAGATAGAATGGAGTCCGTCTCCCATTTCCCCCCTGCCATGTCCATCACGCTGTACACCCGCATCTCGGAAGAACTGGCGCGACGGATCGCGAGCGAGGTGTATCCCGTGGGCACGCTGCTGCCCGCCGAGCATGCCCTGGCCGAGGAATTCGACGCCAGCCGCCATACCGTGCGCGCCGCGCTGCGCCAGCTGCAGGACCTGGGCCTGATCGCGCGCCGCCGGGGCAGCGGCACGGAGGTGATCGCCGCGCGGCCCAGGACAGGCTTCAGCCAGTCGCTCGGCTCGCTCGAAGACCTGGTGCAGCTGGCCGCCGAGACGCCGCGCACCATTCATCAGACCCAGGAAGTGGTGGTGGATGTCGGTCTCGCGCTGCAACTGGGCGTGGGCCCGGGCACGCGCTGGTTGAAGTTTTCGTCCACACGTGGCGCCGAAGGCCAGCCGCGGCTGGTCTGGACCGAGCTGTATGTCGATGCCCATTACAAGGGCGTGCGCAAGCTGGCCCGCGAGCATCCCGACCGCCTGGTGTCGGACCTGATCGAAGCGCACTACGGACGCCGCATCGCCTCCGTGGCGCAGACGATCTCGGCCTGCGCGCTGCCCGCAACGGTGGCGCGCGAGCTCGCGGTGGCCGCGGAATCACCGGGCCTGTTCATTCGGCGTCAGTACAAGGATCAGGCAGGGCAGATCGTGGAGGCGTCGCTGTCGTATCACCCGGCGGGCCGCTACGAATTCACGACCACGCTGATCCGGGAACACTGAGCGGCGCGGGCGTCAGCGGCTGCTGGCGCGGCGCAGCCGTTCGAGTTCGGCCTGGTTGAGCCGGCGCGCTTCCTGCTCGGCGTAGGCGCGTTCGCCGGATTCATAAGAGCCTTCGAACATGCAGCGGCTGCGGAACCAGCCGCAGTCGTTGGCGACGCGGCCATCCTCGGCGCGTGTCTGGCCGTGCCCGTCGGGCGCGCTGGGCTTGCTCGAACAGCCGGCCAGGGCCGCGAGAAGAATCACCGCGGCATAGCGGCTCGACGTGAAGACAGACATGGACTGCGCCCCGAAAGAGTTGCTGCAGGCATAGTTATAGCAAGCCTCGCGCCCGCGGCCGTGCGCTGGTATCGTGGCGCCAGCCATTTGTGCGCTCGATCCTTCCATGCAGACAGACATTCTTCGCGATTCGTTCGCCGGGCTGACGGCGTTCATCGCCGTGGCCCGCGAGCGCAGCTTCACGCGCGCTGGCGCGCGGCTCGGCCTGTCGCAGGCCGCCGTGAGCCACGCGGTGCGTGGCCTCGAGAAAAAACTCGGCGTGCAGCTGCTGGTGCGTCATTCGCGCAGTGTGGTCCCGACCGACGCGGGCGAGCGCCTGCTCGCCACGGTGGCCCCGCAACTGACGGCGATCGACGCCGAGCTGGCGGCGCTGGCCGAGTTGCGCGAGAGCCCCACCGGCACGATCCGCATCACGGCTTCCGACCACGCCATCCGCCAGGTGCTCAGCCCCAAGTTGAAGGCCTTCCTGCCCAAGTATCCGGGCATCCGCGTAGAGCTTGCGGCCGACAATGCATTCACCGACCTGGCCGCGGCGGACTTCGACGCCGGCGTGCGCCTGGGCGAATCGGTGGCGCAGGACATGATCGCGGTGCGCATCAGCCCGGACATCCGCTTCGCGGTGGTCGCGACCCGGCAGCACTTCACGCCGCGCAGCCTGCCCAAGACGCCCGAAGACCTGATGCGGCACAACTGCATCAACCTGCGGCTGCCCACCTACGGCGGCCTGTGGGCCTGGGAGTTCGACAACGGCAAGCGTCAGGTGAACGTGCGGGTCGAGGGGCAGCTCACCTACAACAGCATCTATGACTGCTTCGACGCGGCCGTGGCCGGCCTGGGCGTGTCGTACGTGCCGCAGGAACTTGCCGCGCCCTATGTGAAGACCGGCCACCTGATCAGCGTGCTGGCCGACTGGGCCCCGCGGTGGTCTGGATTCCATCTGTACTACCCCAGCCGGCGCCAGAGCTCGGGCGCGATGGCGCTGCTGGTCGCCGCGTTGCGGGAAGACGGCTGAGCGCAAGCGCCGGCCCATTTATCAACGCCATTCATGGTTGCATGCGCTTTATGCGGGTTTTTCGTCGCCCGCCGAGCGCCTACAGTAGCGCCTTGCCGTCCGCCACCGGACAGCCTGTATCTGCAAGGACTACGCTCATGACCGTCAAAGCCTACGGCGCCCACGCCGGCGACCAGCCTCTCGAATCCATGGACATCGAACGCCGCCCGGTCGGGCCGCACGACGTCCAGATCGACATCGCCTACTGCGGCGTGTGTCATTCCGACTTGCACCAGGTGCGCGCGGAATGGGCCGGCACCTTGTTTCCCTGCGTGCCCGGCCACGAGATCGTGGGCCGCGTCGCCGCCGTCGGCGCGCACGTAACCGGCTTCGCGCAGGGCGACCTCGTCGGCGTGGGCTGCATCGTCGATAGCTGCAAGCATTGCGACGACTGCGGCGTGGGCCTGGAGAATTATTGCGACGGCATGATCGGCACCTACAACTTTCCGACGCCCGATGCGCCGGGCTGGACGCTGGGCGGCTACTCGCAGCAGATCGTGGTGCACGAGCGTTATGCCCTGCGCATCCGTCATCCCGAGTCGCAGCTTGCGGCGGTCGCGCCGCTGTTGTGCGCCGGCATCACGACGTATTCGCCGCTGCGCCACTGGAACGCGGGTCCGGGCAAGAAGGTCGGTATCGTCGGCATCGGCGGGCTGGGCCACATGGGCATCAAGCTCGCCCACGCCATGGGCGCGCATGTCGTGGCGTTCACCACCTCCGAGTCCAAGCGCGCCGATGCGCTCGCGCTGGGTGCCGATGAGGTGGTGGTGTCGCGCAATGTCGAGGAGATGGAGGCGCATGCCAGGAGCTTCGACCTCATCGTCAATACGGTGGCCGCACCGCACGACCTGGACGCGTTCCTCGTGCTGCTCAAGCGGGATGCCACCCTGACGCTGGTGGGTGCGCCGGCGACGCCGCATCCCTCGCCCGAAGTGTTCAACCTGATCATGAAACGCCGCTCGCTGGCGGGTTCGATGATCGGTGGCATTGCCGAGACCCAGGAAATGCTGGATTTCTGCGCCGAGCACGGCATCGTCGCCGACATCGAACTCATCCGCGCCGATGAGATCAACGAGGCGTATGAGCGCATGCTCGCCGGCGACGTGAAGTATCGCTTCGTGATCGACAACGCAACGCTGGCGGCCTGAGCGGTGGCCTCGTCTGCTACGCCGAGCCGGCACGCCGCCTGGGGGGCCGTCCTCGCCATGTCGCTGGGCGCGTTCGCGCTCGTCGCCTCGGAGTTCATGCCGGTCAGCCTGCTGACGCCGATCGCCGCTGACCTCGGCATCAGCGAGGGCCAGGCCGGCCAGGCGATCGCCATCTCCGGTGCGTTCGCGCTGGTGACCAGTCTTTGCATCTCGTCGGTGGCCGGCCGACTGGATCGCAGGAGGCTGCTGCTCGGGCTCATGCTGCTGATGATCCTGTCGGGCACGGTCGTGGCGTTCGCGCCCAACAACCTCGCCTTCATGGCGGGCCGAGCGTTGATCGGCGTGGCGATCGGTGGGTTCTGGTCGATGTCGGCCGCCACCGTCATGCGCCTGGTGCCACCGCTGCAGGTGCCGCGCGCGCTCGCGGTGCTCAACGGCGGCAATGCGCTCGCCACCGTGCTCGCCGCGCCGCTGGGCAGCTTTCTGGGTGGCATCGTGGGCTGGCGCTGGGCCTTCTTCGCCGTGGTGCCCGTGGCTGGCGTGGCGCTGCTGTGGGCCCTGGCGACGCTGCCCCGCCTTCCGGCCCGCGTGCCGTCGCGCCCCGGAGGCGTCATCGCGCTGCTGCGGCGGCCCATGGTGGTGCTGGGCATGCTGGCATCGGGCATGTTCTTCATGGGCCAGTTCGCGCTGTTCGTGTACCTGCGGCCGTTCCTCGAGACCGTCACGCATCTCGACGTGACCGGCATTTCGCTGGTGCTGTTGCTGCTGGGCGCGTCCGGCCTCGCTGGCACGTTCCTGATCGGCCGCTATCTGTCGGGCCCCGGGCTCTATCGCACCTTGTGCGTCATCCCCATGGGGATGGCCGTGATCGCGGTCGCGTTGATGGTGCTGGGCGGCTCTGCGGGCGGCACCGCGTTGCTGGCCGGTCTGTGGGGCTTGCTCGCCACGGCGGCGCCCGTGGGATGGTGGACCTGGCTGGCGCGCACGTTGCCCGATGACGCGGAGGCGGGCGGCGGGTTGCTCGTCGCGATCGTGCAGCTGTCGATTACGCTCGGCGCGACGGTCGGCGGACTGCTGTACGACATGAACGGCTATCGCGGCACATTTACGGCCAGCGCCCTCATGCTGGTAACGGCCGCCGTGCTCGCGCATTGGGTGGGACGCCGCGCGCGCCAGGGCCACGACGCCCCGGCGGCGGCGTTGGCCGGCGAGCATGGCGCGATGGGCAGCTGACGTAACGCGGAGTAGCATGGCGTGGTGCGCCGGCGCCCGCGAAGGACGGATCTCATGTCGCAAACCCAATTCAGTGAATTGCTTGCACTGGGCGCGGTGGCCCGCGAGCGCAGTTTCACGCGCGCGGCCGCCCAGCTGGGGATGTCGCAGTCGATGCTGAGCCACACCATCCGCAAGATGGAAGAGCGCCTGGGGGTACGGCTCCTGACGCGCACGACGCGCAGCGTCTCGGTGACCGAGGCGGGCGCACGGCTGCTGAGCGCGGTGACGCCGCGGCTCGCCGACATCGAATCCGAGCTGAGGTCCGTGGCCGAGCTGGGCGCGACGCCCTCGGGCACCATCAGGTTCACGGCAACCGATCACGTGATCGACACGGTGCTGTGGCCCCGCCTGGCGCCGATGCTGCCCGTGTATCCCCGGATCAAGCTCGAGATGCACTCCGATTACGCGCTGAGCGATCTCGTGCGGGGCCGCTACGACTTCGGCGTGCGCCTGGGCGATGTGCTGGCCAACGATCTGTCGGCGGTGCGTATCGGCCCGGACCTGCGGCTGGTGATCGTGGGCGCGCCGGCGTACTTCGCATCGCGGCCGATGCCCGCGAGCCCGCAGGATCTCATCTCGCACGACTGCATCAACCTGCGCCTGCCCACGCGCGGCACCCTGTATGCATGGGAGCTGAAGAAGGGCACGCGCAGCATGAATGTGCGGGTCGATGGCTCCCTCATCTTCAACGGGATCTATCAGATCCTGAACGCCGCGCTGTCGGGCCATGGCCTGGCCTATGTGCCGGAAGATCTGGCGCAGCCGCACTTCGACAGCGGCCGGCTGGTGCCCGTGCTGAAGTCGTGGTGGCGCACGTTCCCGGGTTTTCATCTTTTCTATGCGCGCGGGCGGGAAACCTCGCGTGCGATGCAAGTGGTGATCGAGACCCTGCGCCATCCCGGCTGATGGGATCACGGTCTTATCGTGGTGGGCTGTCGGCAGGATTTGATGGAGTCGTGGCGCGGTGCGCCGTGATAGCTTTCGCAGCATCGATGATGCGCGGTCTCGTCGGCCGCGCGATGTGTGCGCCGGACCTCCGGCAAACCAAATCAGGCACAGGAAGAACAGCATGGAACTGGATATCAACGGCAAGACCACGGCGGTCTCCGCGGACGCCGACACCCCTTTGTTGTGGGTCATTCGCGACGAGCTGGGCATGACCGGCACGAAGTACGGCTGCGGTCTCGCGCAGTGCGGCGCCTGTTCGGTGCTGGTCGACGGCGTCGCCATGCGCTCCTGTGTGGTGCCGGTGGAAGGCATGGCCGGACGCAAGATCACCACCATCGAGGCGATCGAGAATGACGAGGTGGGCAAGCGTGTGGTGGCGGCCTGGGTGAAGCATCAGGTGCCGCAGTGCGGCTATTGCCAGTCGGGCCAGGTGATGGCGGCCACGGCGCTGCTCAAGCAGATTCCGAACCCCACCGACGCCGACATCGAGGCCGCGATGATCAACCTCTGCCGTTGCGGCACGTACAACGCCATCAAGGCGGCGGTGCACGATCTGTCAGGGGCCGCGTGATGCATCCCATGTCCAAGCTTCCCTGGCTCGAGGCCGACCCGCTGGGCGCCGCCCTGTCGATGGCGGAACCCGTGAACGTGTCTCGCCGCCGCTTCCTGCTGACCTCGGCGGGCGCCGCCGCCGGCTCCCTGGTGCTGGGCTTCGGCCTGCCGCTGGGCAAAGCACGCGCCCAGGGCGCCGCGGCCGCGGCCGAACCCGGCACGCAGGTCCCTGCCTTTCTGGAGATCCGTCCGGACAGCACGGTGCGACTGCTCAGCCCGTTCATCGAGGGCGGGCAGGGCACCTTTACCGCGATGGCGCAGATCGTGGGCGAGGAGCTCGATGCCGATCCGGCCACCTTCGTCGTGGACAGCGCGCCGCCGGGCAAGGAGTTCGTGGTGATGCAGAACGGCATGCGCATCACCGGTGGCAGCATGTCGGTACGCTTCGGCTATGCCGCCATGCGCCGGCTCGGAGCACTGGCCCGGCAGATGCTGCTGCAGGCTGCGTCCGCGAAATTGGGCGTCCCGGTGGCCGAGCTGAGTACCGAACCCGGAAAGGTCCTGCACGCCGCCTCCGGCCGCAGCCTGAGCTATGGCGAGCTCGCGCCCGCTGCGCTCGACCTGCCGGTGCCCGACCCCGCCAGCGTCACGCTGCGCGATCCCGCTCAGTTCCGGTGGATCGGCAAACCGGTGGCGCGGCTCGACGCGCACGACAAGTCCACGGGCAAGACGGTCTACACGATCGACATGAAGGTCGACGGCATGCTGCATGCCGCCGTGCAACATGCGCCGCGGCTCGGCATGACTCTCGGCGCGCTGCGCAACGAAGCGCAGGTTGAAGGTATGAAGGGCGTGCATTCGGTGCACCGCCTGCCGGGCGCGGTCGCGGTGTTGGCCGAGCGCTGGTGGGATGCCAAGCGGGCGGCCGAGGCCGTGCAGGCCGAGTGGATCGAGCCCGCGGAAGGCGCGGAGGGCCGTCACATGCCGGCTGATTTCTCCACGGCGGCTTTCAAGGAGCGGCTGGCCAACGAGCCAGGCGAGGGCGAGCAGGCCGAATCGGTGGGCAACGCCGCCGAGGCGTTGAAAGCCGCCAAGACGGTTGTGAGCGCAACGTATTACAGCCAATACCTGAATCACGCGCAGCTCGAACCCTCGTCGGCGCTGGCGCGCTTCAACGACGACGGCACGCTCGACCTGTGGGCGCCCAATCAGGCGCCGGATATGTTCCGCGCCGACGTGGCCAAGCGCACCGGGCTGACCCCCGAACAGATCCGGATCCATTCCCCGCTCCTGGGCGGCTTCTTTGGCCGGCATTTCCTGTACAACACCGCCAATCCCTATCCCCAGGCCATCGCGCTCGCGAAAGCGGTGGGCCGTCCGGTCAAGCTGATCTGGAGCCGCGAAGAAGAGTTCCTGCGCGATACGCTGCGCCCGATGGCCGCGGTGCGTTTTCGCGGGGCGCTGGATGCGGATGGCAACCCGGTGGCCCTCGACGTGGTCAGCGTGACCGAGGGACCGACCGAAGGCATCAACAACAAACGCGGTGCCAAGCTCGATCCCACCGCGCTCGAGGGGCTTACGCACAAGGAATACGCAATCGCCAATCGCCGCGTGGCGCAGCTCTACGTGAAGCAGCCCGCGATGCTGGGCTATTGGCGCTCGGTGGGCAACTCGCTCAACGACTTCATGTACGAGGCCTTTCTGGATGAGCTGGCCGACAAGGGCGGCAAGGATCCTTACGAACTGCGCCTGCATCTGCTGCAGGGCAACGCCCGCCTGACCACCTTGCTGCGCGCCGTGGGCGAGCTCTCGGGCGGCTGGAAGCGCGGCCCGTATACCGCGGCCGATGGCTCGCGGCGGGCGCGTGGCGTCGCCATGGCATCGCCGTTCGGCACAGAGGCCGCCGTGATCGCCGAGGTGTCGATCGCGCAAGGCCAGGTGCGGGTGCACGATATCTGGCAGGCCATCGATCCCGGCAGCATCGTGAATCCCGCCATCGTCGACGCCCAGGTCAACGGCGCCGTGGCGCTCGGCCTGTCGCAGGCGCTGGTGGAAGAGGCGGTCTACAAGGGCGGCATGCCCGCGGCGCGCAACTACGATCTGTATCCGATCCTCACGCCCGCCCAGATGGCGCGCGTGCATGTGCGCGTGATCGAGAGCGGCGCCAAGATGGGCGGCATTGGCGAGCCGCCGCTGCCGGCGGTGGCGCCGGCCGTGGCCAATGCCGTGGCGGCTCTCACCGGCGAACGCCTGCGCAGCATGCCGTTCTCGCAACACACCTTCAAATCCTGATCCCGCCCGCGATGCCCAACGCAATGAATAACAAACGGTTGAAAAAGCGGTATGTCGCGCTGGTGGTCTGTACGGGCGTGGCGGCAGGCCTGGCGTGGTTCGTGACACGCACCCCGGCCTCGTCGTTCGACGGCGAGGCGGCGCAAGCCAGCACGCCCGTGGCGCCGCCCGCGGGCCAGGCACCCGCGTCGCCCGCCCTCGCGGCCTCGCCCGACAGCGCCGCCGAGGCCATGATCCGCCGAGGCGAGTACGTGGCGCGGCTGGGCGATTGCGTGGCCTGCCATAGCGTGCCCACCGGGGCGCCGTTCGCCGGCGGCCTCGAGATGGCCACGCCGCTGGGCTCGATCTACGCCACCAACATCACGCCGGATCGTGAAACGGGGATCGGCGCCTACACGCTCGCGGACTTCGATCGCGCGGTACGTCACGGCGTCGCGCCGGGCGGGCGCCGGCTCTATCCGGCAATGCCGTATCCGTCGTACACCAAGATGGACGACGACGACATCCGCGCGCTGTACGCCTATTTCATGCAGGGTGTGAAGCCCGCGCATCAGCCCAATCCGCCGAGCGAGATTCCCTGGCCGCTGAACATGCGCTGGCCGCTCGCCCTCTGGAACGCGGTGTACACCCAACCGGGTGTATACGAGCCCAAGGCCGGCGGCTCACCGCTCTGGAACCGGGGCGCGTATATCGTGCAGGCGGCGGGCCATTGCGGCAGCTGCCACACGCCGCGAGGCGTGGCGATGAACGAACAGGCGCTCGACGAGCTGAGCCCGATGTACCTGTCGGGCGCGTTGCTCGACGGCTGGTATGCCCCGAGCTTGCGCAATGACCACAACACGGGCCTGGGACGCTGGAGCGAAAACGATATCTACCGCTTCCTCAAGCATGGCCGCAACGAACACGCCGTGGTGTATGGATCGATGACCGATGCGTTCAACAACTCCACGCAGTTCATGACCGATGGCGATCTCAAGGCCGTGGCGCATTATCTGAAATCCTTGCCCGGCGATCCCGGACGCGACGGCACGCCGTGGCAATACGATGAAACCACCACGCGTACGCTGGCCTCGGCCGAGCGCCTGAAGGTCCCGGGTGCGCAGACCTATGCCGCCAAATGTGCGGCCTGTCACGGCATGGACGGACGTGGCCAGGGCCAGTGGATCCCGCCCCTGGCGGGGGCGGTCTCGTCGCTCACCAGTGAGAATGCGTCGGCCATCAACATCACGCTCAACGGCTCGGGCCGGATCGTGGCCAACGGCGTACCCGACGCCTATCGCATGCCGCCGTTCCGCAATCAGCTCGACGACCGGGAGATCGCCGATGTGCTGAGCTTCGTGCGTACGGCGTGGGGCAACTCGGGTGGCATGGTCACGGCCGAGGACGTGGCGCATCTGCGCGAGCGAACCGACCCTGCCAGCAGCGACGTGATCATCCTGCAGATGCGCTGAGCTTCAATGCTTGCCCGTCTCGGGGCCGTGCGCCCCGGGCGGCAGCCAGCGCCAGAAGACCGAGGCCGCGATCAGGCCCAGCAGGCCCACGCCGACCGAGCCCGCGCCCAGCGAAATGAGGGCGGCCAGCCCGGAGAGCACCACCGGGCCGCCGCTGGTGCCCAGGTCGGCCATCAGGCGCCAGATGCCCAGGAACTTGGTGCGCGCGCCGGCCGGCGCGGCGTCGGCGCCCAGGGTCATCACGATGCCGGATCCGATCCCGTTGCCAAAGCCCAGCAGCAGCGACACCACCACGAAGCTCACCACCCCGGTCGTGAGCGGAATCGCCATCAGGCTCAGGCCCATGATGAGCGAGCAGGGCAGCGCGACCCACAGGCGGCCGTAGCGGTCCATGACGCGGCCCGCCGGATAGAACACCGACATGTCCACCGCTGCCACGAGCCCGTAGATGAGCGATGTGGTGGCGGCGTCGAGGCCGAGGCTGGCGGCCCAGAGGGGGATCACCACCTGACGCGAGGCGCGCAGGGCGCTGATCAGCATGATGCCGACGCCCAGCGTGGCGTAGACCTTGCGATGATCGCGGGCGATCTGCGCCATGCCGAGCGCGGGCGTGGCGGCGCCGGCCGTCGGCCGCACGTCCAGGTCGGGGGCGGCGAGCGCGATGCCGCCCGCACCGAGCATCGCGGCGATCGCGATCCAGTACGCGCCGTCCAGCCCGATCAGGTGGATCA
This sequence comes from Bordetella genomosp. 5, assembly GCF_002261315.1. Lineage (NCBI taxonomy): Bacteria > Pseudomonadati > Pseudomonadota > Betaproteobacteria > Burkholderiales > Alcaligenaceae > Bordetella > Bordetella genomosp. 5. The sequence continues at coordinate 202,640 of NZ_NEVP01000009.1, forward strand.
AAGCCGCGCCGGCGAACGGGCCGATGAACGTGCCGATACGTGTCGTGCCGCCCAGCGTCGACAGCGCACGGGCGCGGAACGAGAACGGCACGAGCTCGATCAGGTAGCTCTGGCGCGCCAGTTGGAACACCGATTGAGCGACGCCCTGCATCAGCATCGCCAGCGCGAGCACCCACAGCAGCGGCACGAAGATCACCAGCAGCAGCCCGGTCACGCTCAGCAGCGCGGCGCCCGCCATCGCGCGCTTCTCGCCGTAGCGCTGCGTGAGCAGCGCGGAGGGGATGTTGGAGAAGAGCGAGCCGACGCCGATCAGCGCGGTGATGAGACCGGCTACGGCGACCGATGCGCCCTCGTTGTGCGCGGTGAGCGCCACCACCGGCAGGATGGCGCCGTTGCTGATGCCGTAAAGCAGGGAAGGGCCGAACGCCGGAACGGCGATCTTCTTCAGATTGAAGGTGTCTGGTTGCGACATGTCGGGGCTGCGGGTCGAACTCGAGGCGCCGAAGCAGAAGCGCCCGAGGCTGCATCAAGGCATGCGCGCCCACGGCAGGCGGCGCAAGGCACACGATCCCGCGGCGCGTAGCGCCCTCTCCGTGCGGCTGCAGTCAGCAGACTGTCAGCCGCCGAAGACGGTATCGAAGGCCCGCGTGAGTGTAGTGCTGTCGGCCGCCGGGACCAAACCGGGCGCGCCGCGCGCCATGGCCGCGTGCAGCAGCGCCGAGCAGGCGCCGTCCCAGGGGGCGGCGAGCGACTCTTCGATCTCGCCGTCTTCGTCTTCGGTGCGCAGGATCGCATCCGCGCCGCCGATGGCCTGCGCCCGCTTCCAGAGCTGGCCGTGAATGAGCAGGAAACCGCCGTGCACGGGCGAACGCGCAGCGCCGCCGCGGGACGACGCGGCGAGCGTGCCAGCCCAATCCTGCGCAGGCGTGGCGGCGGATGCGGGCGTGCCCTCCGACCAGTGAGCCCAGGCGCGGCCATATGCCGCCTCGGCGTCGGGCGCGAGCGCGTTCGCGTTCGACAGCGCCGTTGCCTGCGCGACAGACAGGCTTTCGATGCGGGCGAGCACGTCGAGCACCGCGTCGCCGTGCGGGCCGAACAGCGCCGACAGCGGCAGCGCGTCGATGAGCTCGATCTCGCTTGCGCGCCAATAACCGGGCTCGGCGACGAGGCCCGACATATCGCCCAGCACGGTCACGCGCACGCGCCACAATCGGCCCGGCCAGTGGCTGCCGATGGTGATGGAGGCGATGTGCTGGTCGACCACGATCCAGGGCGGCCCCGAGGCGGCGCGGCGCACGCGTGCGCCCTCGCGCACGAGCTCGGTGCGCGGGTCGGTCGCGTCGTACCAATAGCCTTCACGAGCGGGAGGGAGAGCGGTCATGGGAACAGAAACAGGATGCCGATACGGTGACGTAGCGTCATGGACGTGTCACGAAACCCCCGCAGAATCCCACGGATTATCCAAAAAAGGAAGCGCGGGGATCATGAAGAAACTGCTCAGCCTCACCCTCATCGGCATGGCCTCGTTGGCCGCCACCTCGGCCAGCGCCGCCGACTGCGAGCGCGGCACGCTCGACAAGAAATTCTGCGATGCCAACGGCGACATGGTCGCCGATGCACCCACCGATCCCAAGCAATGGATCGATCCGGCGACGCTGATCTTCGCCTACACGCCGGTCGAAGACCCGGAGGTCTACCGCGGCGTGTGGGATGAGTTCCTGCGCCATATGGAAAAGACCACGGGCAAGAAGGTGCAGTTCTTCCCGGTGCAGTCCAACGCAGCCCAGCTCGAAGCCATGCGCGCCGGCCGTCTGCACGTGGCCGGCTTCAATACCGGCAGCAATCCGCTGGCCGTCAACTGCGCCGGCTTCGTGCCGTTCACGATGATGGCGAGCAAGCAGGGCGCCTACGGCTACGAGATGGAAATCATCGTGCCGGCCGACAGCAGCGCGAAGAAGATCGAAGACCTGAAGGGCAAGACCATCGCCTTCACGTCGCAAACGTCGAACTCCGGCTACAAGGCCCCCTCGGCGCTGCTGGCCAGCGCCTACGGCCTGCAGGCCGACAAGGACTACAAGACCGCGTTCTCGGGCAAGCACGACAACTCCGTGATCGGCGTGGCCAATAAAGACTACGACGCCGCGGCCGTGGCCAACTCGGTAATGAACCGCATGATCGCGCGCAAGGCGGTGGACGACACCAAGATCCGCAGCATCTACAAGTCGCAGTCGTTCCCGACCACGGGCTATGGCTACGTCTACAACCTCAAGCCCGAGCTGGCCGAGAAGGTGCGTCAGGCCTTCTTCACCTTCAACTGGGAAGGCACGCAGCTGCTGAAGGAATTCGGCAAGGCCGAGCCGGCGCAGGAAGCCTTCATCCCCATCACCTACAAAGAACACTGGGCGGTGGTGCGTGAGATCGATCAGGCCATGAAGGTGGCCTATACCTGCCAATGAGCGGCGCGCGCGACGCGGGGGGCGATGCCCCCCTGCTCAGTCTGCAGAAGTTGGTCAAGCGCTATCCCACGGGGGATCTCGCGCTCGACCACGTGGATCTGAGCGTGCCGCGCGGTCAGGTGCTCGCGCTGATCGGCCCGTCCGGGGCCGGCAAGAGCACCTTGATCCGCTGTATCAACCGCCTCGTGGAGCCCTCGGGCGGTGACGTGCGCCTGAATGGTCAGAGCCTGCCCACGCAGTCGGCGCGCGAGTTGCGCCGCACGCGGCGTCAGCTCGGCATGATCTTCCAGGAGTACGCGCTGGTCGAACGGCTGACGGTCATGGAGAACGTGCTGTCGGGCCGGCTCGGCTATACGGGTTTCTGGCGCAGCTGGGCGCGCCGCTATCCCGCCGCCGACGTGCAGCAGGCGTTCTATCTGCTGGACCGCGTCGGTCTGGCGGGTTTCGAGAACAAGCGGGCCGACGCGCTGTCGGGCGGGCAGCGCCAGCGCGTGGGCATCGCCCGCGCCCTGATGCAGGATCCGCAACTGCTGCTGGTCGACGAGCCCACCGCCAGTCTCGATCCCAAGACCTCGCGCCAGATCATGCGTCTGCTCTGCGAGATCTGCCGCGAGCGCGGTCTCTCGGCCATCATCAACATCCATGACGTGGCGCTCGCCACGCAGTTCGCCGACCGCATCGTCGGACTGCGCAAGGGTCAGCTGGTCTATGACGGCGCGCCCGCCGGGCTGGTGCCGCAGGTGCTGACCGAGATCTACGGCATGGAAGACTGGCATCACGACGCCGGTGTCACGGACGAGCCGGCGCAGGCCGAGCCCGCCGCGGCCCATCCGCCGCGCGTGGACACCTTGCGCGTTGCACAGGCCGCCGCATGAGCACGGCCCTGCAATGGCGCAAGCCGCCTTTCATCCGCTCGGCCCGCACGCGTGCGCTGCTCTGGCTGCTCGCGGGCCTGTATCTGTATGCCGCGCTCAACTCGGTCGCGGTCGACTGGAACCGCGTGGCCGAAGGGCTGGTGCGAGGCTGGCGCTTCGTCGCCGCGTTCGCCCAGCCGGATTTCGTGAGCCGCTGGCGCGAAATCAGCGAAGGGCTGATCGAGAGCCTGGCCATGACGGTGGTCGCCACCGCGCTCGGCATCGTGCTGAGCATTCCGGTGGGCCTGGGCGCCGCGCGCAATATCAGCCCTGCGCCGATCTATGCGCTGTGCCGGGGCTTCATCGCGATCTCGCGGGCGTTTCCGGAGCTCATCATCGCCATCCTGCTGGTCAAGATGTTCGGCTTCGGGCCGCTGGCCGGCATGATCACGCTGACCATCGCCTCCATGGGGTTTCTGGGCAAGCTGCTCGCCGAAGAGATCGAGACGGCCGACCGCTCGCAGCTCGAGGCCGTGCGCGCCACCGGCGCCGCCTGGCCGCAATGGATCGTCTACGCCGTGCAGCCGCAGGTGATGCCGCGTCTGATCGGCCTGTCGATCTATCGCCTGGACATCAACTTCCGCGAGGCGGCCATCATCGGCATCGTGGGCGCCGGCGGTATCGGCGCCACGCTGAACACCGCGTTCGACCGCTATGAGTTCGAGACGGCCGCCGCGATTCTGCTGCTGGTGATCGCGATCGTGATGATGTGCGAATACCTGTCCGGTCACGTGCGCAGGAGGTTCCTGTGAACGCCGCGCCGCCGCTTTGGCGGCGTCATGCGCCGGGATCGCAGCGCTGGAACTGGCTGCTCTGGATGTTCGGCGCGCTGGTGTTCATGGTCAGCTGGAAACAGATGTCCGACAACACGATCTGGGCCTTCGCGGCGGATGCGCCGGCGGCGGGCTGGGATCTGGTGTCGCGCATGTGGCCGCCGCGCTGGAGCTATGTGCCCCAGCTGCTGCAGCCGCTCTGGGACACGCTCAACATCGCCACGCTGGGCACCGCCATCGGCACCGTGATCGCCGTGCCGGTCGCCTTTCTGGCGGCGCGCAACACCACGCCCAGCCGCGCGCTGCTGCGTCCGCTGGCTCTGGGCATCATCGTGGCGTCGCGCTCGATCAACTCGTTGATCTGGGCCATGTTGCTGGTCACGGTGGTGGGCCCGGGCGTGCTGGCAGGCATCATCGCAATCGCGCTGCGCTCGGTGGGTTTCATCGGCAAGCTGCTGTACGAGGCCATCGAAGAAATCGACGCCAAGCAGGTGGAGGCCATCTCCGCCACCGGCGCCACCGCGCCGCAGGTGCTGGTATACGGCGTGGTGCCGCAGGTGTTGCCTTCGCTGGTAAGCACCACGGTCTATCGCTGGGACATCAACATCCGCGAGTCCACCGTGCTGGGCATCGTGGGGGCGGGCGGGATCGGCCTGCCGCTCGCGGCGTCCGTCGACACGCTGGCCTGGCCGCAGGTGACCGTGATCTTCGCGGCCATTCTGGGCACGGTGTTCATCGCGGAATGGGTATCGCGCAAGGTGCGCGAGGCGCTGATCTGAGGCGCCGCGGGCGCAGGATGTGAATGGGCCCCTGCGAGCCGGATGCCGATCCGGTATGCAGGGGCCCGCTTCGTTCAGGCCGTGTCGCCCGGGCTCGCTTACTGCGGCGCGGCGTTGCGCGCCCAGTCGGGCATCTCTCCGGCCACGGCACCGAAGAACGTGATCAACAGCCAGTAGCCCAGGCCCGTGATCACGAGCAGCGACAGCACATTCATCAGGAAGCCGTGCTTCGCCATTTGCGGGATGGTGATGTAGCCCGAGCTGAACACGAGCGCATTCGGCGGCGTGGCCACCGGCAGCATGAAGGTCATCGAGGCGGCCAGCGTAGCGGGCACCATCAGCAGCAGCGGGTTTTCGCCGAGGTTCATCGCCAGACCCGCCACGATCGGAAGGAACGTGGCGGCGGTGGCGGTGTTGGACATGAACTCGGTCATGACGAGCACGACGAGCGCCACCAGAATGACCACGCCGAACGTGGGCAGGGCGCTGGCGTAACCGCCGAGCTGGCCACCGATCCATTCGTCGAGGCCGGTGCCGACCACCGCGGCCGACAGGCTCAGGCCGCCGCCGAACAGCACGAGGATGCCCCACGGCAGGTTTTTGGTCATCGCCCAGTTCACGAGTGCGCCGCCATCTTTCTCGCCCGACGGAATCACGAACAGCGCGATGGCGGCGAGCACCGCGATCGAGGCGTCCGACAGGCCGGGGATGTACTGATCGAGCACGCTGCGGAAGATCCACGCCGTGGCCGTCACGATGAAGACGCCGGCCACGCGGCGTTCGGCCTTGGACCAGGCGCCGAGCTCATCCAGCTGCGAGCGGAACAGTTCGTCGGCGCCTTCGAGTGTCTTGCGGTCCAGGCGGATCGACACGCGCGTGAGCAGCAGCCAGGCGCCGAACAGCATCACGAGCATGATGGGCATGCCGAAAATCATCCACTGCGCGAAGCCGATGTCGTAGCCATAGGTGCGGCTGAGCGCGCCGGCCAGCAGCGCATTCGGCGGCGTGCCGATCAGGGTGCCGATCCCGCCGATCGACGCGGCATAGGCCACCGACAGCATCAGCGCCAGCGGAAATTTCGACGATCCGCCCTTCTGGCTGATGAGGCCCGCGACGGAGAGCGCGACGGGCAGCATCATCACGGCGGTGGCGGTGTTCGACACCCACAGGCCACAGAACGCGGTGGCCAGCATGAAGCCGCCCACGATGCGATGCTGCTGCGAGCCGGTGCGCGACACGATATTGAGCGCGATGCGGCGATGCAGGTTCCAGCGCTCCATCGCCATCGCGAGGAAGAAGCCGCCCATGAACAGAAAGATGATGGGGTCGCCGTAGGGGGTGGTCGCCTCGCGCGCCGTGGTGGCGCCCACCAGCGGGAACAGCGCCACCGGCAGCAGGGCAGTGACCGCGACGGGCACGGCCTCGGTGATCCACCACGCGATCATCAGCACGGCCACCGCCAACAGACGCCACGCCTCGGGTGACATGCCTTCCGGCGCCGGCAGCATCAACAAGATGCCGCACAGCGCGGCGCCCACGGCGACCGGAATCGGTTTGACGCGGGATTTTTCCTGGGGACTCGGCGCGGCCGTTTGTGGGGGTGAGGGGTGGCGTGCTGCGTCGGCCATGCGGTCTCCATTCTGGGTTTAAGGGGTATGTAAGGTTTGTATAACCTCATGGCGATGGAGTTGCGGCAGGGTGTAACGAAGCTTGGCGGGGTGCCACGGTTACGCGGACGCCGGGCCCCGTGCGGGCGCGCCGCTGCCCACCATGGCCTGCGCCCGTGCAATGGCCTGCGCGATGGCGGCGGTGATTTCCTCGCGCGCGTTCTCGCCAGTGGCGCGCAACGCATAGGAGGGGTGCCAGGTGGGTAGCAGCCACGCGTCGCCCAGCCACACCGGCGTGTGCAGGTGCTCCTGCAGCGCCGCGTGACGGCCGAGGATCGCATGCAGCGCGGTGGCGCCGAGCGTCACGATCACGTCGGGGCGGACGCGCGCCCGCTCTTCCTCGAGCCAGTGCAGACAGGCATCCACCTCCTGTTGCGCCGGCGTCTTGTGCATGCGGCGCTTGCCGCGCGCCGTCCATTTGAAATGTTTTACCGCATTGGTGAGGTAGAGGCTGTCGGGCTCGGCCCCGGCTCGGCGCATGGCCTCGGCCAGCACCTGCCCGGCCGGACCGACGAAGGCGCGGCCGGCGAGATCCTCCTGGTCGCCCGGCTGCTCGCCCACCAGCATCACGCGCGCGGTCTCGGGACCCCGACCCGGCACGGGCTGCGTGGCGTGGCGCCAGAGCTCGCAGCGGCGGCATTGATCCAGCGTCGTGGGCAGGGCACGCTCGGGCAGGGCGCGTTGCGCGTCGACGGCCACGACCTTGCCCGGCATCGCGCTCACCGTCTGCGCCTGACCCACGCGGCGCGCGCCCGCGCGGGCGTCGGCGATCATGCCCGGAATCAGCCGGCCTTCGGGCAGGCCTTTCCAGAAGCGCGCCGGCATGTGCTGGTGCAACGCGGTTTCGTTCAGGCGCGCGGGATTGAATATGCTCTGGTAGTAGGCCAGCCAGAGCGGTTCGATCCGGTCGGTGCCGATGGGCACGATGCTGGCGTCGGCCGGAGCATCGCTGAAATGCATGGTCCGTCCGTCCCACAACGCGGCGCCCTGCGGCGTGCCGATCCACCAGCTTTCGCGGCCCATGCGCCGCGCGAAGTGATCGGCCACGGCATGCAGCACGTCGTGCTCGGGCTCGTACCAGGCGAGATAGCGCGGCAAGGGCAGTGCCTCGGGCATCGCGAGCGCCGGCGTGGGGGCGTCGGGGCCGAGCGCATTCGGATCTTCGCGCCGATGAAAGCGCACGTACGCGATCATGTCGTGGTGGGCGCGCCTCACCGATTTGGCCATGGCGTGCAGCCGCGCACCATCGGGGTCGGCGGCCGACTCGGCCGAGCGGTCTCCTTCGCACCAGCGCCACAGCACGCGATAGAGCAGACCCCAGCGATCGGGCGAGCGATAGTGCGCGGCCTCCTGGAGTAGCGTGGCCAGGGAGCGGGAGATGCGCACGGTGGACGGCGACGGCGCAGGGTGGGCGGCGCTCGCGTCCGCGTTGGGAGCGTCGTCCAGGGCCATCTGCATCTGCTCGGCGCCGGCGATGCGCTCGTCCCAGGACAGGCTCTCGGGCGCGCGGCGCTCGGCCAGCGCCTGCAGCGCGAGCGCGCGCCAGCCGGGGTAGCCGCCCTCGACGCGTACGGTGGCCGGCAGCCGTGCGGTCATAGCAGCGCCAGCTGTTCGGGCGGTGGCGCCAGCGCGCGCCGCAGTTGCGCCGACGAAGGTTCGGCCAATGGCGGCTTGTAATCCTGCACCACGATGAAGGGCTTGACCTTGTCCATCGCGCAGCGCAGCCGCGCCACGTCCTGGTAGCGGATCGCGCGCATGCGGCGCAACTCGACCAGACGCTCGGCATTGCGCATGCCGATGCCGGGCACGCGCGCGATCATCCGCTGCGGCGCGCGATTGAGGTCCACCGGAAAAGACTCGCGATGCGACAGCGCCCACGCGAGCTTGGGATCGATGTCCAGCGGCAGATTGCCGCCCGCCTGCAGCAGCTCTTCGGCCTGGAAGCCGTAGCCGCGCATCAGGAAATCGGCCTGATAGAGCCGATGCTCGCGTTGCAGCGGGGGCGGTTGCTGCGGCACGGATGCCGGGCTGTCGGGAATGGGGCTGAAGGCCGAGTAGTAGACGCGCTTGAGCTTGTAGGCGCCATAGAGGGTCTGCGCGGTCTGCAGAATGGTGTGGTCGTCGGCCTCGTCGGCGCCCACGATCATCTGGGTGCTTTGGCCGGCCGGCGCCTTGCGTGCGGCCTCGGAGGCGCGCGGTTTCGCCGGCGTCTCGTGCTCGGCTTCTTCCTGGGCCAGGCGGATCGACCCCATGGCCCGCTTGATGGTGTGCGCGCTCTTTTCGGGCGCGAGCCGCTGCAGCCCGCCCTCGGTGGGCAGCTCGATGTTCACGCTCAGGCGGTCGGCATACACACCCGCCAGCGTGATGAGCTCGGGCGACGCATCCGGAATGGTCTTGAGGTGGATATAACCGCGGAACGCGTGTTCCTCGCGCAGCGACTGCGCCACGCGCACCAGTTGTTCCATGGTGTAGTCGGCATTGCGAATGATGCCCGAGCTCAGGAACAGCCCGTCGATGTAGTTGCGGCGATAGAAGTCGAGCGTGAGATCCACCACTTCGCTCGGCTGGAATCGCGCGCGCGGTACGTTGCTCGTGCGCCGGTTGACGCAATAGTGGCAGTCGTACTGGCAGAAGTTCGTCAGCAGGATCTTGAGCAGCGACACGCAGCGGCCGTCGGGCGTGTAGCTGTGACAGATGCCGGCGCCGGTGCTGGCGCCCAGGCCTTCGCGGCCGCGCGAGTCGCGCTTGGGCGCGCCGCTGCTGGCGCACGAGGCGTCGTACTTCGCCGCGTCGGCCAGGATCTCGAGCTTGGTGAGCAGTTCCATGGCGGTTCAATAGCTGGATATATATCCAGTATTGTACGCGCTCTATCGGACTTGTCCGATGGGCCTGCAAGGCACTTTAGGGGACGGTTCAGCAGGGTGCTGCGGCGCGCCGGCGGTGTCGGCCGGCGCGGCCTCGATGCGTGGCCCGCGACCTCAGCGGCTCAGCGCGAAATGTCGCTCGAGCAGCTCGCCGAAGCGATCGTAGGCCGCGTTGGCGCCGGCGATCACGGCGTCGTGCGCGCGCGGGTCGAGCGCCTCGTCGTCGAGCGAGGCGACGAACCGGCGCCACACGACAGCGCGGCCTTCGGGGTAGGCCGCCAGGTTGCGCGCGCCGAATTCGGCCGACAGCCCCAGGTTGGCCTGCGCCTCTTTGAAGAGAAACGCGGCACCCAGCGTCGAACCCTCGGACACATACAGCCAGCCCAGCGCTTCGGGCATGGCCACGTCCGTGCTGGCGACACGGTCGACCGGCACGTCGGCATTCAGGTCGCGCAGGTCGGCCAGCGAGGCGGATGCGCGGCCGCGCGCGTCGAGGTCGGGCACCGCGGCCTGGACCTCGGCATTCTGGAACAGGTGTTCGACGTCGAGCTGGAACAGGTATTGAGCGGCGACGAAGCGAGCGTACGATTCGCGGCTCGAGAACGGCGCGGCGCGCTCCATCAGGCGATGCATGCGCTCGTGCTGGTCATTCGTCTCGACCTTCAGGCGTTGCGACAGCCGCGGGCGATCGAGAATTTCGGTGGTCATGATGTTCGGTATCCGGGTAATGCGGGCCGCCGGTGTGAATCGACGGAAACGTGCGTCATTCTTTCCTGGCTGCAGGGAATGGCACGTCAAAGTTACTGAAGAACGGGCGTTCGCGCCAGCGGCACGGGTGACGGGGAGGGGGCACGACGGGACCGGGGCGGTGTCCCGCCGGTGCCGGGCGCGCCATTTGCTGGATGTGAGGCTTTCCAGGAGACCACCATGGCACACCAACCCGAAGGACAACGCGAACATCTCGGCGCCAAGATTCAGGAGCTCGAAGCCGAGGGCAAGGTCCCGACCACCGCACCCGACGGCAGCACCTCGCGAGAGATTCCGGTGGATCCGTCGGCCGATCCGGCGCCGGACGAGGCAACGGAAGGTCAGCCCAACCGCGATCCCGACAGCAATTCCGGTTATCCCGCGGGGGGGCATCGTAACCCGCCGGGCCGCGATGCGTACGATCGCCCGCGCGATGCCGAGCAGGATCAGGCGGAGAAGATTCCGTCGGATCGCACCATGGCGCCTTGACGCCGCATGGCGACGAGCGCGGCGGCGTCGATCGCCGCCGCGCTCGCGTCGTCACCATTCCCCCTGCCAATGTGTGAACAGGCACGGCAGTTGCAGCCCTGTGATCACCGCGCCGCCTTCGGGCGGCGCCACCCGATACGCACTGGCCGCCACGCGGCCAACCCATCCGGAGATCACGATGAAAGCACTCTGCTGGCAGGGCAAGCACGACGTTCAATACGACACAGTTCCCGACCCCACGATCGAGCACGGCCGCGATGCCATCGTGCGCGTCAGCGCCTGCGCGATCTGCGGTTCCGACCTGCACTTGTTCGACGGCTTCATGCCCGAGATGCACAAGGGCGACATCCTTGGCCACGAGTTCATGGGAGAGGTGGTGGAGGTGGGCCGCGACAACACCGCGCTCAAGGTCGGCGACCGCGTCGTCGTGCCGTTCACCATCACCTGCGGCGAGTGCGATCAGTGCCGCGTCGGTAATTTTTCCGTGTGCGAACGCACCAACCGCAACGCCAGCATGGCCGCCAAGATGTTCGGCCACACGACGGCTGGCCTCTTCGGCTACACCCATCTGACCGGCGGCTATGCCGGCGGGCAGGCCGAGTATGTGCGCGTGCCGTTCGCGGACACGACCCACATCAAGGTGCCCGACGGCGTATCCGACGAACAGGTGCTGTTCCTGGGCGACATTCTGCCCACTGGCTGGCAGGCCGCGGCGCAGTGCGAGATCAAGCCCACGGACACGGTGGCCATCTGGGGCGCCGGTCCGGTCGGCCTCATGACCGTGCTGAGCGCGATCCTGCAGGGCGCCCGCCAGGTGATCTGCATCGACCGCGTGCCGGAGCGGCTCGCGATGGCCGCCCAGGCGGGCGCGCTCACGATCAACTTCGACGAGCAGAGCGTGGTCGAGTGTCTCAACGAAATGACCCAGGGCAAGGGCCCGGAAAAATGCATCGACGCGGTGGGCCTCGAAGCGCACGCCGCCGGCTCGTTCGATGCGATCTACGATCGTGCCAAACAGGCGGTCGGCGCGGAAACGGACCGGCCCCACGTGCTACGGGAAATGATCTACGTGTGCCGGCCGGGTGGTGTGTTGTCGATTCCGGGCGTCTATGGCGGCGTGGTCGACAAGATTCCGTTCGGCGCGTCGATGAACAAGGGGCTCACCTGGCGCATGGGCCAGACGCACGTGCGGCGCTGGACGGACGATCTGCTCGCGCGCATCGTCGAGGGCGAGATCGATCCGTCGTTCATCATCACGCACACCGCGCCGCTCGCCGAGGGGCCGGAGCTGTACAAGACCTTCCGCGATAAACACGATGGCTGCGTAAAGGTCGTGCTGAAGCCGTAGCGACGCCTGCGTGCAGAAAGCGGTGAGCACACGTGCCACCGCTTTCTGTTCCGCGACCGCTCAATAGCTGTAGCTGATGCCCAGTTGCGCGGTGCGCGGCGCGCCCGGGTAAACGTAGGTGTTGAAGGCGCCTTCGTCGTAGTTGCGGTCGAACAGGTTGGTGATGTCCAGGTTCACGCGCAGGTTCTTGTTGACCTGATAGAAGCTGAAGAGGTCCACGGCCACGTACGAGCCCATGTCGTAGGAGGTGGCGGCGGTCTGGCCTTTGCGCTCGTCTACATAGCGCACGCCCACGCCCAGACCCAGACCGCGTGCCGGACCTTCGTGGAACTCGTACATGTTGAGCAGACTCAACGTGTTGCGCGGAATGTTGGCCAGGCGCGTGCCCTTGGGCAGCGTGTTGTCGCGCGTGACACGGGCGTCGACGAACGAGTAGCCACCGATCACCCGCCATTGCGGCGTGATGTTGCCGGCGACGTTCAGGTCGAAGCCGCGGCTGCGCACCTGGCCGGCCGCCACACGATAGTTCGAGTCCACGGGGTCGACGGTCAGCACGTTCTTCTTGTCGATCTGATAGACCGACGCGTCGATGCTGAGCTGACGATCCAGCGCTTCCCACTTCGCGCCCACTTCGTACGATTTGCCCTTTTCGGGGCTGAAGCCGGTACCCTGACGGTCCGCGCCGGTGTTCGGTTTGTAGGAGCGCGCCGTGTTCGCATACACGGCCACGGTGTCGGTCAGGTCGTAGGTCACGCCCAGACGCGGCGTGACGGCGGTGTCGGTGCTGCGCCAGTTGCGGCCGCCCGGCAGGCGGTCATGGTAGGTGTGCTCGAAGCGCTCCAGGCGCAGGCCGGCCAGCACCTTGAAGCGCTCGGTGAGCGCCACCTGATCCTGCACGAAGGCGGCCCAGGTCTTGAGGTTTTCCTTGTCGTGCGTGGTGGTGCGGGTGAGCGCCGGGCGGGGCTGGCCGAGGATCGGATCGAACAGGTCGATCGGATAGGCATTGGCGCCCGCGGCGGAGCGCCGGATGATCGAGCGGTAATCGTAGTCTTCGTACTCCACGCCGGTCAGCAGCGTATGACGCAACGCGCCGGTGCTGAAGTTGCCGGTGAGGTTGAGCTGCAGATCGCGATCGGTCCAGTCGAGCTTGCGCCAGTTGAAGTTGCGGCCCAGCGTGCGGCCGTTCGCCTGCAGGGCGTTGGCCTCCACCGCATTGCCTTGCAGCGTGCCGTCGAGCCACTGCGCACCGCCGCCGAGCTTCCAGTCGTCGTTCAGGTCGTGCTCGAAACGCAGCTGCACCATGTTGTTGTCGTTGTGCAGCTTGTTGTCGGTGCCCGTTTCCCAGACGTTGGTGTCGCGCGAGGCGCGGCCGCTCTGGTTGGCGTACGCGGTGAGGCCGCGATCCAGCGGATGATTGTTGCGCATGAAATCGGCTTCGAGCGTGATGCGGGTGGCGCCGCTGGGCTGCCAGCGCAGTACCGGCGAGATGCCATAGCGCTCGGTGCTGACGTCGTCACGGAAGCTGTCGCCGCCTTCGGCCAGGCCATTGATGCGATAGGTGAGGCTGCCGTCCTCGTTGAGCGCGCCGGTCGAGTCGAGCGTGGCGCGGCGCATGCCGTGATTGTCGAACTGCGTGCCGACCGTCACGCGCGATTCCGCCTCGGGCTGCTTGGTGACCACATTGAAGGTGCCGCCGGGATCGCCGCGTCCGTACAGGCTGCTGGCGGGGCCGCGAATCACTTCCACGCGCTCGATCGTGTACGAATCGGGGGCGTTGGGATAACCGCGGTTGATCGGAAAGCCGTTGCGGTAGAACTCGCCCGTCGTGAACCCGCGCACCGTGAAGGTGGTGAGGCCCTGGCCGCCGAAATTGTTCGCCCGGCCCACGCCGCCCGCGTAGTCCAGCACCTCGTGCAGACGGGTCGCGTTGGTGTCGTCGACCACGTCGCGCGGCACGACCGTGATCGATTGCGGCACTTCGTGCAGGGCGGTGTCGGTGCGCGTGGCGCTCATCGACCGGGTGGCGCGGTAGCCGAGGACCGGGCCGTCGGCGCGCTCGGACACGCCATACACGTTGACGGTCTCCAGCTCGACGGGGTTGGCGGGCGGCGCTTCGTTGGCGTAGGCCAACGGGAGTGCCGGGTTGAGGAGACAAGCAGAAAGAAGGACGCGCCGCATTCCAGGATCCGAGAATTTTCACAAAAGCGGGCCGAAGCTTACTGGGAATGCTATCGATTCGCATTAGCGGAATTGTGTCGGCGTTCGACTGTCGGGTTTTCCCCACATAGGGCTGGGCAAGCCGCTGATTTAATTCTGAATTCTGGCTGAATTTCCGTGCGCGCCAAGCCGCGCTGCCGTGGCTCGGGCACGCCAATTGCCGGGTCAAGGGGACATATCCGATCCGGGGCTTGGTCTGATCCGGGGTCGAACAACAGGGGACGCCCATGAGCGATTCGACACGCCGCATAGCAGCCACGGAGGCCTGTCCATGACGGCGCCGCACGCCTGGGTGATCGGTGATGTCCATGGCTGTCATGCCACGCTGCAGGCACTGCTCGCCCATCCCGAACTCGCGGGCGACGCCGGGGCAAGGCTCTGGTTCACCGGCGATCTGGTCAATCGCGGACCGGCATCCGCGGCCACCTTGCGCACCGTGCGCGCGCTGGGCGAGCGCGCCGTTGTGGTACTGGGCAATCACGATCTGCGCGCGCTCGCGTTGGCCTGCCGGGCGGTGGCGCCAGGCGCCCAGGACACCCTCGAGGATTTGCTCGATGCGCCGGACGCGGTAGAGCTGCTCGATTGGCTGCGTCAGCGGCCGCTGGCGCATGCCGAGGGCCCGTATCTGCTGACCCATGCCGGGCTGTATCCGCGCTGGGATGCCGCGTCGGTGCCGCTGCTGGCCCAGGAAGTGGAGACGGTACTGCGCGATGCGCGATGGCGCGGCAGCATGAGCGCGCTGCTGCAGCGCACGCCCGGCACCTGGTTCCGGCATCGTCACGGGCGCCGGCGCGTGGCGTTCATCGCCAACGCGCTCACCCGCATGCGGCTGTGCGGCCCGGACGGCGGACTGTTGTTCAAGGCAAGCGCCACGCCGGGACTCTGGCCGCCGCACGCGCGGCCCTGGTTCGATATCCCGCGGCGTACCGTCGAGCCCGCGGTCACGACCGTGTTCGGCCATTGGGCCACGCTGGGCCTGATGCTGCGCGACGACGCTGTCTGCGTCGACACCGCGTGCGTGAGCGGCGGCATGCTGAGTGCATTGCGTCTGTCGGATCGCAAGCTGGTGCAGGTGCGCCGCATCGACAGCGCGCGCGGGGTGTTGGCGGCGGCGTGAGGGGCGGCTGCCGCGGCGATTGGCGTATTGCGCGAGGGCCGCTCCGCGATCGAGAAGTGGCCTGATTTACCGTGGCTGGAGCCCTCGTCGGCATATTTTTCCGGCGGCGTGCGACGCCCCGGCGCCCGTCCTCCGGCCATGAAGCAGGAACAGCAGTTGCTGCGATTACGGGTTCGACCCAAGCAATGCGACAGGAGGCCGCGATATGAAGATTCGACTGAAACCTCTCAAGGAACAGGTGGTGGTGATCACGGGTGCCGGTAGCGGCATCGGTGCGGCAACCGCGCGCCTGGCGGCGTCGCGGGGCGCACGCGTGGTGCTGGCGGGGCGCGGCGAAGACGCGCTCAATGCGGTGGCCCATGAGATCGAGGCGCAGGGCGGCAAGGCGCTCGTCGTGACCGCAGACGTGGGCGTGGAGCAGGACCACGAGCGCATTCTCGAGCAGGCGATGGCCGCGTTCGGCCGCGTCGACACCTGGGTCAACAACGCCGGCGTGTCGATCTTCGGTACGCTCGAGCAGGTGCCGCTTGCCGATCAGCGCAAGCTGTTCGACACCAACTACTGGGGCGTCGTGTACGGCTCGCTGACCGCCGTGCGTCATCTCAAGAGTCAGGGTGGCGGCGCGCTGATCAATATCGGCAGCGAGGTCTCGGATCGCGCCATCCCGCTGCAGGGCGCCTACTCGGCGACCAAGCACGCCGTGAAGGGCTACACCGATGCGCTGCGCATGGAGTTGCAGGAAGAGGGCGCGCCGATTTCGGTCACGCTGATCAAGCCTGCCGCGGTCGCGACGGGCTACACGGCGCATGCGCGCAACTACATGGACGTGCAGCCGCAGCTGCCGCCGCCGGTCTATGCGGCCGATCAGGTGGCGCAGGCGATCCTGCATGCCGCCGAGCATCCCGTGCGCGACATGTTCGTGGGCGGCGCGGCGCGCGCGATCTCGGCGCTGGGCCGCACCATGCCGGGCCTGTCCGACCGCATGGCCGGGTGGCTGTTCCGCAATCAGCGCGGCAAGATGCCGGCCGGCGGCGGCTCGGATTCGCTGTTCGAAGCCGGCGGTGAACATCCCGTCGATCCCTTGCAGGAAGGGCGCAAGAGCGCCTATACCCAGCTCGCCATGCATCGCGGCGCCTCGATCGTCACCGGTGTTCTGCTGGTGGGCGGCGCGGCGTTGTGGGCATTGCGGCGCCGTTAAAGGAGTGCGCGTCATGAGCAAACCCCATTCTCACCAGGATGATCCCGCCGACGCCGACCGCAAGCCGGTCGTGCCGGGCGAGCGGACCTTGAGCGACCGGCCCGCCGATCCCAACCGCACGGGCGCGGGCCGGCAGTTTCCGCCCGGCATCCACCCCGACGATGCGCGCGACCCGGGCAACGCGACGCCCGACGCGCCACCGGTGGACAACCGCTCGTGACGACAGGGAAGGCCGCCCCGGGCAAGGGCGGCCTTTTCGATTCTGTGCTCGAGTGCTGCGCGCTGGACGCGGCTTGGGGGCCCGGGCCCGAGGCGGACGCCGTTTGCTGAGCGGGCGCTTCTAGCCGGCCGCCGTCAGCGCCCTCGGCCAGGTGGCTACAATATCGCCTGGCCGTCGATCTGCGCACGGCCGCGTGTAAGCCAGGAGCTCGAAGTGCTTGATAACAAGATGATGCCCGTGTTGATGTCGATCGGCGTTGTCGCCCTGATGTTCGTGTGCGTCGCCATCTACGTGACCGTGGCCCCGCTGTCGCCGGCGCAGGTCAACGAAGTGCTGAAGACGATGGCGATTTCGGGCCTGTGCATCCCGCCCGTGCTGGCGCCGGCCATTATGCTCTATCAACGCAGCCGCGCCAGGAAGCGCGCTGCCCGCGAGGCGGCAGCGCCCGTGGCGGGCCGCAAGGCCTGACAACCGCCGTATCACGGAGCGCCGCGTTTTTCGCGGCATGCCACATGACAGAGGCCGCGCGGATCGCGATCCGCGCGGCCTCTTCTTTTTTCGGGCACGCCCCTCACGTGGCGGGCGCTGCCTTTACATCCGATAGCGCAGCGTCAGCATGGCGTTGCGGGGATCGCCGTACAGGTTGTAGAAGATGCCGTAGCCCGGCGTGCGCAGATACTCGCGATTGAACAGGTTGTTCACCGACAGCGCCGCGTCCCAGTTCTTGTCGATCTGGTAGCCCACACGCGCGGACACCGTCGCGTAGCCGCCCTGATACACCGACGCGGTCTGTACGTTGCTCTGCGCCTGCATGCCCATCCCCACGCGCCACCCCACCAGCGCGCCGCCGAAGTCGTCGCGATTGAAGCGGTACTGGGTCCAGAGCTTGAACAGGTGCTTGGGCAGCACGTCGGCGCCGAAACGCTCACCCACGTTGGCCGGATCCGAGTCGCGCAAGTATTTGGCGTTGGTGTAGGTATAGCCCGCCACGATGTCCCAGCCCGGCGTCGGGCTGCCGCTCACTTCGGCCTCCCAACCCTGGCTCTGCACCAGGCCGGCCGCACGGCTGCAGGTGCCGGTCGGCGTGCCGCCACAACCGATGTTCTCGGTGTCGGTCACGGCGCGGTTCTTGTCGCGGATGCGGAAGAACGCCAGCGACGCATTCATGCGGCCATCGAAGAACTCGCCCTTCACGCCGGCCTCCGATTGCCAGCCCACGCGCGGCTTGAGCGTATTGCCGCTGATATCCTGCGCCGTCTGCGGTACGAAGATGTCGGCATAGCTGGCATACAGCGACACCTGATCGTTCAGGTCCCACACCATGCCGCCGTAGGGCGTGAACTCGTTGTTCACGTTCGCATTGCTGCGGGTCCAGTCCGAACGCTCTGGCGCGTAGGTGCGGCTCTTTTCGCGGTAGTCGGTCCAGCGGCCGCCCACGATCAAGGTCAGCGGGTCGGCCAGCTTGAAGCGGCCCGCCGTGTAGATGCCGGATTGCTCGGTGCGGGTGTTGCTGCGGTTGACGACCGGCAGCTCGTAATAGCTGTCGAAGTCATGATCGTCGAGGGGCGCGACGTCGGGCAGCACGCTGAAGCGGCTGCCCGTGATGGAGTCGTAGCGCGCGAGGTCATAGCCCAGCGTCAGCGTGTGCTCGCGGCCCAGGAAGGGCACCGGTCCGGTGACATGCACGTCGGCCTGGTCCCACGCGAAATCGTTGGCAATGCGGCCGACCGACATGCCGACCCGGCCCGTATCCCGGGGAATGGGACCGCTGGTGAAGCCCGAGTAGCCCCGGTAGCGCGAATCGCGATGCAGATAGGCTGCCTTGAATTTCCAGTCGTTGGCGAAGCGGTGCGTCAGGTCGGCACCCACGTCGTAGGTGTCGAAGTTGGACACTTTGGACGGTCCGACATAGCTGTCGCGATCGGGCACGGAGCCATCGTCGTACAGCGGCAGGCCATTGAAGTTGCGGAAGCGCCGCTTGTTGTAGGCGGCGGTCAGGCCCACGGTCGTGTCGGGCGTGAGGTCATATTCCAGCACACCATAGAGCGTGCTCGGCTGCGAGTACCCGAGATCGTAGAACTTGTCCTCTTCCTGCACGGCGCCAACGACCCGTCCGCGCAAGGTACCCGACGTGTTCAACGGACCGCCGCCATCGAGTTCCAGCCGGCGCGTGTCCCAGGAGCCCACCGTGGCCGCGCCCTCGAAGTGCGCCACGTCGCGCGGGCGCTTGCGCACGTAGTTGATCGCGCCGCCGGGCTCGCCCGTTCCGGTGAGCAGGCCGGAGGGGCCCCGCAGGACTTCCACGCGGTCGTAGATGGCCAGATCCATGTGCGGGCTGTAGTCCTGCTGCGGCAGGCCGTCGTACTGCGCGCTGGTCGAGAATCCGCGCGCATTGAAGCGCTCGGTGCCTTCGTAGTCGGAAGGCGTCAGGCCCGTCACATAGCGCATGGCCTCGGCAACGGTGACGAGCCCCTGGTCATCCATCTGCTGGCGCGTCATGACCGAGACCGACTGCGGGATCTCGCGCAGCGACTGGCCGTCTTTGGTGATCGTGACGGCGCGCGCGGCATAGGAGTCCAGGCCGTCGGTCGTGGCGCCCAGGCCCACGCCGTCCACGCGCACGGCGTCCAGTGTCACGGCGGCGTCGCGGTTGGCGGGGTCCGGTACCAGCACGTAGCCGGCGGCCGTTGCGCTGGCGCGATAGCCGGTGCCGCGCAGCAGCGCCACGAATCCGTCGGCCACGCCATAGCGGCCGCGCAGACCCGGCGTGCTCAGGCCTTGCAGACGGCGCACGTCGATGACGATGTCCGCACCGGAGAGCTGCGCATAGCGGCTGAGCGCGGGTGCGAGGGGTCCGGGTGGAATGTCGTACTGCGCGGCGGTGGCGGCGCTGCTCGCGCCCACAGGCTGGGCCAAGGCGCCGGGGCCGACGAGCGTGGTGCAGACCAGCGCCAGCACGAGCGGCAGTGGACGGGCAAGCATCGGAGCGAGGCGGGCAGGGGTGCGGGCGGCACCGCGGAGAGTGTGGGCTGAGGCCATGAAGCGGCTTCCTGTTCGTGGGTTCTATGGGTTTGACGGACGAGCCGCCCGAACCGGAACCCGGCCGCGACATTATTTTTGGTGAGACGCGGCCTGCGCGGGATCGAGGTCCACGCTGAGGAAGTACGGCGTGTAGCTGCGGACGCGCAAACCAGGAAGGCTTGCCGCCAGCAGTTGCAGCGCGCGGTCGGTGTCGTCCAGCGGCAGCACGGCGGAGACGCGCACCTGGCTCAGCGCGGCGGCGTCGAAGCGCATCACGCCGGGGCGATGGCGCGCGAGCGTGTCCAGCACTTCATTCAGCGGCCGGTCATCCGCAAAGAGACGGTGCGTGCGCCAGGCGTCCTCGATGCGGCCGGGTTCCACGGCGATGATCGGCCCGAGGCCGTCTGGCCGCAGCCGCACCGCCTGGCCCGCTTCGATCACCCATTGAGCGGAAGGGCGGCGGGCCGCCTGCACGGCGACGCGGGACTCGATCACGGTGAGGAGCGTGGAGTCGGCCGACCTGTTCACCACGAAACGCGTGCCCACTGCCCGCATGCTGCCGTCGGGGGTCTCGACCACGAAGGGGCGGTGCGGATCCTTCGACACATCGATGAACACTTCCCCGCGCAGCAGTTCGAGCGCGCGCCGGCTGGCGTCGTAGCGCAGATTGACGGCACTGCCGCTGTTGAGTGTGATGCGTGTGCCATCGGGCAGGACTTCGGTCTTCCATTGACCGGTGCTGGCGCGCACGTCGGCGAGCAGATAGGAAGGCGGATAGGCCTGCCAGGCCATCCAGCCCGGCACGGCCAGCACGCAGGCCAACGCCAGCGTCGCGCCGAGCCGGCGGCCTCGTCCCGCCCGGGCGTGGCCGAGCGCAGCGGTCACGGCCGCGCGGCCGGCGCCGCCGCCCGTCTGGCGCACGTCTTGCACGTGGCCCAGCAGGCGTTCCATGGCGGTGGCGGCCGCGGCGTGACGCGGGTCGGCCGCTTTCCAGGTCTCGAACAGGCGGGCGGCTTCTTCGCGCTGTGCGGCATCGTCGCCGCTGAGTTGCACGAGCCAGTGCGCGGCTTGCGCGTCGAGCGAGGCGGTCGGGTCGGGATGCAGGGCCATGGAGCGGACGCCGGGCTTCAGGCCAGGCGTTGATGGCAGTGCAGGAGTACCTGCACCAGATACTTCTGCACCATGCGGACCGACACGCCGAGTTGTTCGGCCACCCGCGCATGGGTCTCGCCCTCGAGATAGTGCAGCAGGAACGCCGTGCGAGCCTTGGGCGCCACACCGGCAAGTACCTGACAGATCTCGTCCAGCGCCTGTACGGCCACCAGCAACTGTTCCGGCGATGGATGATGCGGCAGCTCGGTGGACAAGGCCGCGAGTTCGGCCAGATAGGTGCGCTCGAGGACCTCGCGGCGCGCGCGGTCGATCAGCAGATGGCGCGCGGTGGTGGTGAGCCAGGCGCGCGGTTCGGCCAGGGTCGGCCGCGGCCCGAGCAGCGCATCGCGCGAGACGAGCAGACGTTCGAAGGTGTCGTGCGCCAGGTCGGCCGCGTGGTGCGAACAACCGAGGCGGCGGCGCAGCCAGCCAAACAACCAGGAATGATGATCGCGGTACAGCGCATGAACCTGCTGCTGCACCCCCGAGTCGGTGACCGACATGCCTCTCCGCAGACGTCTTTTAATCTAAATGAGAATGGTTTGCGAATGTAAAGCAAAAGCGCCCGCCGTGCAATGTGCGCCGGCCGACGGGTGGGCAGGGGGCGTCTCCCGTGCGGCACATCCCGCGCGGCCACGGGGGCCACGGCCTGCGATTCCGGGTTAACCCTGTCCGGGTATTTGCTGGGCTAGCCTGGCTTGTCCTGCCCCCGCAATTACTTGTTTGTCAGCGTTCGGTGACGAGGCACATGATGGTGCCGCCCGTGGACGAGCGATCGCGCATCGTCCACCCAGACTCACCGAAGACGGCAGACCATGACAGAACCACACGCAGCATGCAGGGCCGGCGTCGACATCGGCGGCACGTTCACCGATGTCGCGCTCGAGCACGAAGGACGCCTCTACACCGCCAAAGTGCTCACGGACTACGAGAAGCCCGAGCGCGCCATCGTGCGCGGCCTCGCGCTCGCCGCCGAAGAGGCCGGGATTGCGCCCGCCACCATCCAATCGGTGGTGCACGGCACGACCCTGGCCACCAACGCGCTCATCGAGCGCCGCGGCGCGCGCACCGCCTTCATCACCAGCGAGGGCTTTCGTGACGTCATCGAGATGCGCAACGAAGGCCGCTTCGAGCAATACGATCTGTCGATCCAGTTGCCGGCGCCGCTGATCCCCCGCTGCGACCGCTTTCCGCTGGCCGGCCGTCTCGATGCGAGCGGCAAGGAGCTGGTGCCGCTGGACGAAGCCGGCCTGGACCGCATCATCGAATCGATCCGCGCCGCCGGCTACACCAGCGTGGCGGTCGGCCTGATGCACAGCTACCGCAACGGCGCGCACGAACGTCAGGTGCGCGACCGGCTGCGGCGCGCGCTGCCCGATGTGTCGGTGTCGATCTCGTGCGAGGTGTCGCCGCAGATCCGCGAATTCGAACGCTTCAACACGGTGTGCGCCAACGCCTACGTCAAGCCCTTGATGTCCTCGTACCTCGGCCGCCTGGCCCAGGCGCTCGAGGCCGAGGGCATGCGTTGTCCGCTGTACATGATTCACTCGGGCGGCGGCCTGATGTCGCTCGAAAGCGCGGCCGAGTTTCCGGTGCGGCTGCTGGAGTCCGGTCCCGCGGGGGGCGCCATCTACGCCAGCCACGTGGCCGCGCGCTACGGCATGGAACGCGTGCTGTCGTTCGACATGGGCGGCACCACGGCCAAGATCTGCCTGATCGAAGACCTGCATCCCAAGACGGCGCGCACGTTCGAGGTCGCGCGCACCTATCGTTTCAAGAAGGGCAGCGGGATGCCGATCTCGATCCCGGTGATCGAGATGGTGGAGATCGGTGCGGGCGGCGGCTCGATCGCCCATGTGGATGACCTGAAGCAGGTGCGCGTGGGCCCGGAGAGCGCGGGCTCCGAACCCGGGCCGGCCTGCTATGGCCGCGGTGGCGAGCGCCCCACGGTCACGGATGCCGACCTGGTGCTGGCCAAGCTGGACGCCAAACGCTTTGCCGGGGGCTCCATCACGCTCGACACCGATGCGGCGAAGACGGCCGTGCGCGTGCACGTGGCGGATCCGCTGCAAGGCGAGACCGTGCAGGGCGCCTATGCGGTGGCCGAGATGGTCGACGAGAACATGTCCAACGCGGCGCGGATGCACGCGGTGGAAAGCGGGCGCGACCTGAGCGAGTTCACCATGATCGCCTACGGCGGCGCGGCGCCGCTGCATGCCGCCCGCCTGTGCGAGAAGCTCGGCATGGATAGTCTGGTGGTGCCGCCGGGGGCGGGCGTGGGCTCGGCGATCGGCTTCCTGCGCGCGCCGTTCGGCTACGAATCGCTGCGCAGCGCGGTCATGCGCCTGTCGCGCTTCGATACCGGCGTCGTCAACCGCATGATCGGCGAGATGAACGAAGAGGTGTCGCGTTTCCTGGCCGAGACCGGTCATCGCGGCCAGACGGTGCGCGAGCTGCGCGCCTATATGCGCTATGCGGGCCAGGGCTGGGAGATTCCGGTCGAGGCGCCCGACGGCGAGCTCGACGGCGCGACGCTCGAGCGTCTGCGCGTGAACTTCGTCGAGGCCTACACGCAGCTCTTCGGCCATGAGGTCGCGGGGCTCGACGTGGAGGTCGTCAGCTGGGCGTTGTCCCTGCGCAGCGAGGCCGTCGCGCCCGAGCGCGTGCAGGCCAGCGCCGGCGCGGCGAGCGCCACGCGGGCCGAGTGCCCGCCGATCGACAGCCGCCAGGTGTTCGACGCCAAGACCGGCGCGTTCCTCGATTGCGCCATCTACGATCGCGCCAGTCTGCCGCGCGACACCCGCCTCGACGGTCCGCTGATCGTCACCGAGAAAGAAACCTCCACCTACGTCAGCCCGGATTTCGGCCTGGTGCTGCAGGCGGACGGCTGCCTGCTGATTCAACGCCGACAAGGCAAAGGGGCCTGAAATGAGCCAGACCATACGCGTACGCGAACAGATCATGTGGAACCGGCTCATCGCGGTTGTCGAAGAGCAGGCCGTGACGCTGATCCGCACCGCCTTCTGCACCAGCGTGCGGGAAGCGGGCGACCTCTCGGCCGGTGTGTTCGACGCCCAGGGCCGCATGATCGCGCAGGCCGTGACCGGCACCCCGGGCCACGTCAATTCGATGGCCGAATCGGTCGGACACTTCGTGCGGAAGTTCGGGGATCGCCTCGAACCCGGCGACGTGCTCGTCACCAATGACCCGTGGATGGGCACCGGCCACCTGCACGACATCACCATGGTCACGCCGGTGTTCCGCGCCACCGGGGGCGGCGCGCCGCGCCTGATCGCCTACTTCGCGTCGACCGCCCACGTGGTCGACATCGGGGGCCGCGGCTTCGGGCCGGATGCGGGCGAGGTGTACGAGGAGGGCATCTGCATCCCGCTGATGAAGTTCTACAAGGCCGGCGTGCTCAACGAAGACCTGATCGACATCCTGCGCACCAATGTACGTGAACAGGACCAGGTGATCGGCGACTTTCATTCGCTGGTGGCCTGCAACGACACCGGCCGCCGCCGTCTCGAGGCGATGATGGACGAGTTCGGTCTGGCCGATCTGCAGGAGCTCGCCGGCTTCATCTTCGACCACAGCGAACGCGCCACGCGCGAGCGCATCGCGGCGCTCGATGCCGAGCGCGAGTCGTACGAGATGCGGGTGGACGGCTACGAGCAGCCGATCGACCTGCGCGTGAGCGTGCAGGCACGCGAGGGCACGCTGTACGCGGACTTCACGGGGACGTCGGGCCCGAGCCGCTACGGCATCAACGTGCCGCTCACCTACACCAAGGCCTATGCCTGCTACGCGCTGAAGTGCGCCATTGCACCGGATATTCCGAATAACTGGGCGTCGCTGCTGCCGTTCGAGATCAGCGCGCCCGAAGGGTGCATCCTGAACGCACCGCGGCCCGCGCCGGTGGCCGTGCGGCACGTGTTGGGGCATCTGATTCCCGACGTGGTGCTGGGGGCGTTGCAACGCTTCCGCCCGGACCTGATCCCGGCGGAAGGCGCGAGCGCGCTGTGGAACCTGCAGATGCGCTTTCAGGGGGCGCGGGACGACAACCGTCAGTCGCGCCACGAGATGCTGATCTTCAACACCGGCGGCACCGGTGCGCGCCCCGCCAGCGATGGCCTGAGCGCCACGGCGTTTCCGAGCGGGGTGCACACCATGTCGGCCGAGGTCACCGAGAGCATCGGGCCCATCGTGGTCTGGCGCAAGGAGCTGCGGCCGGACTCCGGCGGCGCCGGGCGCTGGCGCGGCGGACTGGGCCAGCGTATCGAGATCGGTGCGCACGAGGGCTACGAGTTTTCGCTCAATGCGATGTTCGATCGCGTGGCCTTCCCGGCACGCGGACATCGCGGTGGCGGCAGCGGCGCGGCCGGCAAGGTCGGCATGGACGACGGCACGGTCATGAAGGCCAAGGGCACCCAGCACATCGGGGCAGGCCGCCGACTGGTGCTCGACCTGCCGGGCGGCGGCGGCTACGGCGCGCCGGGCGAGCGCCCCGCCGAGCTGGTGCGGCGCGACGTCGACTATGGCTACCTGTCGGAAGACCAGGCCCGCCGCGACTATCCGCACGCCTTCGATTGATTCGCGGGCGCGGACCCGGGCACGGCGCGGCACCATGCCGCGGCCGTGCCCCGATAACCAGGGGAATAACGATGAGTAGCAACGTAATCAACGCGACCGCGGCGCTGGACCGCCCGGTCGCGGGCGCCGGCACGGGTCAGACCAATGGGGCCGGCACCGCGCAGGCGGGCGGTCCGCCCACGCCGCGCAAGGTCGGCAAGCAGGAGCTGAATCGCGTGGTGCTCGCCTCCGTGGTGGGCAGCTTCGTCGAGTGGTTCGAGTTTTCGGTGTACGGCTATCTGGCCGCGGTGCTGGGGCAGGTGTTCTTTCCGAGCAGCGAGCCGGGCGTCCAGCTCATCGCGTCGCTGGCGGCGTTCGCGGTCGCGTTCTTCGCCCGGCCGTTCGGCGGCTTCATCTTCGGTCCGATCGGCGACCGCTTCGGCCGCAAGCATGTCCTGACCGTCACCATCCTGATGATGGCGGTGGCCACGTTCGCGATCGGCCTCGTGCCCTCGTACCAGACGATTGGCATCGCCGCGCCCATCCTGCTGGTGCTGCTGCGCCTGCTGCAAGGCATCTCGGCGGGCGGCGAAGGGAGCGGCGCCGCGATCTTCGTGGCGGAGTACTGCTCCGACAAGCGCCGCACCGCCGTCACCAGCTGGATCGAGGTCGGCTGCATCAGTGGCTTTGCGTTCGGCGCCACCATCACCACGGTGCTCACCGTGTTCTTCTCGACCGAGCAGATCCTCGAATGGGCCTGGCGCGTGCCGTTCCTGCTGGCCTTGCCGCTGGGCGCGATCGGTCTGTACATCCGCAACCGGCTCGAAGAAACGCCCGCGTTCGAAGCGGTGCGCGAGAATCGCGAGTCGCATCCGAAGTCCAGCTGGAAGCATTTGTTCTCCACGCATCGCGCCGAGCTGCTGCAATCGTGCGGCTTCATCATCGTGACCAACGTCACGCTGTACACGGTCACGACCTACATCCCCACGTATCTGAACAACACGCTCAAGATGCAGGCCAACACGAGCTTTCTGCTCTCGCTCGGGCCTCAGCTCTTTCTGATCGCGATGATTCCGGTGATGGGTATCCTGGCGGATCGCATCTCGCGCAAGACCACGATGCTGCTTGGCAGCGTGGGCATTCTGCTGCTGGCGATTCCCTGCTTCCACCTGCTGGCCGAAGGGACCTATGCGGTGAAGGTGGCGTCGCTGCTGATCCTGAACCTGTGCCTGGCCGCGCTGCTGGGCTGCATCTTCGCGGCGGTGCCGGCGCTGTTCGACACCAAGGTGCGGTTCTCCGGCATGGCCATCAGCTACAACGTGGCGGTCGCGCTGTTTGCCGGTACCGCGCCCATGCTCAATGCCTGGATGATCCAGCGCACGGGCAATTACATGGTGCCGGCCTACTACCTGATGTTTGCCGCGGTGGTGGGGATCGTGGCGCTGCTCTACAGCCGCGATCGCACCGGCGAACCGATGCCGGGCGACGCGCCCAGCCCCGACTGACGCGGCCTGAACGCGTCAGCCCTGCCGCAGCAGGGCCGTGCCGTCGGACTCCTCGTCGGGAGCCTGACGGCACGTCGACACAAAGCCGCTCACCGCTTCGGTGCAGACCTCTTCGAGCAGCCAGCGCGTGAACTGGCGC
Source organism: Bordetella genomosp. 5 (assembly GCF_002261315.1). Classification (NCBI taxonomy): domain Bacteria; kingdom Pseudomonadati; phylum Pseudomonadota; class Betaproteobacteria; order Burkholderiales; family Alcaligenaceae; genus Bordetella; species Bordetella genomosp. 5. Next base: position 229,818 of record NZ_NEVP01000009.1, read on the forward strand.
AGCACGGGCGAGTAGGCCTGGTCTGGCCGCACCAGCAGGCTGAAGCGCGGCATCTGTTGCGGTGGCAACTGTTTGAGCAGATCCATGCCGAACGGCGCCACCAGCCGGCCCGACTGCACGCCGCGCACGGCGTCGGCCCACGAGATGAAGCCCACTCCCAGCCCGGCCAGCACGGCCTCCATCATGGCGGCATGGGTGTGCAAACGCATCACCGGCTGCGCCGGCCGCTCGTGCACGCCCAGCAGGGTAAGCGTGTCTTCCCACAGCGTGTTGGTCACGAGCGACGAGATCACACTGTGCGCCAGCAGATCGCGCGGCTCGTTGACCGGCAGCCGCTGCAGCAGGCTGGGCGTGGCCACCAGCACCTTGAGATCGTCGATCAGCGGCGTTTCGGCAAAGCCCGGCGGTGCCTGGTAATGCCAGTGAATGGCGGCGTCGAGCGATTGCGCATCGAGCTGCACCGGCTCCACGCCCACCGCCATGCGCAGATCGAGGTCGGGCACGGTCGAGGTGAACTGACCGAGCCGCGGCACCAGAAATTCCGTCGCGAAATACGGGCTGACATAGAGCGAAAGCTGGGGCCGCGCCGGCGCCACCTGCACCGCCTGCACGCCATCGGCGAAACGGTCCAGCCCATCGCGCACATGCAGATAGAAGGTCTGGGCGGCGGGCGTGGGCTTGAGGCTGCGCACGTCGCGCTGGAACAGCTGCAGATCGAGATGCGCTTCGAGGTGCTTGAGTTGCTGGCTCACGGCCTGAGGCGTGAGGCAGAGCTCGCCGGCCGCCTGGCGTATGGAGCCGTGGCGCATCACGGCTTCGAAGATGCGCAGGGAGTTCAGGGGAGGAAGTCGATACCGCATGAGTGCCGCGTGCCTTGACCGCACAGGGAGTCGTGCGGGTTTCGATAGTAATCCTTTCCCGGGGCCGTGCCGGGCCGGGCGCGAGGCCGTTGCAGATTGCGACAACTCCGCACCGCGTCGTGCACGGCGGCGGTGCCGGCATGCCCCACGACAGGGACGACGCCACCGGCCCGAGAGCGGCCCGGCGCAGCCGCGGCGCGCGCGGGCCCTTGCTTATCGCGGCGCGATCGCGCCTTCGGGCGCGGGCCCCACGTAGCGCCCGCGTGGGCGGATCACCTGCGCTTCTCCCAGCTGCTCCAGGCTGTGCGCCATCAGGCCCACGCTGCGCGCGGTGGCGAACAGGCCGAAGGCCGCGTCCGCCGGCAGCCGGTGATGGGCCGCCAGGGCGGCGAGCGCCACGTCGATGTTGGGTTGCTGGCCGGTGAGCGCCACCCCTTTTTCGATGAAGCGCGCGATGACCTTGGGGGGCTCGAACAGCGCAAGCAGCGCGGTGGCGCGGGGATCGCCGTCGGGATAGAGGTGATGGCCGAAGCCGGCCAGCGGCAGGCCCGTGGACAGGTGATGCGCGATCACCTGGTCTTCACCTTGCCGCTCCACATCGGCAAACAGCGCCTGCACGCGGCCCGACGCATCGCCGTGCAGCGGCCCCGACAAGGTGGTGAGGCCCGACAGCAGACAGGCCGGCAGCGAAGCACCGGTGGAAGCCGTGATGCGGGCCGCGAAGGCCGAGCTCGTGAGCTCATGGTCGGCCAGCAGCACGAGCGCCGTGCGCAGGCGCTTGCCCACGCTGGCGGGCAGCTTCCAGCCCGCCGCGAAGCGTTGATGCAGGGGCTCGTCGCCGGCTTGCGCGCCGAAGGCGTGCGCAAGCTGTCCGATCAGGGCCTGCGCTTCGGCGTGCAGGACCCGGCGGTGCCGGCCATGGGTGGAATGACCCGTCGCGGTAAGGGCGGCAAGCGCGCCGAAGGCCGCCGCGCGGCCCGGCCTGGCCACGCGCGCGAGGCCCGCGGACGAGAAAGCCACGGGCTGTTCGGCGTCCCACAGCAGGCGGGCCGTTTCTTCGAGGCTGGCCTCGCGGGCCAGCACGATGGCGTCGCGGCCGCGGTAGTACAGGTGCTGCCGATGGAAGGACGACAGCGCCGTGGGGATGCTGGGCTCGGCGCCAAAGAGGGTGTTTGCCGCGAGCGTCTCGTGCTTGCGCCCCGCCTGCTTGCGCCGCGCGAGGCCGGCCACGTCTTCGGCGCGGTACAGGCTGCGGCGCGTGTCGGACGGATCGGCCATCACTTCGAGCTTGCCGCGGCTCACATAGGCGTACACGGTTTGCGGTCGCACGCCGAGCTGCTCGCAGGCCTGCGCCATCGTCATCCAGGAACCCATGGTCTTCCCTAGTTTGTATGTTGATTTTATAGATCAAGATTGCCATGGCAATCAACGTATAAATACCATGGAGCCATTCCTGCAGACGGTGGTTTGTGGAAGGACCGCCGGGCAGTCAACGCAACGTGAAGCGCACCGATATGAAGCCACAGGTCCTCCAGCTCAATCCCATTCTCATCCCCGCCATCAACGACGCGCTGGCCGAGCGCTACGAGGTGCACAAGCATTTCGAGATGGCGCAACCCCAGGAATGGCTGCGCGAGCATGGCGCGCGGATCGACGCGGTGATCACGGGCGGGCATACCGGCATCAGCCGCGCCATGCTCGAGCAATTGCCCGCGCTCAAGATCGTTGCCGTCAACGGTGTGGGCACCGATGCCGTGGATCTGGCGTACTGCCGCGAGCGCGGTCTGCCTGTCACCGCCACGCTCGGCGCCCTGACCGAAGACGTGGCCGATCTGGCCGTGGGTCTGCTGATCGCGGCGTGTCGCAATATCGTGGCGGGCGACCGCTTCGTGCGCGAAGGCCAGTGGGAGAAATTTCCTTCGCCCAGCGCCATCCCGCTCGCGCGCCGATTCAGCGGCATGCGCGTCGGCATCGTGGGCATGGGCCGCGTGGGCCGTGCCGTCGCGACCCGCGTCGCGGCGTTCGGCTGCCCGATCCGCTACACCGATCTGCGTGCCATGAACGATGTGCCGTATGGCTTCGTGGGCGATCTGGTGGCGCTCGCGCGCGATTCCGATGCGCTGATCCTGTGCGCGGCGGCCGACAAGGCCGAAGGCATCGTGAACGCCACCGTGCTCGACGCGTTGGGCGCGCAGGGGTATCTCATCAACGTGGCGCGCGGCCGGCTGGTCAACGAGGCCGATCTCGCCGCCGCCATCGAAGCGGGCCGCATCGCGGGCGCGGGCCTGGACGTCTTCGTCGACGAGCCACGCGTGCCGCAGGCGCTGCGCGCATCCGACCGCACGACGCTGCAGGCGCACCGCGCCAGCGCCACCTGGGAGACCCGCCACGCCATGGGCGAAATGGTGCTGGCCGGCATTGCGCAGGCCCTGGCCGGCGAGCGGCCGAGCCAGAGCCTGACGACCTGAGGCGCCCACCGTGAGCGACTTCGTCTTCGCGCCACCCGCGCCCGTCAGCCTGCCCATCGCGGGCAGCGCGCAACGCTTTCCGGTCGCCCGCGTGTTCTGCATCGGGCGCAACTATCGCTGGCAAGCCGGCGAGCCCGCGCCCACGGCCATGCCGGCCTGGTTCATGAAGCCCGCGAGCGCATTGGCCCCCGCCGACGGTACGTTGCCGTACCCGCCCGGCACCACCGACTTCTGCCATGAGATCGAGTTGGTCGTGGCGTTAGGGCAGGGCGGCCGGGATCTGGATCCGGCGCAGGTGCTCGCGCACCACGTCTGGGGCTATGCCGCCGGGCTGGACCTCACGCGGCGCGACCTCCAGCAAGCGGCCAAGCGCGCGGGCGGCCCGTGGGAGCCCGCCAAGGCCTTCGATCATTCCGCGCCGTGCTCGGCGGTGGTGCCCGCCGCTGCCGCGGGGCATGCCAGGACGGGGGCCATCTGGCTGACCGTCAACGGCGCCGAACGCCAGCGTGCCGATATCGGCGATCTGCTGTGGTCCGTGCCCGAGCTGGTGGCGATGTTGTCGCGCTCGGTGCGGCTTGCGGCCGGCGATCTGATTTTCACCGGCACGCCCGCGGGCGTGGCGCCACTTGTGCCGGAAGATGTCGTTCGCGCGGGCATCGCCGGCCTGGGCGAGCTGTCGCTCGTGGTCGGCGCCGCACCGGTTGGGGCCGCGCCGGTTGGCGCCGCGCCGGCTGGCACCGCCTGACCCTCCGCATGGTTTGAATTCGATCCTGACCTCACCGCTTCCTGGAGTCGTATCTTGAACGCAAGCACCACCCCTCGTATTGCCCTCGTGACCGGCGCCGGCAGCGGCGTCGGCCGCGTCACCGCGCTGGCCCTGCTCGACGACGGCTGGACGGTCGTGCTCGCCGGCCGCCGTGCCGAGCCCCTGAACATCCTGCAGGAAGAGGCCGCCGCCCGCGGCCAGACGGCCTGCGCGATACCGACCGACGTGACCGCTCCCGCGAGCGTTCAGGCGCTGTTCGATGCCATCGAATCCCGTTATGGCCGGCTCGACCTGGTGTTCAACAACGCGGGCGTCAATGCGCCCGCCGTGCCAATGGACGAACTGCCGCTCGAGAAGTGGTTCAGCGTGATCAACACCAACGTGACGGGTGTGTTCCTGTGCGCCCGCGCGGCCTTCGCGCTGATGCGGCGTCAATCCCCGCAGGGTGGCCGGATCATCAACAACGGCTCGATCTCGGCGCACACGCCGCGGCCCTTCACGGCGCCGTACACCGCCAGCAAGCATGCCGTCACGGGCCTCACCAAGGCGCTCGCGCTCGATGGCCGTGCGTTCAACATCGTTGCCAGCCAGGTCGATATCGGCAACGCGCTCACCGAGCTGTCCGAGCGCATGACGCGTGGCGTTTTGCAGGCCAGCGGCACCGTCGCGGCCGAACCCATGATGGACGCGAAGCACGTCGCCAGCGCGGTCCGATACATGGCCAGCCTGCCGCTGGACGCCAATGTATTGACGATGACGGTCATGGCGAGCGGGATGCCGTTCGTGGGCCGCGGCTGACGCGGTCGCAGGTCTGCACGCCGGCCGTGCATCAGGGATTGAAGTGAAGTCGTAGGCAGTACGGCACCGCGCCGAGAGCGACGCGGCGCCGCGATGTGGCAGCGATACACGCCGCCGGCCGCAACCCGCGCCGGCGGACCTCACAACCCGTGGCCCTGGTGGCTGACGGTATCCACAAGAGTCGGCGCAGGAGCCGGCCTCCCCAACGGAGACATGCATGAAACTGAACACGCTTATCCAGACCCTCGCCGTCGCCGCCGCCTGGACCCTCGCGCCCAGCCACGCGTTCGCGCAGGCCGCTTATCCGAATCATCCCGTCAAGATCATCGTGCCCGCGCCGCCGGGCGGTGGCATCGACCTGATCGCACGCGTCGTCGGCGAAAAGCTCACCGCGTCGCTGGGCCAGCCCGTGATCGTGGACAATCGCCCGGGCGCGTCCAACAACCTCGGCACCGAACTGCTCGCCAATGCCAAGCCCGACGGCTACACCATCGGCATCGTGGGCGGCAGCCACAACATCAACAAGTACCTCTTCAAGAATCTGGGCTGGGATCCGCAGAAGAGCTTCGAGCCGATTGTCTACACCCACGAGATCCCGCTGGTCTTTGCCGTCTATCCGAAGATCCCGGCCAAGACGCTGCCCGAGTTCGTCGCGTGGCTGAAGGCCAACCCCGACGAGGCCAAGGTCGCCACCTCCGGTCGCGGCAGCGCCCAGGAAATGGCCGCGGAAATGTTCAAGATGGTGAGCGGCGCGCCGATGCTGCTGGTGCCGTACAAGGGCTCGTCCGCCGCGCATCCCGACCTCCTGGCCGGCCGCACCGCGCTCTACATCGACACCTTGAGCGCCATCCAGGAACAGGTCCGCTCCGGCAACGTCCGCGCGCTCGCGGTCTCCACCTCGCATCGCGCCAAGGCCCTGCCCGATGTGCCCACCGCCGAAGAGCAAGGCTTCAAAGGCTACAACGCCAACACCAACGGCGGCTTCCTCGCCCCGGCCGGCACGCCCAAGGAAATCGTGGCCAAGCTCAACACCGCCATCAACGCGGCCCTCAAACAGCCCGACGTGCGCGCCAAACTCGAAGCCGCCGGCATCGAGGTTCAGGGCGGCACCCCGGACGACTACAAGGCTCTGATCGCGTCAGATCTGCAGAAGTGGGGCAAGGTCGTGAAGGAGGCGGGGATCACGGCGGATTGAGAGCGGGCGGTCACGCGGCCGGCGCGAGGCACAGGCCGGGCGACTTCGGGGCAGCAGGAAAGCGAGTCGCTATTGCTATCGAGGACGAGCCTACGGCGACTTGATTCACATCCTGCTTTTCCGTGTGTCCTTCGGCCGCCGTCCAGGCGGCTTTTCCTTTTGCCGGCGCATCTTCCCGCCTTGAGGAACGCGGACTCCCCACATCTTGCCGATCCGGCCGTCCTTGCAACGCTTGTCTGCTTGTGAGTACACTTGTATTTACATCAATACAACATATCAGGAGACAACCCGTGCCCCATCCCCTGCGTCACCTCATATCCGGCTGCCTGATCGCCGCCGCCTTCGCGTTGCCCGCCGCCGCGCAGGAAGCGCCGATCCGGCTCGTCGTCGGCGCGCCGCCGGGCGGCACGACCGACACGGTGGCCCGCAGCATCGGGCAGCATATGGCGAAGGAGCTCAAGCGCACGGTGTTGATCGAAAACCGCCCCGGTGCCGGTGGCAACATCGCCGCCGACTACGTGGCGAAGGCCAAGTCCGACGGCAACACGCTGCTCGTCACGTTCACCAGCTTCTCGATCAACGCCTCGCTCTACCGCAATCTGCCGTTCGATCCGGTCAAGGACTTCAAGCCGATCAGCATGCTCGCCAACGTGCCGAGCGTGCTGGTGACGCGCAAGGATTTTCCGGCGAACGACATGGCGTCGTTCGTGAAGGAAGTGAAGGCGCATCCCGGCAAGTACACGATGGCGATCGGCGCGCTGGGCTCGTCGCTGCATATGGCCGGCGAGCGCATGAAGATGATGGCCGGTCTGGACATCCTGAATGTGCCGTACAAGGGCACGGCGCCCGCCATCACCGATCTGCTGGGTGGTCAGGTCGACATGATGATCGCGAGCTCGCTCAACGCGCTGCCGCACATGAAGACCGGTGCGCTCAAGCCGCTGGGCGTCACGAGCCCCAAGGCGCTGGCGCAATTCCCCAACGTGCCGCCCATCGGTGACACGATCAAGGGCTTCGAGTCCAATGCATGGTTCGCGATGTTCGGCCCGGCGGGCCTCTCGCCCGACACGGTGAAGAGCCTGAACGCCGCCGCGCGCAAGGCCGTCGACACGCCCGAGTTCCGCAAGCTGCTCGAAGGCGAAGCCGCCACGGCGGTGAGCAGCACGCCCGAAGAGCTCGACGCCTTCGTGCGCCAAGACATCGCGCGTTACGCTGAAATCGTCAAGTTCACCGGCGCGACCATCGACTGAACGGCGTCGGTCCGCCCTATCCGGAGTACACCCTTGTCCAAGAATCCGCTTCCCCTCTATCACCAGGTCTATCTGTTGCTCAAGCAACGATTGGCGGGCGGCGGATTCGCGGGCGAGGCGCCGATGCCGGGCGAGAACGCGCTGGCGGCGGAATACGGTGTGTCGCGCCTGACGATCCGCCGTTCGCTGGATGCGCTCGAGGCCGATGGCCTCATCGAGCGCCGCCAGGGCCGGGGCACCTTCGCCGCCGACCGCAAGGGCTGGGTCGACGCGCCGCAGGCCGGGGCGGGCATGGACGCACTGATGCAGCACCTGTCGAACATGGGCATGCAGACCCAGGTGAAGCTGGTGTCGCTGGCGGTGATGCCGGCGCCCGCGGCGGTGGCCGCCGCGATGGAGCTCGCGCCGGGCGCATCGGTGCAGCATTCGGTGCGGGTGCGCAGCTACGAGGGTGTGCCGTTCTCGCACCTCGAGACCTACGTTCCCGGCGATATCGGCGCGCGTATCCGCAAGGCCGACCTGAACAGCCGGCCGCTGCTTGCGATCTTCCGCGAACTGGGCGTGCGCGTGGCGCGCGCGGAGCAATCGATTTCGGCCGAGCTGGCCGATCCGCAGCTGGCGGCGGCGCTCGAGGTGCCGGTGGGCTCGGCGCTGCTGACGCTGCGGCGCCTGGTGCGCGACGACGCGGGCCGGCCGGTGGAGTGGCTGCTCGCTCGTTACCGCCCCGATCGCTACGAATACCGGATGGACATGCAGGCACACGAGACGCAGGGCGAGCCCAACTGGCTGCCCGCCGGCGTGAGCGCGCCGGGCGCGGTGCCCTTGCCCTCGCGCGCGTCTGCCCGGCCGCGCACGGCGAAGGCCGCGACGCGCACGGCGCGGTCCTGACAAAACAGAGAGAGGCAAACCATGCCTGAATCAACCCTGGCCCAGAAGCTGCTGGCCGCGGCGAGCGGCCGCGACGCGGTGTCGGTGGGCGAGATCATTACCTGCCAGGTCGAGCTGGCGATGTTCCACGATTCCAGTGGTCCGCGCCGGCTCAAGCCCATGCTCGAGTCGCTGGGCACGGGCCTGTGGGACCGCGACAAGGTGGTGCTCGTGATGGACCACTATGTGCCCGAGGCGGACGACGAGTCGCGCCGCATCGTGCGCATCGCACGCGATTGGGCGCGCGAGCAGGCGCTGCCGCATGTGTACGACTCGGTCGGCATCTGTCATGTGGTGGTGCCCGAACACGGCCATATCCGGCCCGGCATGTTCTGCGTGGGCGGCGATTCGCATTCGCCCACCGGCGGCGCGTTCGGCGCGTATATGTTCGGCGTGGGCAGCACCGAGATGCTGGGCGTGGTGGTGAGCGGCGAGATCTGGGTGCAGGTGCCGCAGACGCTCGCCATGCAATGGAACGGCCGTCTGGCGCACGGCGTGACGGCCAAGGACATGGCGCTCGCCATGATCGGCCGCTTCGGCATGAACGGCGGCCGCTATCAGGCCGTGGAGTTCTGTGGTGAGGCCGTGCGCGCGCTGTCGATGCAGGAGCGCATGACGCTGTCGAACATGTCGGCCGAACTGGGCTCGCAGGTCGGGCTGATCGCGCCCGACCAGGTCACGCTGGATTATCTGCATGCCGCGGGTGTGCCGGGCGCACTCGAGATCGACGTGGCGCGGTGGCAGACTGACGCCGGTGCGCCGCTCGAGCGTCACGTGTTCGACGCCGGCGCGCTGGCGCCGCAAGTGGCCGCACCGCACAGCCCGGCCAACGCCGCGCCGGTGGGCGACTACCCCGCCACGCCGATCCAGGCCGCCTATATCGGCGCTTGTACCGGTGCCAAGCTCGAAGACCTGCGTGCCGCCGCTGAGGTGCTGCGCGGCCGCCGCGTGGCCGCGGGCGTGAGCCTCATGGTGGCCCCGGCCAGCGCGCGCGATCAGCAGCGGGCGCAGGAAGAGGGCGTGATGGATGTGCTGGTGCAGGCCGGCGCCCAGGTACTGCCGAATTCCTGCGGAGCCTGTTCGGGCTATGGCGGCTCGATCCCCGAGGGCGCCAACGTCATGTCGACCACGGCCCGCAACTTCAAGGGGCGCATGGGCGCCGAGACGGCGCGGGTGTTTCTCGCGTCGCCGTATTCCGTGGCGGCCGCGGCCCTGACCGCCCGCATCACCGATCCGCGCGAGGTGCTGGCATGACGCACGACCCATCACACCGTGCCTGGCGCGTGGGCGACGATGTCGACACCGACCAGTTGGCGCCCGGCGCCTATATGAAATTCGGCATCGACGAGATCGCGCGCCATTGCCTGCAGGGCGTGCGCCCGGAGTTCGCGGCGGGCGTGGCGGCGGGCGACGTGCTGGTCGCGGGCCGCAATTTCGGCATCGGCTCCTCGCGCGAGCAGGCCGCCGCGGCCCTGGTCCATCTGGGCGTGGCGGCGGTGATCGCGCCGAATTTCAATGGTCTGTATTTCCGCAACGCGTTCAATGTGGGCCTGCTGCTCGTGACCTGCGAGCGCGCCACCGAGATCGAAGAGGGCGAGTCCGTCACGCTCGACCTGCCGGGCCGGCGCGTGTTGCGGGCCAATGGCGACGCGCTGCCGTGCGCCGAGGTGCCGGGCTTTCTGCTCGACATGGTGCGTGCCGGCGGCTTGATGAATCTATTGCAGCGCCGGCTCGCCGAAGGCAGCCTGGCGCGCCATCCCTTGAGGGCATGATGACCGTATCGTTGTTGAAGTCCCGGCTCGACGCCGGGCAGAGCGTGCTGGCCCCTGGCGTCTATGACGCGCTGTCCGCGTTGATCGCGGAGCAGGCGGGATTCGAGGCGCTGTATCTGTCGGGCGCATCGATCGCCTACTCGCGGCTGGGCCGCTCCGATGTCGGCCTGACGACCTACTCCGAGGTGGCCGACACCCTGGCGCGCATCACCGAGCGCGTGAGCGTGCCGGTCATCGTGGATGGCGACACGGGCTTTGGCAACGCGCTCAATGTGCAGCGCACCGTGCGCGGCTTCGAGCGTGCAGGCGCGGCGATGATCCAGATCGAGGACCAGGGCTTTCCGAAGCGCTGCGGCCATCTGGCCGGCAAGACGGTCGTGCCGGTGGCCGAGATGTGCGGCAAGCTGCGCGCGGCGCTCGATGCCCGCGACAACACCTTGATCCTGGCGCGCACCGATGCGCTGGCCGTCGAAGGGCTGGATGCCGCCCTCGAACGCGCCGAGCGCTACCTCGAATGCGGTGTCGACGCGATCTTCGTCGAAGCGCTGCGGACCGAAGAACAGCTCGACACCGCCTGCGCACGCTTCGCGCACCGCGTGCCCCTGCTGGCCAACATGGTCGAAGGTGGCCAGACCCCCGTGGAAAGCGCGCAGGCGCTGGCCGAGCGCGGCTTTCGCATCGTGATTTTCCCGGGCGGCACGTCACGCGCCGTGGCGCACATGCTGCAGGGCTACTACGGCAGCCTGCGCCAGCACGGCACCACCAACCCGTGGCGCGACCGCATGCTGGACTTCGACGGCCTCAACGACGTGATCGGCACGACCGAACTGCTGGCGGTGGGAAAGAAGTACCAATGAGCAAGGAGCGCTTAAACTCGTGGCAACGAGCCGGGGGCAGTCGAGCTACCTGACTCGAAATCGGCGTTGAGAGCGCGCTGCGGAGCGCGAGATGGCGGAACACGACTGAGCGATCGCGTCAGTACCGCCCCGTCTCCAGAACATCGTTCAGATAGCCCGACGCCATCGGCGCGTCGCGCAGCATGTGACGCACCCAGGCGTCGCGTTCGTGTGCGATCACCGCGAGTTCCCAGACGCAGGCGAGCGCGGGCGCGGTGACCGGTTCGAACTGCGTGGGCCGGGCCAGCGGCGCCGACAGCATGCGCTGGCACACGATGCCGCCCGAGATCCACCAGTCCACCAGCAGCCACACGGCCTCTTCGCCCACGTGCACGATGGCGTAGCCCAGATCGTGATCGCGTGGGCCGGCCTGCTCGCGCAGCACGTTCAGCGAGGCCGCGCAGGCGGCCGTGGCGACCTCGTCTGCGAGCATCGGCACGGCAGCGTCCGGATCGCGCTGGATGGCGTACGCCTTGAGCGTGCGTGTTTCATCTTTCCACAGGCCCAGCGGGGCGATGCGTCGGGGCAGGTAAGGCTCGGGCGGTTGCAGCGGCATGTCCGTGGGGAGAGCAGGGCAATTGGAAAGCCGAATTCTCGCGCGCGCTGCCGGATTCGCCAAACGGCGTAGGGCAGGGCGCCGTTATCGCCAGGATGGGCGTTCGGGGCAGCACTGCAGGCGAGGCGCGGCGCCCGAATCCCCCGTTGCCGCAGTTGTACCGGTTTTCGTACAATGTTCGCTACGGCCGCCGACGCGTAGCGCGCGGAGCCGGTCGCCATGCTGCACAGTCGCGGCGAAAGCAGGCGCGGTGCATCTGCGCGACCCCGGGGCCCAACAGGAGCTGATCATGAACGTTCTCACCTTCAGCGAGGCGCGAGCCAGCTTCAAGCAGACGCTCGACGCGGTGTGCACCGACCACGAACCCACGATCATCACGCGTCAGCGGGGTGATCACGTTGTCCTGCTCTCCCTGGACGACTACAACAGCATGCAGGAGACTCTGCACCTCCTGGGGTCTACGGCGAACGCCGAGCGCTTGCGCCGCTCGCTCGCCGAGTTCAAGTCTGGCAAGACCCTCGAACGAGGTCTGTTGGGCGATGAACCAGCAACGCAAAAAGGCGCGAAACAAGGCCGCCGCAAGCGATGACGTGATGGTGGCCTGGACCTCTCAAGCCTGGGAAGACTACTGCCATTGGTACGCGCACGACGTACAGGTTGTGCGCGCAATCAATGCGCTGATCCGCGAGATCTCGCGCGATCCGTTGCGGGGCACTGGCAAACCCGAACCGCTGCGCGGTGACCTGACCGGCTTCTGGTCGCGCCGCATCAACAAAACGGATCGCCTCGTCTACACCGTGCAGGATGGCCGGATCATCGTGCTGCAGTGCCGCTACCACTACCAGGCGCCTTGATCCTCGCACTCGGCCTAATCGTTCTTAAAATAGAACACTGAAGCGAATTTTCACCATCTACCGGGCTTTCGTCCTGTTCTTTAAAGTTCTGTTCATGGCAGCGACGCAACGACGCAGACCTGCAAACGGCGCCCCACTCAACCCCGCGCCCCTCAACCGAACCGGAGAACAGACATGACCAAGCCCTACGCCAAGCT
>NZ_NEVP01000008.1:0-223970 GCF_002261315.1 Bordetella genomosp. 5
TTTTGACAACTGCCAAGCCCGAAACTATAACACAGTTTTTGCAGATCGTGCAACTCAGTGCGCACAATTTGCAGCTCACCGTGCAACGCTGGAATTCGGTAAGCCCTTTCGGACAACCTCGGAAGCACGCTTCCGTTCCTGCGCTGAAAGCCCTGTTTCGTGCCTCGCGTCCCACTCAGGTGGCAACCGCTTTGAGGCCGGCGAAACAGCACTTGCCGCTTCGGCTTCGTCGTTCACACTGTTGTGTGAGCAGCGAAGGGGGCGAACTATAGCACGGAAAAAAACGCCGTGTCATCCAAATGCCAAATTTTCTTCATTTCGATGAAAAAAAAGCGGCACGCCCTCTGATTTCATGGGGAAGAACTAATCGCTTCCCAGGGAAAAGCAGGCTTTCGTGCAATGGAAGATGCCCTGGGGGCCGGGGTTTACGCCCTGGCACACTGTCAGGCAAGCAATGTTCTCGGCGTCATCCTGAAGAACAAGGGAGTAGGACTCTCCCTGAATGCGACAGTTCCTGCGTCACAGCAAATTTTTTCTCACGGGGCGGGGACGCATCCCGGACAGGCTGTGCCAACTCGATCGGCTGCCCCGCCCTCCCCCTCTATATAGGGATCGAGTGCTTTAGGTCCGATGTCGGGCCGTGCACCGCCGGTATTGCGCAGCCGTACCGTTGCGCGTCTTTCGCCATCGGCCAAAGGTGCGCCGCCCCCCCCAGATGCGCGCGACAGGCGTGCATGCGGACGAACCCGGTCGCATGGCGGGCAACTCCTGCGCAGGGATCGCCTCGCTATATATAGGTGCGCGTTCACTGGCGGGCTGTCCGGCTACAGATGTGCCAGGCCACGCGGGCACGCGATCGCCCGCCCGACCTATCGACCTATCGACCTATCGACCTATCGACCTATCGACCTATCGACCTATCGACCTATCGACCTATCGACCTGGCGACCTAGCGACCTAGCGACCTAGGGACCCGTCGATCTATCGCCGTATCGCCGTATCGCCGTATCGCCGTATCGCCGTATCGCCGTATCGCCGTATCGCCGTATCGCCGTATCGCCGTATCGCCGGCTCGCCTGACCGCCGGATCGCCAGGAAGCCCCCCCCCCAAGACGCGCCTCCGCTATATATAGCGGATGCAGAGGCGCGGACACCGCTGCCGGCACGCGCGCGCGCCCGCACGGGCGGCGCTCACAGGGACGTCAGCGACAAGCAGCCCGTCAGCGCACGGACGGGCTGCGGGACTTACGGTACCCTACGCCATCGAGGACCGCATCTACGACACGGACAACAATGACAGAAGATATCCTGGTTAACGTCACCCCTTTCGAGACCCGTGTTGCCCTGGTGGCCCAAGGCGCCGTGCAGGAGCTGCACGTCGAACGCAGCATCCAGCGTGGCCAGGTCGGCAATATCTATCTCGGTCGTGTCGTGCGGGTATTGCCGGGCATGCAGAGTGCCTTTATCGATATCGGGCTCGAGCGCGCGGCCTTCATCCACATTGCGGACCTGCGCGAGAATCGCCTGGAGCGTAGCCAGGGGCACAATCCGACGCCCATCGAGAAGCTGCTGTTCGAGGGTCAGACCTTGATGGTGCAGGTGATCAAGGATCCGCTGGGCACCAAGGGCGCGCGCCTGTCCACGCAGATCAGCATTGCCGGCCGCATGCTGGTGTACCTGCCGCACGACCCGCACATCGGCATTTCTCAGAAGATCGACTCCGAGGTGGAGCGCGTTCAGCTGCGCGAGCGGCTGCAGAAGCTCATGCCCGAAGAAGAGAAAGGCGGTTTCATCGTGCGCACGCAGGCCGAAGGCGCAAACGACGAGGAAATCGCGGCGGATCTGGAATACCTGCGCAAACTCTGGAGCAGCGTGCAGGCCGCGGCGCGCACTCACCCCGCCCCCACCGCGCTGCATCGCGACCTGACACTCGGTCAGCGCGTGCTGCGCGACATGGTCAGCCCGCACACCGGCAGCATTCTGGTGGACTCGCGCAGCACCACGGCCGAGCTGCAGGAATGGGCCCGCGTGTACACGCCCTCGGTGGCCGACCGCATCCGTCATTACAGTGGCGAACGGCCGCTGTTCGACACCGCCAATGTCGACGAAGAAATCGCGCGCGCCCTGTCGCGCCGGGTCGATCTGAAGTCCGGCGGCTATCTGATCGTGGACCAGACCGAAGCCCTCACGACGGTGGACGTGAACACGGGCGGATTCGTGGGCGGCCGGAATTTCGACGACACCATCTTCAAGACCAATCTCGAGGCCGCGCAAGCCATCGCGCGCCAGTTGCGTCTGCGCAATCTGGGCGGCATCGTGATCCTGGACTTCATCGATATGGAGGACGCCGAGCATCGGGACACCGTGCTGAGCGAACTCAAGAAGGCGCTGTCGCGCGATCGCACGCGCATGACCGTGAATGGCTTCACGCAGCTGGGCCTGGTCGAAATGACGCGCAAGCGCACCCGCGACTCGCTCGCGCATCAGCTGTGCGAACCCTGCCCGATGTGCCAGGCGCGCGGCAACGTGCGTACCGCGAGGACGGTCTGCTACGAGATCCTGCGCGAAATCCTGCGCGAGGCACGGCAGTTCAACCCCAAGGAATTCCGCATCCTCGCGGCGCAGAGCGTGGTGGATCTCTTCCTGGAAGAAGAAAGCCAGCATCTGGCCATGCTGGGCGATTTCGTGGGCAAGCCGATCTCGCTGGAGGTCGAGGCGACCTACTCGCAAGAGAACTACGACATTATTTTGATTTAGGCGTTCCGGGTTCCGACCCTCTCGAGATGATGCAACAGTTCGCAAGAGCGCGATCAATGAGCGTCGTGACCGAGTATGGTGGAGGAGCAGGCGGAAACATTTTCCGCCTGATCGACGGAGTCGCCAGCGTGGCACCGGCAGCCAAACACACCATGGTGATGTCTGAGTACCAGGCAGGGGCAATGGGAGCCCTCTGGGCCCGCGCCAATAGTTCCGACGAATGCGCCGCAGAGGCTGCCGCGCAAGCCTGGTACGCCCGAACGCCTCCGACGCAGCGGTATCGCTCCATGCTGGAACGGTATCTCGCTGGGACGTTCTACATCCACGTCCACGGGCTCTGAGCCCTTTCTAAGCGAATTCCAGGTCACGTAACGCGACCTCACCTGCCGCCTGAGCAGAGGCGAACGTGAGGAATCGCTCCCGCGCTTCCGTGATGGAGTGAATTCGCCCGGCATCCTCGTCGATCGTGAGAATGCGCCAGAAAAAGCTGACCGTATTGGGCTGGAGGATCTCGACTGTGCTGATCAGCGAGGTCCCGGGGTGCTGCTTCATGGCTTTCCAATATAGGGACACCCCTGACCACACTCAGCGTATGCCTTTGCCGGGCTGGGGTTCCCCGGAGATCAGCAAACATCATGCCCTTGTTCAGCCTCTTGCAAGTTCCAAGCCGGGCGCGCGCCCGAACACGTCGATCTGGTCAGGTCCTGCACACCCTTGCGCCGCGGCCGCGCGCCTTGGCGATCATCGCTTCCGGGCGGGTGGCGCGGGCAGGAGGCTGCGGATGTCTTCGAATGCGGCGTCCCAATCGGTGGCGTCCATGGGCAGCAGGTTGAAGAAACGCAGCATGAAGGCGCCTTCGGTGGCCAGGAACGCGAGGCGCGCGCGGCGGCCGGCCTCGGTGGTCAGGTCCAGGCCGTCGATGCGGCTGCGATACCAGGCCTGGGTGCTGGCCAGGTGTTCGGGCGACTGGATCAGGGTGGCCATCAGGCCGGCGGCTTTGGCGTTGGAGAGCGCGTCGGAGCCGTGGGTGGCGCCCACATGCCCCGCGATGCGCTCGAGCGCGCCGGGCGACGTGCCCGCGATGTCGGCGAACAGCGTTTCGTAGCCTTTGCCGAAGCGCTCGAACAGGGCGTCGATGAGCGCGTCCTTGCTGCCGTAGCAGTACTGGATGCCGCCTTTGGTCACGCCCATTTCGCGGGCGACGGCGTCGATGGTGAGGCCGGCCGCGCCTTCGCGGGCGACGATGGCTTCCGCCGCGTCGAGCACTTTGTCGCGGTCGATGGTTCGCTTGCGCCCCATATTCGCCCTCTTTTCAATACATACGTATGGATTTATATTATAGCCCACGGACCTCTCGTCCGGTGTCCATGTTGGCCCTTCCTCGCGCTCGCGAGAAGCCGGCCCGAGGTGTTTGTTTCATGCAGTCCCTTCCGCTTTCCCCCAACCGCTGGCGCGTCCTGGCGATCGTATCGGTCGCGCTGCTCCTGATCACGGTGGATGCCACCGTCCTGTACGCCGCCCTTCCTCGCCTGACCCACGCCCTGCACGCGGACGCGTCCGCCAAGCTGTGGATCATCAACGCCTACCCGCTGGCGGTCACGGGCCTGCTGCCCGGCGCGGGCGCGCTGTCGGATCGCTTCGGCGCCAAGCGCATGTTCGTCTCGGGTCTGATCGTGTTCGGTCTGGCGTCGGCCTGCGTGGCCTTTTCGCCCACCGCCGCGTGGCTCATTGCGAATCGCGTGCTGCTGGCCCTCGGCGCGGCCATGATGATGCCGGCCACCCTATCGCTGCTGCGCCACGCCTTCACCGACGCGCGCGAACGGGCGCTCGCCATCGGCGTGTGGGCGGCCATCGCCGCGGGCGGCGCCGCGCTCGGCCCCGTCGTAGGCGGCATCCTGCTGGAATTCTTCTGGTGGGGCTCGGTGTTCCTCATCAACGTGCCGATCGTGTTGCTGCTGCTGTGGCCCGCGACGCGCATCGCCGAGGCGGACGCGGGTCATGCCATGCGTCCTTTCGATCCGGTGGGCTCCGTGCTGATCCTGATCGGCATGGTGGGCGTGGTCTACGCCATCAAGGAATTCAGCATGCCGCAGCCCTGGTACGCCGGCGCGAGCGTCGCCGCCCTGCTCGGCGTGGTGTTCTGCGGGGTGTTCGTGCGGCGCCAGCGGCGCAGCGCTCGGCCGATGATCGATTTCGGCCTGTTCCGCCTGCCTGCGTTCCGCCAAGGCGTGCTGGTGGCGCTGGTGGCGAGCTCCACGCTGGTGGGCATGGAGCTCGTGTTGAGCCAGCGCCTGCAACTGGTCATGGGCATGAGTCCGCTGCACGCCGCGCTCTATCTGTTGCCGGTGCCCGCCGCCGCCGCGGTGTCCGGTCCGCTGGCCGGCCTGATGATCGGCCGCGCGGGTCAGCAGACCGTGATGCGCGCGGCGTTGCTGACGGCCGGCCTCGGCATGGCGGGCACCGCGCTGCTGCATGCGCACTCGCCGATGACTCAGGTGATTGCCTTGTCGGTGCTGGGGCTGGGCCTGGGCGCGGCGATCACCGCCGCCTCGAACGCAGTGATGGGCAGCGCGCCGGTGGAGAGCGCCGGCATGGCGGCGTCGATCGAGGAGGTCTCTTATGAGATGGGCCATGTGCTGGGCGTGACGCTGCTGGGCAGCCTGCTGACGGCGGTGTACGCCCGCACCCTGGTGACGCCCGCCGCGCTGCAAGCCGACGCAGCCGTGCGCGACAGCCTGGACCAGGCGCTGGAGATGGCGAGCCGGCTCGATGCGGGCACCGGCGCCGAGCTGGTCCGGCTGGCGCATGGTGCCTTCGATCACGCCTATGTGATCGTGGTGGCGGTGGCCGCGGCGGTGCTGCTGCTGACGGCGCTCGGCCTGCGCGGCCGGTCGCGGGCCATGCGGCCGGGCTGAGGCCCGCGCGCCGCCGCCGAAGGGCGACACAACCGACGCGCTGCACGCGATGCGAGGGCGCGCCAAGGCGGGCCGTCAACGAAGCCGCCTCAGGCAGCCGCAGATGCAAAAACGCCCGGGACCGCGAGGTCGCCGGGCGTTTTTTTCGCGCAGCCGAGCCGGGCTCAGTCTTCGCGGAACTGCATGTTGTAGAGCGAGGCGTACAGGCCGTTGGCCGCCAGCAGTTCTTCGTGCGGGCCCTGCTCCACGATCTGGCCGTTATCCAGCACGACGATGCGATCGGCGTTCTGGACCGTGGAGAGACGGTGGGCGATCACCAGCGTGGTGCGGCCGCGCATCAGGCGCTCGAGCGAAGCCTGGACCTGGCGCTCGGATTCGTTATCCAGGGCCGACGTGGCCTCGTCCAGAATCAGGATGGGCGCGTTCTTGATGAGCGCACGCGCGATGGCCAGCCGCTGGCGTTGGCCACCCGACAGGCGCGCGGCGTTTTCGCCCACGGCGCTGTGCATGCCCTGCGGCAGGCTGTCGACGAAGTCCAGCAGGTTGGCCGCGGCCAGGGCCTCGCGCACGCGCGCGTCGTCGGCCTCGCCCAGGGCGCCGTAGCCCACGTTGGCGGCGATGGTGTCGTCGAACAGCACGACATCCTGGCTCACCAGCGAGATGTGCGAACGCAGGTTCTGCAGCGTGAGCTCGTCGACCGGCACGTCGTCGACCAGAATCTGGCCCTCGGTGGGCAGCACGAACCGCGGCAACATGTTGGCCAGCGTGGTCTTGCCGCTACCCGAGCGCCCCACCAGGGCCACGGTCTGGCCCGGCAGCACCTCGAACGACACCTGCGAGACGGTGTCGCGGCTGGCGTCGGGGAAGCGATGCGTGACGTTGCGGAACTCGACCTTGCCGCGCACCGGCTCGGCCAGCTTGCGCGTGCCGGTATCGGTTTCGGGCTCCTGGTCGACCAGCGTGAACACGCTTTCGGCGGCGACCAGCATCTTCTGCATCTTGCTGGCCAGGTTGGTCAGGCGCTTGATCGGATCGAACAGCTGCGCCAGGGCGGCCATGAACGACGCGAAGCTGCCCGCGGTGAGCGCGCCGGCATTCGCCTGGCCCAGCGCCACGGCGATGACGGCGCCCACGGCGATGGAGATGCAGACCTGCGTGAGCGGCGTCATGGCCGCGTCGGCCGTGGCCGTGCGCATCGCGTAACGGCGCAGCTTGGCGTTGACGAAGCTGAAGCGGCCGCGCTCGGACTCGTAGCCGTCGAACAGCTTGATGACGCGCTGGCCGTCGATGCCTTCGCTCACGACCCGCGTGAGCTCGGCGTTCATGTTCACGGTTTCGCGGTTGATCTTGCGCAGGCGGCGGATGAACGTGCGGGCGATCAGCACCGACACCGGCAGCATCACCAGGATGATGAGCGTGAGCATCCACGACATGTAGAGCAGCACGCAGATCAGGGCGATGACGACGAGGGTTTCGCGCACCAGCACCGTGATCACGTCGGTGGCGTAACCCGTGACGTTGCCGGCGTCGATCGTGAAGCGATTGAGCAGGCGGCCGGTATCGCCGCGCTTGAAATCCGCGTCGGGCAGACCCAGCAGACGGTTGAACATGTCGCGGCGGATGCCGAGCAACACGTTGTTGGCGACCCAGGCCAGCAGATAGTCGGAGAAGAAGTTGCAGACGCCGCGCAGCATGATCAACCCGACCACGGCCAGCGGAATGGACCACATATACGACGGCTTGGCACCGGAGAAGCCATCGTCGAGCAGCGGCTTCATGATGATCGCCAGGGTCGGCTGGGTGGCGGCGGCGCCTGCCATCAGCAGGATGGCGAGGGCCAGGCCTTTCCAGTATGAGCCCACCCGGCTGTAGATGCGTCGCCAGAGTTCGGGCCTGACCGGCTGCGACCCGGCGGACGCGTTGCGTGCGGCAGAATTCAAGGAATCACTCGCTTTAATACAATTGTGCCCGTGATTGTACTGGCCGACAGGCTGGCGGCCAGCGTCCGGGCCCCGCCCGCCCGGCGCCCGCCGCGCCGCCGAGCCTATCCGACTCTTAGCAAAACACCCCTCTATGTCCATTCCGTGTCTTTACGTGCGCATGCCCAATTGGGTGGGCGATGTCTGCATGAGCCTGCCCAGCCTGCGGCTGGCGCTCGCCACCGGCGTGCCGGTGGTGGTGTGCGCCCGGCCCTGGGCCCGCGAGCTGCTCGCCGGCCTGGATCTGGCCGGCTTCATTCCCATGCGCGGCAAGCTCGGCGCCGACCGGGCGGCCGTGCGGGCGCATCGCCTCACGCTGGGCGCGAACGCGCGCGCGGCCCGAGGCCTCGTCCTGCCGGATTCCCTCTCGAGCGCCGCCGTGTTCCGCCTGGCCGGCGTTCCGAGCGCGGGCTATCGGGACGATGGCCGCAGCCTGCTGCTGCGCTGGCCGGTACGCAAACCGGCCCGGCCGCTGCACGCCGTGCAATCCTGGTACTACCTGACCCGCCAGGCCCTCGGCGCCTGGGGTCTGCCCAACGGCCCCGAACAACCCGCGCCTGAGCTGGATCTGCCGGTGACCGCGGCTCAGGTGGCGCAGGCCGACGCCGCCCTCGCCGACGCGGGGCTGGCCGACAAGCCCTTCGTGCTGATCGCGCCCACGGCCACCGGCCTGCACAAGGGCAAGGTCAAGGTCTGGCCGGGCTTCGACGGGCTCGCCCGCCACTTGCAGGAACGGGGTCATACCGTGTTAATGTGCCCACCGGCATCCGAAGTGGACGAGGCGCGCCGCAACGCACCCACCGCCACGCTGCTGGCGCCGCTGCCCTTGGGCGCGTTCGCCGCGCTCACCCGACGGGCGGCCCTGGTGGTGTGCAATGATTCCGGGGTTTCGCACGTGGCGGCCGCGGCCGGCGCGAACGAACTCACGCTTTTTGGCGTGACGCGGCGCAGCCGCACCGGCCCCTGGTCACCGAAGGCGATCCTGCTCGGCGACGAGGACGCCTGGCCCACCCAGGACGCCGTGGAAAGTACGACCGTAGCATTGCTCGCCGGCGACCTGCCCGGGCAGAACCCGAATTGATATGCAGATCACGAGTTACCTGACCAGCCTCATCATTCCGCTCAATCTCTGTATCACCCTGGTGATACTCGGCCTCGTGCTGGGCCTCTTTCGGCTGCGCAAGACCGGCGCGACGCTGATCGCGGCCGGCGTGCTGTGGGCCGCCGCGTGGTCACTGCCGGCCACGTCGCTCTACTTCGGCGGCAAACTCGAAACCCATTATCCGCACCTGCAACCGGCCCAGGCGCCCACCGCCGATGCGATCGTGGTGTTGGGCGGCAACACGGCCAATGGCCGCGCCAACTGGTTCCTGCCCTACGACAAGGACACCGCCGTGGTGCGTGTCGATACGGCCACCGAGCTCTATCTGGCGGGCCGCGCGCCCAAGGTGGTGCTCTCGGGCGGTGCGCTCGAAGGCGACGTGAGCGAGGCCAAGGGCATGGCACATCGGATGCGCCAGCAGGGCGTGCCCGAGCAGGCCCTGATCCTCGAGAACTCCAGTCGCAACACCTATGAAAACGCGGCGCTCACCGAAGACACGCTGCGCGCGCACGAGATCAAGAAGGTGCTGCTGGTGACGTCGGCGCTGCACATGCCGCGCGCCATGGCGGCCTTCTCGAAGCAGGGTGTGGAAGCCATCGCAGCACCCGCGCCGCAGCAGATCGTGCTGCCGCCCGACGGCTCGGTCTCGGCCTGGATCCCGGATGAGCGCACGCTGGACGCCAGCCGCTCCATCATCAAGGAATACGCCGGCCTGCTGGTGTACTGGCTGCGCGGCTGGGTGTAATCATGCAATGCCGTCCGGCCTGCGGGGCCTGTTGCACCGCGCCGTCCATCTCGAGCCCGATCCCGGGCATGCCGCAGGGCAAGCCCGCGGGCGTGCGCTGCGTGCAACTGGATGCCGACGAGCGCTGCCGGATCTTCGGCGACCCGGCCCGCCCGGCCGTCTGTGGCGGGCTGAAACCCTCGGCCGCCATGTGTGGCGAGTCGCGCGCCCATGCCCTGCACTGGCTGGGCGACCTCGAGCGGGCCACGGCGCCCTGAAGCCGGCGCACGCCGGATCGCTCAGGATCCTGCGGCCTGCCGCTGCGCGACGATCTCGCGATATATCGCTTCGAACTGGGCCGTGACCGACTGCCAGCTGCGGGCGCAGGCGACCGCGTCACCTCCCGCGATCAGCTGACGGCGCAGGCCCTCGTCTTCTCCGATCAGACTGATGGCATCGGCCAGCTCGCGCGCGTCGCGCGGGTCTTTGAGGATCAGGGCATCCTGGGCGTGCGTGAGATAGCAGGCAAAGCCGCAATACCCCGAGGCGCTGATGACGACCGGCAGGTGATGCGACATGGCTTCGAGCGGCGCCATGCCGAAGCTGTCGTTGAGCGTGGGGTGGGTATAGAGATCGGCCGCTTCGTAATACTGCCCGACGTCCTGCGTGGGATCGACGAGCGAAATCCGGCTGCCCACCACGGCGCGGCGCGCGACGGCAGCCTTGGTGGGGGCATCCGCGCCCACCACCAGCAGCCGGTAGCGGGCCGGAAGCCGCTCGAGCGCGTCGAGCAGCGTGGGCAGCCCTTTGCGCATGGGATTGCGCGCCACCAGCAGACACAGCACGTCGCCGGGCTTGCAGCCCAGACGCTCGCGCATCGCCGCGCGCCGGTCGGCGTCGAACGGCTTGCACACCTGCACCCCGGGCGCGATCGTCGCGAGCGGGATATCGCCATACGCCGTGCGCATCTGCTCGACGATCAGGGCCGACACGGCGACCACGCGCTTATCGGGGCGAGGACGCACGCGTGCACGCTCGAGCAGCAGATAGGTGGCGAGGCGCGGGCTGAGCCACACGAACGGGCGCCGCCAGGCGGGCAGCGCGCAGATCCGGTTGTAGCGCACCGGGGTGACGTGCATGACCTGCACATCCCCTGCCCAACCGTTCATGTGCGAATGCACGATGTCGAAACGGCCGCCGCGCGTCAGCCGGCTGGCGCGCCAGGCAAAATTCAGTACCCGCATCCAGCTGGGCAGCTTGAAGGGCGGACACACCTTCATGTAGGGCAGCTGCAGGTCGCTGTCGTAGTCGCGCGCGATCACGGTGACATCGTGGCGCTCGGAGAGTTGGCGGACCAGCTCGACGCCGTAGGCTTCGGCGCCGCCGAAACGGTTGCCGAAGCGGTCCACCAGCAACGCAATACGCAAACGCGTGTCAACGCCGCCGGGTGTCTTCATAGCGTGTCAGGGTCTTTTGCAGGAAGCGCAGCAGATGCGTGGAGCGTGCCACCGTGACACGGGGCAAGCCGTAGGGATCGTCGCGTTCGCTGGCCAGCCCGCGGGTGGTCAGCGTGGCGTTGACGTAGCCGGCCTCGCGCGCCATGTCGCGGTGCTCGGGGTTGTTGTCGCCGTAGGGATAGCAGAACGCGGTGACGGGCGCGCCGAGCACCTGCTCGAGGGCGTCTTTCGAGTCGCGGATCTGACGCCGGGCCTCGTCGGGCGCGATGCGCGGCAGATGCACGTGGTCGAGCGTATGCGAGCCCACTTCCTGGCCGAGCGCATGCCATTGGCGCATTTCATCGGCGCTCATCAGACCGGAATAGGGAATGCCCTTCGCCGTGTCCCAGACGTTGCCACCATCGAGCTGGTTGGCCACGAAATAATTGGTCCCGGTGAATCCGCACTCCTGCAGCACGGGCGCGGCGTTCTCGAGCACATTGCGATAGCCGTCGTCGAACGTGATGCCGAATACCTTGCCCTGCTTCTCGTTGCGCAGATAGGGCATCAGGTCGCGCATCGACAGGCCGCGATAGCCGAGCCGGCGCAGCCAGGTCATCTGGCGGCGAAAGCTCGCCGGATGCACCGTCAATCCGCGAAACGGCGTGCCGCGCGGGTTGGGCTGGCCGATCTGGTGATACATCAGGATGGGGATGGAACTCATGCGCGATCGGGATCCGGAAGAACGGCGAACGCGACCCAGCGCGCGCGCCGCAGGCATGCCTGCAAAGACCCTCATTATATGAGGGGCTCACGTTTCAATATGACGAGTCAGGGGGCGAACAGGCGCTATTTGTAGCGCCGTCGCAGCATCGACGGGCCGCAACGGCGGATCGGCCGCACCCGGCGGATCCGCCACACCAGCGGTCGCCACAGGCGGGCCGCCGCGTTCAGCGCGCCAGGGCGGCGTGGTAGACCTGCATGGTCGCCGCGGCGAAGTCCGGCAGGTTGAATTCGCGCAGGGCCTTTGCCCGCGCGGTCCGGCCCATCCGCTCGGGCAGGCCGCGGTCGGCCAGCAGCGTGTGCAGCACCTCGGCGATGCGCGTCACGTCGCGCGCCGGCACGACCCAGCCGTCGACGCCAGGCTCGATGTTTTCGGGCAGGCCGCCCGCATCGCTGGCCAGCACGGGCAGGCCGATCGACATCATTTCGCGCGCGGCGAACGACAGCGCTTCGCGATAAGACAGGACGAAACCCACATCGCAGGCGGCCAGCGCGGGCCGGACGTCGTCGAGCAGACCGGGGAAGAACACCTGCCCTTTCATGCCGGCGGCGCGCACGCGCGCAAGCTTGGCCTCGTTGGGCGGATCGCCCGCGACCATGATCAGAACCTGCTCGCGCAGGGACTGGGGCAGGATGCCCGCCGCCTCGACCAGGTCGAGCCAGCCCTTGGCGAGATCGGTGCCGCCGGCGCTGCCCAACAGCAGCTTGCCGCGCCAGCCCGCGCCGAAACAGGTCTCGCGCAGACGCTCGACGTCGGCCGCGGGCGGCGGCGCGTAGTAGTCGGTGTCGATGCCGTGATGCACCGTCGAGACCGGCAGCACGCCATAGGGCGAGTCCATCACCAGTTCGCGCACGTAATTGCTCACGGCAATGACGTGGTCCGTGGCCAGCCTGGCCCGCACGGCATTGCCCAGGCTCTTGAGCGAGTGGTCGTTGTGCTTGGTGAAGACGACGCGCGGCCGCTTGCGCAGGCCCAGCATCGCCACCATGACCTGGCGGTGGTCGGAGGATCCATTGCAATGGATCACGTCGAACTGCTCGCGCTTGATCAGCGCGCGCATCTGCGCCACCGGGCCCGGCCAGCGCGACACGCGCGAGGGGTAATCCATCGGCTCGACCCGCACGCCGGGGATCTCGGCCGCGTAACGATGCAGGCGGCTCGTGCCGGGCGACGCGACGAAAATCTCGTGGTGAGGCGCCAGCGCGCGCGCGAGGTTGATCACATACGTGACGTGGCCCCCGCCATTGCGCGGGTGAAAGTTGGTATAGAGGATCTTCACTTGCGCTGGTCGGTCAGGAACATCAACTTCGCGTAGCGGTAGAAGCTGCCGGAGGCGGCGGTGACCGCGAGCACGAGACCGTGCTTGCCATCGAGAAAGCCGCGCCGGATCAGGTAGATGCGCACGAAGGTCCAGAAGCTGTGGCCCAGCGCCGAAAAAATCGTGGCGCGCTTGCCGCGCGCGTGCATCATGGCCGCCGCGTCGGACGAATAGCGGTTGACCTTGTTGATGAGGGCTTCGAAGTTGTTATAGGGGTAATGCACGAGGTGACCCTTGAGGCGCGCGGGGCCACCGTGTTGCGGCACGACGCGCTCATGGACCGCCGCGTCGTTGAAGCGGGCCGAGCCGCGCTTCCAGAGGCGCAGCACGTAATCGGGCCACCAGCCGCTGTGGCGGATGAAACGGCCGCAGAAATCCGACAGGCGCGCCACCTCGAAGGTGTCGGCCGAGGGGTTGGCCATGACCGCCTGGATTTCGGCCGCCAGTTCGGGCGGGACGCGCTCGTCGGCGTCGATCGAGAACACCCAGTCGCCGGTCGCCAGATCGAGCGCGCGGTTTTTCTGCGGACCGAAGCCGGGCCAGTCGGGTGTGATCTCGACGCGGGCGCCGAAGTCGCGCGCCAGCTCGACCGTGTTGTCGGTGCTGCCCGAATCGACCACGATGAACTCGTCGGCGAAGGCGACCGACTCCAGGCAGGCCAGGATATTCGCGGACTCGTTTTTGGTGATGATGATGACGGAGAGCGTCATTTGCGGTTCCTTGCGCGCTTGCGCCATGCCTTCCAGGCATGGAAGTACGGGCCGATCACGGGATGACGCGACAGCCAGATACGGCGGCGCAGCCAACCGCCGGCGCGATTGCGTACGGCAAAGCGGTAGATATGCCCGGGATCCGTGCCGGGGCGGTTCTGGCCGAACGGATCGGTCGTGTAGAGGTGGCGAAAGCCCGCCTCGCGCGCCGCCTCGACGTAATCGGCGTCGAAATACCCCTGCGGCCAGCACAGATGACTGCTGACCTCGCCCAGGCGTTCGGTCAGGGTGGCGCGCGACTGCGCGAGCTCTTCGTCGACATGCCGGCGCTTGGCCTGCGTGTCGCCCTTGCATTCTTTGTCCCAGCGCGTGTGGGTGTGCGTATGCGAGTGAAACTCGAAGGTGCCGGCGGCACGCATGGCGTCGATTTCGCTCCAGCGCAGCATGCACTGGTCGGCCTGGCCCGCCGCGACGAGGCGCTTCGAGGCGTCGTGGTCGGGCGTGGCGGGCAGCGTGGCGCCCTGCTGTCCGGCATGCGGACGCACCGGGCCATCGCCGATCCAGCCCGTGATAAGGAACAGTACCGCGCGCATGCCATAACGCTCGAGCACGGGATGGGCATAGACCCAGTTGTCGAGATAGCCGTCGTCGAACGTGATCAGCACCGACTTCGGCGGTACCGGCGCACCGTCGAGGTAGGCCTCGAATTCGGCACAGGACAGGGCGTGGTAGCCCGCCGCGGCCAGGCTCGCGATCTGCGCTTCGAAGACGTCGGGCGTGGCATTGATCATGCCGCCTTCGGGGGTGACGTGGTGGTACATGAGTACCGGCACGTTGGGTGCACTGTCGCGCGGCGATGCGTCAGCCATGAACGGCCTCCCCGTGACCCAGCTCGGCGAGCCAGCGCAGGTACTGCGTTTCGGTCGTCAAGGCGAGGCGCTCGGTCGAGAACACGCCTTCGTCGCGGATCATGCGGTAACCCGCCTGCCCCATCGTACGGCGCAGCTCGGGATCGTCGATCAGGCGGCGCAAGGCGGCCGTGAGCGCGGGCGCGTCCCGGGGCGGGACGAGCAGGCCCGTCTCGCCTTCACGCATCATTTCGGCCACGCCACCCACGCGCGTCCCGATGACCGGCAGGCCCATGGCCTCGGCCTCGACGTACACGGTGCCCGACGCTTCCTGCTCGGTCGCCAGGGCAAAAATATCGAAGCCGGCGAGCAGGTTGGGCACGTCGCGGCGCACGCCCATGAGGTGAATGCGCGACTGCAGCCCGAGCTCGGCGATGTAGGCCTGCGTCCGCTCGAACACCGGCGAGCCACCGCCCACGAACACCAGGTGGAGGTTGTCGTGCTCGGCGATCAGCGGAAGCATGGCGTCGATCAGGGTGCGGTGACCCTTGAGCGCGCGCATCACGGCCACGCAGCCCACCACGATATCGGTGTCGGCCAGCGACAGCTCGCCGCGCAGGGTCGATTGCTCGATGGGCGGCGGCAGAATGATCGGCGAATACGCGGTCGCGACGCGCTCGCGCGGCACGCCCCGCGTGATCAGGTATTCGCGGACGTGATCGCTCACGGTCAGCACACGGTGGGGCAGCCAGGTGTACGACCACATCGACCCGACCTTGTTGGCCAGGTGACGGGTCCGCACGATCAGCGGCGTGCGGGCAAAACGCGCCGCGGCGGCCGCGATGACCGTGTCACGCCGGCTGTGCGTGTTGAGCACGTCGTAGTTGCGCTCACGCAGCAGGCGCGTCATGCGGGCCACGCCGCGCACATAGTTGACCGGGCCGTTCATCGGCACTTCGTGCACGACGAAGTTTTCGGCCTTGAGCCGTTGGCCCAGCGGCGCGTCGGGTTGGACGATCGCCTCCATGTGGTGGCCGCGCTCACGCATGGCCAGCATTTCTTTGAAGATGCGGCCTTCCTGACCGCCGAAGCCCGTTGCGGCTTCCGAATGAACAATACGCAAAGGACGAAACATCAGTAAGTTACCTCGACGCCGTCCGGCTTGGCCCAGGCGGCCAGGTTTTCGAGCAGGGTGTCGGCCATGCGCACCCGCCACTCTTCGCCGAGGCGGACCGTGCACAGGAAGTTGTCCTTGCGGTAGACCACGTCGACGGGCACGCCAGGCACGCCATTCTCAGGCTCGGCGCGGAACGGATTGAGCATTTGACGCAGACGGGCGGCATCGGCCTGCCCGTTGAGGCTGATCCGCAGCGAGCGGGCCCGCGCTTCGCGAGCGAGCTGCAGGTCGTAGAGCTGGTCGGCCACGATGCGCATGCCGCCGGAATACTCGTCGTTGCTGACCTTGCCCTGCACGATGAGCAGCTGGTCTTCGCGCAGACGATTGCGATGCTTTTCGTAGAGCTCGTTGAAGACCGAAATCTCGACCTGGGCGGTGCCGTCGTCGAGCACGGCGAACACCATCTTGCCGCGGCGGGTCATCATGACGCGCACGGCGGCCAGCACGCCGCACATCCACTGAAGATCGCGCTGCGGTTCGACGCGCGCGAGCTGCATGGGCACGATGCGCCGGACTTCGTCGCGCCAGTGGTCGAACAGGTGACCGCTGAAGTAGTAACCCAGGGCCGACTTTTCTTCGGTGAGGCGCTGGTGCAGATTCCAGGGCGCGACCTTGGCCAGCTCGCCCGCCACCACATCGCCGCTGTCGTCGCCGAACAGCGAGGCCTGGTTGGCGCTGCGGGCGGCCTGCTCGGCCGCTTCCATGGCGGTGGGCACCGACGCCAGCATGGCGGCGCGGTTGGGCTCGATGGTGTCGAACGCCCCCGCACGGATCAAGGCTTCGACCGTGCGGCGGTTGACCGCATGTTTGCTGACGCGACGGCAGAAATCGAACAGGTTGAGGAACGGACCGCCCTCTTCGCGTGCGCGCAGGATCTCTTCGACCGCGCCCTGCCCCGTGCCCTTGACCGCACCCAGGCCGTAACGCATGGTGCGCGGCGGCTTGCCCTTGGCGGTGTAGGCGTCTTCGACCGGCGCGAAGCGATAGCCCGAGTAGTTGACGTCGGGCGGCAGCACCTCGACGCCGTTGTCCTTGGCGTCGCGGCAGAAGGTCTGGACCTTGTCGGTGTCGTCCATATCGGACGACAGGGTCGCGGCCAGGAACTCGGCCGGGTGATAGGCCTTGAGCCAGGCGGTCTGGTAGGAGATGAGCGCGTACGCGGCCGAGTGCGACTTGTTGAAGCCGTAGCCCGCGAACTTCTCCATCAGGTCGAAGAGCTTGACGGCCAGATCGGGATCGTGGCCCTTCTCCATGGCACCCTGCTGGAACAGCTCGCGGTGCTTGGCCATCTCTTCGGCCTTCTTCTTGCCCATCGCGCGGCGCAGCAGATCGGCGCCCCCGAGCGAGTAGCCGCCGAAGATCTGCGAGATCAGCATCACCTGCTCTTGGTAGACGATGACCCCGTACGTGCTCTTGAGGGTCGCCTCCAGATCGCCGTGGAAGTAGTCGACAGCGGCGCGCCCGTGCTTACGATTCACGAAGTCGTCGACCATGCCCGACTCCAGCGGGCCCGGACGATACAGCGCCAGCACGGCGATCACGTCTTCGAACGTGTTCGGCCGCAGCTTCTTGAGCAGCTCTTTCATGCCGCGCGATTCGAGCTGGAACACCGCGGTGGTGTTGGCGTCGCACAGCACCTTGTAGGCGGCGGGATCGTCAAGCTCAAGCGCCATCACGTCGAAATCGCGCTTCTCGGGGTTGAACTGGCGCACGTAGCGCACCGCCCAGTCGAGAATGGTGAGGTTGCGCAGGCCCAGAAAGTCGAACTTGACCAGGCCCGCGGCCTCGACGTCGTCTTTGTCGAACTGCGAGACCGCGCTGTTTTCCTGGCCCGGCTGGCAATACAGCGGGCAGAAGTCGGTGAGCTTGCCGGGCGCGATGAGCACGCCGCCGGCGTGCATGCCGATATTGCGGGTCAGGCCTTCGAGCGGCTGCGCCAGGTCGACCAGCGCGCGCACCTCTTCTTCCTGGTCGTAGCGTTCCTTGAAGGCGGGTTCGTCTTTCAGGGTGCGCTCGAGCGACCAGGGATCGGCCGGATTGAACGGAATGAGCTTGGACAGCCCATCGCAGAACATGTACGGCATATCGAGCACGCGGCCAGCGTCCCGCACGACGGCCTTGGCGCCCAAGGTACCGAAGGTGGCAATCTGGCTCACGGCCGCGCGGCCGTACTTTTCCTTGACGTAATCGATGACGCGTTCGCGGTTGTCCTGGCAGAAGTCGATATCGAAGTCGGGCATGGACACCCGCTCCGGATTCAGGAAGCGCTCGAACAGCAAGTCATAGCGGATGGGGTCGAGGTCGGTAATGCCCAGGGCATAGGCGACCAGCGAGCCGGCGCCCGAGCCCCGGCCAGGCCCCACGGGCACGCCGTTGTTCTTGCCCCAGTTGATGAAGTCTTGCACGATCAGGAAGTAGCCGGGGAAGCCCATCTGGATGATGGTCTTGCACTCCCAGCGCAGCCGGTCGTAATACTGCTGACGCTTGGCATCGCGCTCGGCGACGTCCGGAAACAGAAACTCGAGGCGCTTTTCGAGCCCCTCTTCCGAGAGCTGGATCAGGTAGTCGTCGAGCGTCACGCCCTCGGGCGTGGGGAAGTTGGGCAGACGCGGCTTGCCCAGCACCAGCGAGAGGTTGCAGCGGCGCGCGATCTCGACCGTATTGGCCAGGGCCGACGGCACGTCGGCGTAGCGCTCGGCCATTTCTTCGGACGTGGCGAGATATTGCTGCTGCGTGAAGCGCTTGACGCGGCGCGGGTTGGCCAGGATCTCGCCCTCGGCGATACACACCCGGGCTTCGTGCGCCTGGAACTCTTCACGGTCGAGGAACTGCACCGGGTGCGTCGCCACGACGGGCAGGCCGGCCTCGGCCGCCAGCCGCAGGGCCGCCTGCGTGTAGGCTTCGTCGCCGTCGAAACCGGCGCGCTGCAGCTCGATGTAATAGGCGTTGGGGAACATCAGCGCCCACTGGCGCGCGAGCGCCAGCGCGGTGACGGCATTCCCCGCCTCGAGCGCCTGCCCGACATCGCCCGCCCGGGCGCCGGACAGCACGATCAGACCGTCCTGGCCCTGCAGCCACTCGCGGCGCACCTCGGCGCGCCCCTTGTACTGATTCTTCAGGAACGACTGCGTGAGCAGCTCGCACAGATTCAGGTAGCCCTGGTGGTTACGCACCAGCAGCAGCACGCGAAACGGCTTCTCGCGATCGTCGTCGTTGGTGATCCACACATCGCAGCCCGCGATGGGCTTGATGCCGGCGCCGCGCGCGCCCTTGTAGAACTTGATCAGGCCAAAAATATTCGACAGATCGGTCAAGGCGACGGCGGGCTGGCCCAGCTTGGCGACGCGCTTGATGAGGTCGGAAATACGCACGATGCCGTCCACGACCGAGAACTCGGAGTGGACGCGCAGGTGTACAAATGGGGGCGGATTGGATACGGCTTCGGACATGGACGCGATTGTACCCAGTCGCACCCCGGGGGTGGGCGAGCTAAAATGGCGGCTAATTCACCGAGTAGATACGTCCCCATAATGAAATGGTTGATCCCTGGCATCTGGCTGGCCGCCATTCTGTTCGCGCACTTCCGCGGACGCGTGCGCCTGTCCCTGTCGCGTCAGTTTCTTGATCACTCCGTGCTGCTGGCCCCCATCAACGCCTTTATGGTGTTGTGCTCGCGCGTACCGACCACGCCCTACCTCACCTCGCGCGAGATCCCCGAGCTGCAGGTGCTAGACGACAACTGGGAAGTGATCCGCGCCGAAGCGCTCCAGATGGCCGAGCTGCGCCGCATCAAGGCCGCCGAGCGCCACGACGACATCGGCTTCAACTCGTTTTTCAAGTACGGCTGGAAACGCTTTTATCTGAAGTGGTACGACGCCCGCCATCCCTCGGCGGAAGAGCTGTGCCCCAAGACCGTGGCCATCCTGAAGAGCCTGCCCAAGGTCAAGGCGGCGATGTTCGCCGAGCTGCCGCCGGGCGGCAAGCTCAACGCCCACCGCGATCCGTTCGCGGGCTCGCTGCGCTACCACCTGGGTCTGGTCACGCCCAACGACGACCGGTGCTTCATCCGCGTGGACGGCGACGACTACAGCTGGCGCGACGGCGAAAGCGTGGTGTTCGACGAAACCTACGTGCACGAAGCGCACAATCGCTCCGAGGCCAACCGCATCATCCTCTTCTGCGACGTCGAGCGTCCGCTCAAGTGGCGCTGGGCCGAGGCGTTCAACCGCTGGTTCGGCCGCAAGGTGATGTCGGCCGCGAGCTCGCCCAACGATGCCGGCGACCAGACCGGTGCCATCAATAAGCTCACGCACCTGCACTGGACCATCGACCAAAAGCGCAAGAAGTTCAAGGCCTGGAACCGCACGGTCTACAAGGCGACCAAGTACCTGCTGATCGTGGCGGTGATCGCGGGCTTCATCCTGCTCTGATCCGCGCGCGGCGCCCCCATGCCCCGTCCCATTCCGCCGCTCAATCCGCTGCGCGCCTTCGAGGTCGCGGCGCGGCACCTGAGCTTCACACGCGCAGCTGAAGAGCTGTGCGTGACGCCGTCGGCGGTAAGCCATCAGATCAAGGTGCTGGAGGACAACCTCGGCATTCCCTTGTTCGTGCGGGACACCAAGTCGCTGATTCTCACGAGCGCGGGCAAGGCCTACCTGCCCGGCGTGCAGGAGGCGTTCCGGCAGCTGGTGCAGGCCACCTATCGCGTGCAGCGCGAGCGCCAGGTGCCGGCGCTCAAGCTCAACCTGCCGCCCACGTTCGCAATGAAATGGCTCATCCCGCGCATGAAACGCTTCATGACGCGGCATCCTGATATCGATCTGCGCGTGTCGACCTCGAAGCACATGTCCGATTTCGCGCGTGACGATGTCGATCTCGAGGTGCGCTACGGGCGCGGTGACTATCCCGGCCTGCATGCGGAGCCATGCCTGACGGTGGCCGTCACCCCGGTGTGCAGCCCTGCCCTGCTGACGAGCGGCACGCCGCTCGCGACCGTGGAGGACCTGCGGCATCACACGCTGCTGCACGACGACAGCACCTACGATGACGTGAGCAACCCCGACTGGGCGACCTGGCTCGAACACGCCGGCGTGAGCGATATCGACACGTCGCGCGGGCCCTCCTTCTGGCCCAGCCATCTGGTGATCGACGCGGCCATGGACGGGCTGGGCGTGGCGCTGGCCAAACGCCCCTGGGTGAGTCGCGACATCGCCGAAGGCCGCCTGATCGAGCCCTTCCCGGCGCTCACGCTGCCCGTCCAGTTTGCCTATTACCTGGTCTATCCGGAGGAGCGCGCCGCGGATCCGCGTATCCAGGCATTCGCCGCCTGGGTGCGCGAGGAGCAGGTAGCCGAGGGTCAGCCGCCGCCGCTACGGTAGAAACGCAGCGTGCTACGATCACGCAGCGCGTGGCGCTCAGCAGGCGCAGGCGGCGCGATCGCCTCGCGAAAGGCGGCGCCCAGGCGCCCCCACATCACGCCATCTCGGCCGCACGCTGCGCGCCGAACGCCCCGCTCTCACGCCAGCGCGCCACGCGTTGCGCATCGATGCCCAGCTCGCGAAACACCTCGTCGGTGTGCTGGCCCAGCAGCGGCGCCGGGCGGCGCACCTGTTGCGGCGTGCCGTGCAACTTCACCGGAAAACCCAGCGCCTTGGTCGGGCCTTCGACGGGGTGGTCGATCTCCAGCACCATCTCGCGCGCCCTGGCCTGCTCGGTATCGAGCGCCTCGGCATAGTCGAGGATGGGCGCCGCCGGCACGCCCGCGGCAAGCAGGCGCTCGACCCAGACGTCGGCCGGCGCGGCGGCGAGCGCCTGTTCGATCAACGGAATCAGGTCGGCGCGGTTGGACAGGCGCGCCACGTTATCGATGAAGCGCGGGTCGGCCGGCAGATCCGGACGGCCGATGACGCCGCAAAGCGCGGTCCAGAGCTTGTCGTTGGCCGCGCCGATCACCATGTAGCGGTCGGCCGCCCGAACGGCCTGGTACGGCGCGCTCATGCGGTTGGCGCTGCCCAGCGGCGCCGGCACGCGGCCCGTGCCCCAGAACTCCGCGCTCTCCCACACCGACAGCCCAAGCGCGGTTTCGTACAGCGACGCGTCGATGTATTGGCCCAGGCCCGAGGTGGCGCGACCGATCACCGCGCTGAGGATGGCGTACGAGGCGAAGAGCGCGGCGCCCAGGTCGGCAAACGGCACGCTGGACTTCATAGGCGCGCCGCCGGGCTCGCCCATCACGCTCATGGCGCCGCAACTTGCCTGCGCGATCAGGTCCAGGCCGGGCCGGCGCGACCAGGGCCCCGTCTGACCAAAGCCGGAGATGCTGGCGTAGACCAGCCGCGGGTTGATCGCATGCAGCGTCTCGAAATCGATCTTCAGCCGCGCGGCCACGCCCGGCCGGTTGTTCTCCACCAGGATGTCGGCCTGGCGCACCAGCTCGTAGAAGGCTTCGCGGCCCTCGGGGTGCTTGAGATCGATCTCGACGCTGCGCTTATTGCGGTTGAGCGCCAGAAAGCCGCCACTGTCATCGCCCTTGAGACGGAATCCCATGGCACGGCGAGTCTGGTCGCCCGTGCCGGGAGCCTCGACCTTGATCACATCGGCGCCCATGTCGCCGAGCAGCATGCAACAGTAGGGCCCGGCCATGATCTGACTCACGTCGAGCACGCGCAGGTTGGCAAGCGGAAGCGTCATTCTGAATTCCTTGTGTCGCGTGGTGCGGCTCAGCGGCCGACGAAGACGGGGCGCTCTTTGGCGAGAAAGGCGTGATAGCCGATGCGGAAGTCCTCGGTGTCGAAGCAGTCGTAGGCTTCTTCCAGCTCGGCATCGGTGAGCGGACGGGCTTCGCCCAGACGCTGCACGAAGCGCTTGTGCCAGCGCGCCACGAGCGGTGCTCCCTGGGCGATGCGGCGCGCGGCGGCGGCGCCTTCGGTGTCCACATCGGCGTCCGCCACCACGCGATTGACCAGGCCCTTGGCCTGCGCCTCTTCGGCACCGAACACGCGGCCTTCGAGCACGATCTCGAGGGCAACGGCGCGGCCGGCCAAGGCCACCAGACCGCCTAACTCGCCATACGACATCACCAGGCCGAGACGGTTGATGGGCGCGCCGAAGCGGCTGGAGGCCCCGCAGATGCGCATGTCGCACATCGACGCGAGCTCCAGGCCGCCCCCGATGCAGGCGCCATGAATCACCGCCAGCGTCGGGTGGCGGCTCTCGGCCACCGCCTGCATCGCGCGGTGCGTGACCTCGCCGTATGCCCGGGCGGCCGCCTTGTCGCGCCGGGTGCGCGGAAACTCCTCGATGTCGGCGCCGGCCGAGAAGGCGCGTTCGCCGGCACCGCGCAGCACCACGCAGCGCACGGTCTCGTCGGCGGAGAGTTGCTGCATGGCGTCGATCAGCCCCTGCCACATGGCGAGGTTCATGGCGTTCATGCGTTCGGGATTGTTGAGAATGACGGTGGCGATGGCGCCATCGCGTTCGACGCTGAGGGAGGGGAACATGGGGCTCTCTGCTTGGGCCGTGCCAGCGGAACGGCCGAGGTTGATTCGGGTGAGAAAAGTGTAGGAAGCCCCCCGGAACGCGCCAAGCGAGAAATACTGCGCCGCCTTTCAAGAAAATCTCGTGCACCGCTGTGAGAAAAACTCAGCGCCGATTCAAGTATTTCGACGTTGCGGCGAAGCGGCGGCGCTTCCTACACTTTCCGCCATACACCGCCTCGTCCGCTTGCGGACCGGCGCATAACACGACGGAGACAACAATGAATCGACGCCAGCTTCTGGCAGCGGCCGCGGCCGTCAGCCTGCTTCCCCTGGTGGCCCGGGCCCAGCCCGCGGCCGCCGGCAACATGCGCATCGTGGTGGGCTTCCCGCCCGGTGGCGGCACCGACATGGTGACCCGGCTGCTGGCGCAGAAGCTCGGCGCGCTGTGGAACACGCCCGTGGTGGTCGAGAACCGCGCCGGCGCGGCGGGCGTGATCGCGGCCGAACACGTGGTCAAACAGCCCGCCGACGGCAGCTGCCTGCTGATGACCAATTTCAGCAATCACGCCGTCGCGCCCAGCCTCTACCCCAAGCTCAGCTATCAGGTCGAACGCGATTTCACGCCCGTCATGCTGGCCGGGGTGTCGCCCAGCCTGCTGGTGTGCCGCGCCGACCAGCAGGCCCGCACGCTGCCCGCGCTGGTCGAACGTTGCCGCAAATCACCGGGTAGCGTGACATTCGGCTCGGCCGGTCCGGGCTCGGTGCAGCATCTTGCGCTCGAGATGTTCAAGCTGCGCGCGGGCATCGACGCGCTGCATGTGCCTTACCGCGGCTCCGGCGCCATGATGACCGATCTGCTGGGCGGCCAGATCGACTACAGCTTCGAGACCATGGCCTCGGCCTCGCCGCACGTGGCCGCCGGCAAGCTGGTGGCCATTGCCCAGACGCGCCTGCGCCGCTCGCCGGCGCAACCCAACGTGCCGACCATGGCCGAGCAGGGCTATGCGGGCTTCGACGCCAGCACCTGGTATGGCCTGGTGGGACCGGCCGGCATGGACCCTGCCTTCGTGGCGCGGCTCAACACCGATCTGAACACCATCCTGCGCCAGCCCGACGTGGTCGAGAAGATGACCTCTTATGGTGCCGAAGACGGCGGCGGCAGCGCCGAGCGCTTTGCCGCCTTCATCACGGAAGAAAAGAACAAATGGGCCAAGGTGATCCACGACGCCAAGGTCACCGTCTGAAACTGCCCGGCCCGCCCTCGCCGCACGAACCGCTATCGCCATGACCGTCATCACCTGCATCGAAGACCTGCGTGTCCTCGCGCGCCGCCGCGTGCCGAAGATGTTTTACGACTACGTGGACGTGGGATCCTGGACGGAATCCACCTACCGCGCCAACGAGGCGGACCTGCAACGCATCCTGCTGCGCCAGCGCGTGGCGGTGGACCTGAGCGAGCGCAGCGTGCGCTCGCGCCTGCTGGGCCGGGACGTGACCATGCCGGTCGCGATCGCGCCCACCGGGCTGACGGGCATGGTGCATGCCGATGGCGAAATCCTTGCCGCCCGCGCCGCCCAACGTTTTGGCGTGCCTTTCACCCTGTCGACGGTGAGCATCTGCTCGATCGAGGACGTCGCCGAGGCCACGGGCGGACACCCGTTCTGGTTTCAGCTCTACATGATGCGCGACCGCCGATTCGTCGAGCAGTTGATCCGCCGGGCCCATACGGCGAACTGCGACGCGCTCGTGCTGACGCTCGATCTGCCGATCAGCGGCCAGCGCCACAAAGACCTGAAGAACGGCCTGACCGCGCCACCGCGCCTGAGCGCGCGCAATCTGCTCAACATGATGAGCAAACCCGCGTGGTGCCTGGGCATGCTGGGCACGCGCCGGCGCACCTTCGGCAACATCGTGGGTCATGCGGAGGGCGTGGGCGACATGGCCTCGATGGCCGACTGGAGTTCGCGCCAATACGATCCCTCCATGACCTGGGACGACATCGCCTGGGTGCGCAGGCTCTGGGATCGAAAACTCATCCTCAAGGGCATCCTCGACGCCGAGGACGCCCGTCTGGCGCAGCAGGCCGGCGCCGACGCGATCATCGTGTCGAACCACGGCGGGCGCCAGCTCGACGGCGCCCCTTCGACGATTCGCGCCCTGCCCCCGATCGTGGCGGCGGTGGGCGCCCGCACCGAGGTGCATCTCGACGGCGGCATCCGCAGTGGCCAGGACGTGCTCAAGGCCCTGGCGCTCGGCGCGCATGGCGTCCACATCGGACGCGCGATGCTTTACGGACTGGGCGCGTTGGGCGAAGCCGGGGTGACCCGCGCGCTGGAGATCCTCCACAAGGAGCTCGACCTCACGATGGCGTTCTGCGGCCGCACCGCCATCGGCCAGGTCGATGCCGGCGTCCTGTTGCAGGACACGCCGGACCTGCCGCCCGTCGCGCTGGCCGCCGTCGCGTAGCGCAACGCGCCCAAGCGCTCAGCGGCGCAACGACTCCCAGGTCTTCATCAGGCGCTTGACCGACACCGGCATCGGCGTGCGCAGCTCCTGAGCGAACAAGGCCACGCGCAGCTCTTCGAGCAGCCAGCGGAACTCGTCCAGGCGCGGATCGGGCGCCCCCTTGAGCGCCGCACGGGCGCGCTGATACTGGGTGAGGAGCGGCGCCATCTCGGCCATCAGGCGCGCGTCGCGGGCGGGGTCCGCGCGCAGCTTGTCGATGCGCGCGACCGCCGCCTTGAGATAGCGCGGGAAATGCGCGAGCTGGGCGTATGCCGTCTCGCGCACGAACCACTTCGGCATCAGCGCGCCGATCTGCTGCTGCAGGTCGGCGTAGGCCGCGGCATGGGCCTTGGCCTGCGGCAGCTTGCGCTGCAATGCGCCGAACTCGGTCAGGATGGCGCCCGCCAGCCGCGCGACTTCCTGGGCCAGCAGGCCCAGGCGGCCCTTGCCTTCGGCGCGGCGCGACTCGAACTGCTGTTCGTTCACGGGCCAGGGCTCGGCCAGGCAGGCCTGCGCCAGCGCGCAATCGATGACCTGGTCGCGCAGTTCTTCCTGCGTGCCCAGGGTCATGTACAGCATGCTCATCTTGGTGAGATCGGTGAGGTTCTTCTCGAGGAACTTCACCTGTTCGCGCAACGCCAGACGGAAGAGCCGCAGCAGGCCCGCGCGATGGTGACGCCGGGCCTCTTCGGGATCGTCGAACACGTCGAGGTCGCAATGGGCGCCGCGGTCGACCAGCGCGGGATAGCCGATCACCGACTGTCCGCCGCGCTTGATCTCCATGATCTCGGGCAAGGGGCCGAACGACCAGGAAGTGAGGTTCTCGTGCGCCAGGGCCTGCGCCACCTCGGTGTCGCGGGCCGCGAGCTGCTGGAAGGTCGCCTGGGCCTGCTTGCCGAGCTCGGCCCGCAGCTGCGCCAGATTGCGCCCGGCCGCCAGCATGCGTCCGTGCTCGTCCACCACTTTGAAGTTCATGAACAGATGCGCCGGCAGCGTCTCGAGCTTGAAGTCGCTCGGCACGGGCCGCACCTGCACCTGCTTCCACATGTCCGCGATCAGCGCGTCGACCAGACCCTGCTGCGGATCGTTCATCTGCTCGAACCAGCGGTCGAAGAAGCCGCTCGCGTAGTCGGGTAGCGGCACGCAATGGCGGCGCAGCTTCTGCGGCAGCGACTTGAGCAGCAGCTGGACCTTTTCCTTGAGCATGCCCGGCACCAGCCACTCGCAGCGCTGCGCATCGAGCTGATTGAGCGCGAACAGCGGCACCGACAGCGTCACGCCGTCACGCGGCGAGCCCGGTTCGAAGTGGTAATCGAGCGGCATGACCACGCCCTGCCACTCCACCTTTTTGGGGAAGACATCGGTGGTCACGCCGGCCGCCTCGTGGCGCATCAGCTCGTCACGCGTGAGCATCAGCTGGGCGGCGCGGTCTTTGTCCAGGCCATGCACCCACTTCTCGAGCGAGGCCGTCTGCGAGATGTCGGCGGGAAGCTGACGATCGTAGAACGCGTAGATCAGCTCGTCGTCGACCAGGATGTCCGGGCGACGCGTTTGATGCTCGAGCTTTTCGATGCCCGCGATCAGCTTGCGGTTGTGTGCCACGAACGCGAGGCGCGTGTCGATCTCGCTCGGCACCAGCGCCTGCCGAATGAAGAGCTCGCGGGCATGCGCGGGATTGACGCGGCCATAGTGGATGCGCCGGCCCGAGTACACCGTCAGGCCATAGAGGGTCGCACGTTCGTTGGCCACCACCTGGCCGGCCTTCTTTTCCCAGCGCGGATCGGACCAGTTGCGTCGCAGCAGGTGGCCGGCGGCGCGCTCGAGCCAGGTGGGCTCGATGCGGGCGACGCACCGCGCATACAGGCGCGTCGTGTCGACCAGCTCGCCCGCCACGATCCAGCGACCGCCCTTCTTGGCGAGATTCGACCCGGGATGGATCAGGAAACGGATCTCGCGCGCGCCGTGGTACAGGCCGGCGTCTTCGCCCTTAAAGCCGATATTACCCAGCAGGCCGGTCAGCAGGGCGAGATGCAATTGCTCGTAGGTGGCCTCGCTGGCGTTCACGCGCCAGCCCTGCTCGCCCACGACCGCGGCCAGCTGGCCGTGCACGTCATGCCATTCGCGCAGCCGGATGGGCGACAGGAAATTCTGACGCAGCAGCGCAACCAGCTTGCGCTGCGAGCCCTTGTGCTGCACCTGCTCGCCGTACCACTTCCAGAGTTTCAGGAACGACACGAACTCGGACTTGTCATCGGCGAACTTCGCGTGCGCCGCCTCCGCCGCCTCGCGCTCGGCCATGGGGCGGTCGCGCGGGTCCTGCACCGACAGCGCGGCCGCGATGATGAGCATCTCGGCCAGACACTGGTGCTCGCGCGCGGCCAGGATCATGCGCCCGATGCGCGGGTCCACGGGCAGGCGGGCGAGGTCCTCGCCGGTGCGGGTCAGCACGAAAGCCGGGTTCGTGCCGGCTTCGGCCTCCTCGTTCATTTCGATGGCGCCGAGCTCCTGGAGCAGATGGTAGCCATCGGCCACCGCGCGCCCGGGCGGCGCCTCCACGAATGGGAAGGCCTCGATGTCGTCGAGCCGCAGCGACTTCATGCGCAGGATCACGGACGCCAGCGAGGACCGCAGCACCTCGGGATCGGTGAACGCCGCGCGATTGTTGAAGTCGAGCTCGTCGTAGAGCCGGATGCACAGGCCGGGGGCCACGCGGCCGCAGCGACCGGCGCGCTGATTGGCCGAGGCGCGGCTGATCGGCTCGATGCGCAGCTGCTCGACCTTGTTGCGCCAGGAATAACGCTTGATGCGGGCCAGACCGCTGTCGACCACGAAGCGGATGCCGGGCACGGTCAGCGAGGTCTCGGCCACGTTGGTGGCGAGCACCACCCGGCGCGCATTGCCGCGCGGGTGGAAGATCTGCTCCTGCTCGGCCTGCGACAGGCGCGCGAACAGCGGCAGGATCTCGGTGGCGGCAGGATGGTGCTTGCGCAGGGCCTCGGCCGCCTCGCGGATCTCGCGTTCGCCGGGCAGGAACACCAGCACATCGCCGGGACCATGGCGGGCGCACTCGTCGACCGCATCGACGATGGCGTCGATGAGATCGCGCTCCTCGTCGCCGCTCAGGCGTTGACCCGGGCCGGACTTGTCGCCGCCGCGCTCCCCGCCGCGCTCGCCGCCGCGCCGGTTGCCGGTGGCGGCGGCCGCGTCGTCGTCGGAGAGCGGCTGCTGCACCGGGCGATAGCGCACCTCGACCGGATAGAGCCGGCCCGACACCTCGATGACCGGCGCGAGCTGGTCCGGTGCCGGCGCAAAGTGGCGGGCAAAGCGCTCCGCGTCGATCGTGGCCGAGGTGATGATCACCTTCAGGTCGGGACGGCGCGGCAGCAGCTGCTTGAGGTAGCCGAGCAGGAAGTCGATGTTGAGGCTGCGTTCGTGCGCCTCGTCGATGATGATCGTGTCGTAGCGGCGCAGCAGCGGATCACGCTGGGACTCGGCCAGCAGGATGCCGTCGGTCATCAGCTTGATGGATGCGTTCGGGCCCGTGCGGTCGTTGAACCGCACCTGATAGCCCACGACCTCGCCCATCGGCGTGTTGAGCTCTTCGGCGATGCGCTTGGCGACCGAGGTGGCGGCCAGGCGGCGCGGCTGGGTGTGGCCGATCATGCGCTGGCGGCCGCGACCGAGCTCGAGGCAGATCTTGGGCAGCTGCGTGGTCTTGCCCGAACCGGTCTCGCCACTGACGATCACC
Source organism: Bordetella genomosp. 5 (assembly GCF_002261315.1). Lineage (NCBI taxonomy): Bacteria > Pseudomonadati > Pseudomonadota > Betaproteobacteria > Burkholderiales > Alcaligenaceae > Bordetella > Bordetella genomosp. 5. The sequence goes on from NZ_NEVP01000008.1 coordinate 29,482, forward strand.
ACCTGATGCGCGGCGATGGCGCGCGCGATCTCGTCGCGCCGGGCGCTGACGGGCAGATCCTCGGGATAGGTGATGGCCGGGATGGGGCGCTCTGGCCGCTCGGTGCGCGGCGGCTGATCTGCGCGGTCTGCGCGCGGCGAACGCTCCGTGCGTTCCGGGCGGGGTGCCTGCTCCGCGCGCTCCGGCCGGCGCGCCTGCTCCGTGCGCTCCGCGCGCGGGGGCCGATCCGCGCGATCCCCGCGCGGCGAACGTTCCGTGCGCTCCGGGCGGGGTGCCTGGTCCGCGCGCTCCGCGCCTTCGGCCCGCGGCGGCCGCTGTCCACGCTCCGGACGCGGCGCGCCCTCGGCGCGCGGCGCACGCTCCCCCTGACCCGACCCGCCGGCACGCGGCGGCCGGGCAGGACGCGCGGTCTTCGGCGGGCGCGGCGCGTCCGCGCTGGCGGCACGCTCGTCGCGGGCGGGCCCACCATCGGCGGAACCACGGGGCGGGCGCTGGGTAGAGTCAGACATATGAGGCAAATTCATCCGGTCAACCGCACATTATAAATTTTTGCGGGCAACGGGCCGAACGACGGCCGGACGCTGGACCGCCCGGCTGCCCGGCCTGCCGGATAAGCGCGAATTCGGGGGGCAAATTCCTCTTGTTGCAGCGCCACGAGCCGCCCCGCGCGGTCATATAATTTCGGCAGCCGCGCGCCGCGTGGCCTGTTGCCGACCGGGCGCCGCCCGGTGGCCCTACCGGAATCCCCAACTCAAATCATCATGCCCGACCTGGAACCTGACACCGTCTCCGCCCTTGAAGCTCCCGAATTCGCCCCTGCGCAGTTCGTTCGATGGTTCCGAGAGGTGGCGCCGTACGTGCACGCGTTCCGAGGCAAGACCTTCGTGGTGGCTTTCGGTGGCGAGTTGGTGCAGGCGGGCGCGCTCAACACACTGGTGCAGGATCTCTCGCTGCTGTCGGCCCTGGGCATCCGTCTGGTGCTGGTGCACGGCTCGCGCCCGCAGGTCAATGAGCAGCTGCGCCTGAAGGGCTTCACCCAGCAGTTCGACCGGGGCATGGCGCCCACCGACGCCGCCGCGCTCGAGTGCGCCAAAGAGGCCGCCGGCGAAATCCGCCTCGACATCGAGGCCGCGTTCAGCCAGGGCCTGCCGAACACCCCGATGTCGCACTCGCACATCCGCGTGATCTCGGGCAATTTCGTGACCGCGCGCCCGGCCGGCGTGCTCGACGGCGTCGATTACAAGCACACGGGCCACGTCCGCAAGATCGACGTCGACGCGCTCAAGTTCGCCATCGAGCACGGTTCGATGGTGCTGCTGTCGCCCCTGGGCTTCTCGCCCACCGGCGACGCCTTCAATCTGGCCATGGAAGACCTCGCCACCAGCGTGGCCGTGGCGCTGCGCGCCGAGAAGCTGATCTTCCTGTCGAGTTCGCCGGGCGTGCTGAACGACGACGGCTCGGTCGACACCGAGCTGGCGCGCGCCGACGCCGACAACCTGCTGGCCGCGGGCGAGCTCGACGAAGACACCGTCTACTTCCTGCGCCACGCCTCGCTCGCCGTGAAGCGCGGCGTGGCCCGCGCCCACCTGGTGCCGTACAACCGCGACGGCAGCGTGCTGCTGGAGATCTTCACCCACGACGGCGTAGGCACGATGGTGGTCGAAGACACCCTCGACGATCTGCGTCCCGCCACGCTCGACGACGTCGGCGCGATCCTGAGCCTGATCGAGCCGCTCGAACAGGACGGCACGCTGGTGCCGCGCCCGCGCGGCGTGGTCGAGCGCGACGTCGATCGCTTCACCGTGCTCGAGCACGATGGCGTGATTTACGGCTGCGCCGCGCTGCACCCCTTCCCCGAAGACAACATGGCCGAGATGGCCTGCCTGATCGTGCACCCCGAATGGCAGGGTTCCGGCGAAGGCGAGATGCTGCTGCGCCACATGGAGTCGCGCGCGCGTGCCCAGGGCGCCAAGCGCCTGTTCGTGCTCACCACCCGCACCTCGCACTGGTTCATGAAACGCGGCTTCGTGCAGGGCGGCATCGCCGATCTGCCGCGCGAAAAGCAGAACAATTACAACCGCTCGCGCAACAGCCTCGTCTTCATCAAGAAGCTGTAAACACCGGCGTCCACGGATAGACCCTGCCGCGCGCAGGGTCTATCCGGTCGGCAAGGGCCGCCAAGACCGCTAAAATAGCGGGATCCGCAACTTTCCGGCAGCAAGCAAATGGCCCGTACCGTCAACTGTGTGAAACTCAAGCGCGAAGCCGAAGGCCTGGACTTCCCGCCCTACCCCGGCGAAGTGGGCACGCGCATCTGGCGCGAGATCTCCAAAGAAGCCTGGGAAGAATGGAAGGCCGTGCAAACGCGCCTGGTCAACGAAAACCGCCTGAACCTGGCCGATTCCCGCGCCCGCAAGTATCTGCAGCAGCAGATGGAGCGCTTCCTGTTCGAAGACGGCTCCGTCGAAGCGCAAGGCTTCGTGCCGCCCTCGGCCTGAGCCAGACAGCGCCCCTCCGACCGGCCCGCGTGGCCGGTTTTGTTTTTGGGAGTTCCCATGACCGCCGTGCCCGCCCCGCTCATCGCCCAGACCCGCCTGCGGGTCGAGACCCGCGGCAAGTCGTTTACGGAAATCACCGAGCAGGTGGCCCGCGACGTGCGCGCCAGCGGCATCCGCACGGGCCTCGCCGTGGTGTTCACCTGCCACACCAGCTGTTCGCTGATCATCAACGAGAACGCCGACCCGACGGTGCGCCATGATCTCGAACGCTATTTCGCCAGGCTGGTGCCCGAGGGCGATCCGCTCTACCGCCACGACGCGGAGGGACCGGACGACATGCCGGCCCACATCCGCACCGCGCTCACCGCCGTATCGCTCACGATCCCGGTGGCCGACGGCGCGCTGGGGCTGGGCACCTGGCAGGGCATCTACCTATGGGAGCATCGCGACCGGCCGCACCGGCGCGACCTGATCGTCACCGTGCACGGCGCGGCCTGAAGGCGGCGACTCAGGTGGCCGCGGGTGGCGCGGTCGCGGCCAGGGGGTCGAAAGCGGCATTGGCAGCGAAGCCTGATGCGGCAGCGACATGCGACTGCGCCACGGGCGCTGCTTGCGCGCAGGCCCGGATCAACGATCCAGGCCGGAGGCGTCAGGGATCAGCGCCGAATGGCTGTGATTTGGCACGAAGCGCAGTCCGCGAGCCCGACGGCGGTACGCTGGGACGCACGACTACTTTTTATCGTTCTTGAGAAACGGCGTTCCGCGAGATTCGAGCAATCGCCGCGTGCTCTCCAACTCTTTCTGCAGCAACTCGGCATCCGGCAGCACCGTCCGATAATTTGCCGCCATCACCTTGGTCGGCAAACCATCCAACGCATACCGCGCCAGGGCATGGCCTTTATCGGCACACAGGATCAAGCCCACCGGCGGATTCTCGTCCGAGTAAGCCCAATGCTCCTTGGCATAGTTACAGTACATATGCATCTGCCCCACGTCGGCATGGGTCAGGCTGCCCAGCTTCAAGTCAATGATGACCAGACAGCGCAGCTTGCGATGAAAGAACAGCAGATCCACCCGATACCAGGTCTGGTCGATGCGCAAGCGCCGCTGCCGCCCGACGAAGGTGAAGCCTTCACCCAGCTCAAGCAGGAAGTCTTCCAGCCGCTGGATCAAGGCCGCTTCCAGATCGGATTCCGAATACTCGTCCTTGAGGTCGAGGAATTCCAACACGTACGGGTCTTTGACGGCGTCATTGGGCGTGACGGCATCCTCGGGCTTGGCGACCGAGCCCTTGACCAGCATCGCCGTCTTGTCCTTGGACAAGGCGGTGCGCTCGTAGAATTGGCTGCCGATCTGCCGGTCGAGCTGGCGCACACTCCAGCCACCCCGCAGCGCCTCGGCCTCGTAGAACTGGCGGGCATGGTCATCCTTGACCGACAGCAGCCGGACATAGGCCGACCAGGGTAGGGTGAAGACCTGGGCCAGTTCGGAGAGGTCGAATTTCCGAGACACCGTCTCGGAATTCTCGATGAGCACTCCGTCTCCAGATTTCCGAGGCAGTGTCTCGGGAATTGCCTCAAGGGGGTAAGCAGCGAAGAAGCGTCGCATGTTCTCCAGGTTGTCCGGGCTGAAGCCGCGCCCAAATCGCGCCGTCAGATCGGCGGACAGCCGCTCCATCAACTGCTCGCCATAACCGGCCCGCCGCCTGCCTTTCTGCTCCGCTTCGACGATCCGGCGGCCAATCTCCCAATAGCTGGCCGTCATCAGCGCATTGACACTACGCGCGGCCGCCTGGCGCGCCGCGTCCAGCAGCTCCACGATGCCGCCGTGGATGCCGGCATAGCCAGCCGGTAAGGCGGCGCGTTTCCGCGTTGCCACGGGCGTCTTCCTTGGCATGCTGTCACCTCCGTAGAACGGGATGTCCCGGTGATCGCCAGCCGCCGACTCGCTACCAGTTCGGCCGCATCCCGCACCGGCTTGTCCTCGGTATGAACATAGTGCATAAACATCGCCACGACCTTGTGACCTGTGAGCTTCATGTCCACCTTCGTTGACGCGCCCGAGTTGCCAATATCGGTGGTCGCCCGATGGCGGATGCCGTGCGTGCCGCCGTGCGGCAGGCCGGCAGCCTTGAGCGCGCGCGTCCAGCCGCCGTTGTGCTCGCCGTGGGGTCATGTGCCGGGTCGGATCGCTGGGCGATGGCAGCACTCGCCTAAGTGATTGATAAAGCTGCTGTATCGAACCTTGGCGTAGTCCAGCGAGTTGGGGTACTGGAGTCCTCGTGAAACAAAAAAAAGGCCTCGGTGTAGACCGAGGCCGTTTCGAGCCACATGCATTTCGAGCCCCCTGCATGTCGAGCCGCATGCAGGGGCGCCGGGCGTCGCCGCTCAGCTTTCGGCGGACTCTTCTTCGCCGCGCGCCAGGCGCTCGGTGTTCTTCACACCGGTGTGACGCACGTCGGCGCCCTTGACCATGTAGATCACGCGCTCGGCCATGTTCTTGGCGTGGTCGCCGATGCGCTCGAGCGCACGGGCGATGAAGATCATGTCGATCGCGCGCGAAATCGTGCGCGGATCTTCCATCATGTAGGTGATCAGGTTGCGCAGGGCAGCCTTCCACTCTTTGTCCACTTCTTTGTCGCTGCGCACGACCTGGGCGGCCAGGATCGGATCCAGGCGGGCAAAGGCGTCGAGGGCGTTGTGCAGCATGTTGCCGACGTTCTGCGCCATGTGGCGCAGCTCGATCAGCGGGATCTGCTGCTGGCTGTATTCGTACATGCGGCGCACGGCGGTGGCGATCTTCTCGGCCTCGTCGCCCGAGCGCTCCATGTCGGTCAGCATCTTGGAGACGGCCAGCAGCGTGCGCAGGTCGATCGCGGTGGGCTGGTGGCGGGCCAGGATCAGGCTGATGCGCTCATCGATCTCGACCTCGTGACGGTTGACCTCTTTCTCGCGCTCGCGCACCTTTTCCACGAGGGTCATGTCGCCCGCGGGAATGGCTTCGATGGCTTCGTGGATCATGGCCTCGACCACGCCCCCCATCTGGAGGAACTGCGATCGAACGTGCTCGAGATCGGCATCGAACTGTTTGTTGGTGTGCTCCGTCATCCGGACTCCCTGCGAGGTTGGTCTCATGGTTGCGTCCCCTGTACGCGAAAGGCGCGGGGGACCTGCCGACCCGCAAGGTTATGACTTGGATGTGACAGGATTATGAATGCGCCGGGAGGTGCCGGCAAGCGCCCGCGGAGCCGCTCGCACGGGGGGCGACACTGCGGGCGGCGAGGCGCCGACGCCCGGCGCCGGATTCGGCGAGGCGCCGCGATCCGGAGGCGGTGGAGCCGGGTGCCGCGGCAAGATCGGCGCGGTGCCGCGGCCAACGTCCTCGGCGAAATCGGCACGGTGCCGCGGCCAGCGGCCGCGGCGCGCGCGGCCTCAGGCCTTGCGCTCGAGCCGGCGGATGCCGTCCTGCGTGGCCAGCAGCGCCACGTCGGCGCCGGCGATGGCGAACAAACCGACCGTCACCACGCCGGGCAGGTCGTTGATGCGGGTTTCGAGCCCGCGCGCATCGGTGATCGACAGACCGGCCACGTCCAGGATGACGTTGCCGTTGTCCGTCACGAAGCCCTCGCGCAGGCGCGGCGTGCCGCCCAGCTCGGCCAGGGCACGCGCCACGCTGGCACGCGCCATCGGGATCACCTCGACCGGCAGCGGGAAGGCGCCCAGGGTCTGCACCAGCTTGGACTCGTCGGCGATGCAGATGAAGCGGTCGGCCACCGAGGCCACGATCTTCTCGCGGGTGAGCGCCCCGCCGCCGCCCTTGATCATGGCCAGGTCGCCATCGAGCTCGTCGGCGCCGTCGACGTAGATCGGCATGGACTCGACTTCGTTGAGATCGAGCACCGGCAAACCATGGCCGGCCAGACGCGCAGCGCTGCGCTCGGAGCTGGCGACCGTGGCGCGGATGCGACCCTTGAAACGCGCCAGACCGTCGATGAAGAGGTCGGCCGTGGAACCGGTGCCCACGCCGATGACGACATCGGGGCCGGCGACCTGTTCGACCAGTTCGAGCGCCGCGTCGGCGGCCTGTTGCTTGAGTTGTTGCTGAGTGAGCATATGCGGAAGTCACGCGCGGATGAACGCGCAAAAGTCGAGTGCAAGGCCTGCAATTTAGCAGATGCCCGGCCAGGCCCGCGAAAGCACGGCGGCGGCATCGACGCCGGCGCCGCCCTCGCCCCACAGGCCCGCCCCGCCCGCCAGACGCGTGCTCACAAAGCCCTCGGCGACCGGCGCCGGCGCATGGCATAACAGCAGCGCGCCCTGCCACAGCCGGGCGAGCTCGGCCGCCAGCCAGCGCGCGGACGCCGGGTCCGCCGCCGCGTGGTCGTCGTGCCCCGCACCGGCACGCCGTGCGGCGTCGAGCCAGGCCGCGAGCCGCGCGTCGTAGCGGGCATCGCGGCCCCGGGCCAGGCCCAGCTCGGTCTCGATCGCCTCGGTGACGTCGGGCTCGCGCGCCAGCGCGCGCAGCACGTCGAGCGCCATGACGTTGCCCGAACCCTCCCAGATCGAGTTCACGGGGGCCTCGCGGTAGAGCCGGGCCAACGGCGATTCTTCGACGTAGCCGTTGCCGCCCAGCACCTCCAGGCATTCGCCCAGGGCCTGCACCGCGCGCTTGCACACCCAGAGCTTGGCCGCCGGCGTGCCCACCCGCAGCAGCGCTCGGGCCACGGGCGAGTCACGCTCGTCCATGGCGCGCGCCAGCCGCAACGCCAGCACGGTGGCGGCCTCGGACTCGAGGGCCAGGTCGGCGAGCAGCGCGCGCATGAGCGGCTGCGACAGCAGCGGCGCGCCGAACGCCTGACGATGCCGGGCGTGGTGCAGGGCCTGCACCACGCCCTGGCGCAGCAACGCGGCGCTGCCCAGCACGCAGTCCAGCCGGGTGGTGGACGCCATCTCGAGCAGCAGCGCGAGGCCGCGGTCGGGCTCGCCCATCATCACACCCCAGGCGTCCTCGAACTCGACCTCCGCGCTGGCGTTGCTGCGGTTGCCGAGCTTGTCCTTGAGCCGCCGCACCCGGACCGCATTGCGCGGTCCATCGGGCACCCAGCGCGGCACGAAGAAGCACCCCAGGCCCGCGTCGGTGCGGGCAAGCACCAGATGCGCGTCGGCCTGCGGCACCGAGAAAAACCACTTATGGCCGGTCAGCCGATACGGCCGGCCGCGTCCGGCCGCGCCCTCGGGCTCGGCCCGCGTCGTGATGGCGCGCAGGTCGGACCCGCCCTGCTTCTCGGTGAGGCCCATGCCGATCAGGGCGCCGCTCTTGGCGCCGACGGGCGCGTCGGCCGGATCGAATTCGCGCGACGCCAGACGGGGCATCCAGGTCTGCGCGAAGTCGATCGCGCCCGCCGGCTCGCGTGCGATGAGCGGCAGGGCCGCGAAGGTCATCGTGGTGGGGCACAGGGTGCCGGCCTCGACCTGCCCCTGCATGAGAAACGCGGCGGCGCGCGCCACATGGGCCCCGGCTCCCGGCTGCAGCCAGGCCCGGTTATGCAGGCCGCGCGCGGCGATGCCGCGCATGAGCTGGGTCCAGGCGGAATGGAATTCGATCCGGTCGATGCGGTGGCCGCCGCGATCGTAGCCGTGCAGCGCGGGCGGATGACGGTTGGCCTCGTCGCCGGCGGCGAGGGTCTGGGCCCGGCCCAGCCAGGCCCCGTGCTCGCGCAGCTCGGCCGCATGGGCGTGCGCGCCTTCGCGCGCCACCGCCTCGGCCAGCACCGGATCGGTGTCGTAGAGCGAGTAATCGTCCAGGGGCGGCACCTGATTGGTCACCGCGTGCGTGAAGAACGGCTGCATGGCGTCTCCTTGCGGACTTGCGGACCCGCCCTGAGACGCGGCGGGCTACGAACCTAGTGTATCGGGTTCGTTGGAGGACGGCGCGGGGCTACCCGGCGCGCGGCTACCCGGCGCGGGGCGGCGCGGCGCGGGGCAACCCGGCGCGGGGCGGCGCGGCTCAGGCCGGTCCGGGGCTACCCTGCGCGACAGCGGCCGCCGCGGCATCGGCCGCCGCGGCGCTGTCCAGCGTGGCATCTGCCGCCGCCACACCAAAGAGCTGCCGCGTTTCGTCTTCGGGCAGGGCCTCGACCGTCTTGAGGCTGCGCAACATCACGCGGGTGCGGGTTTCGGTGGCGCCGATCTTGCTGCTGGCGTTGTCGAGCGACTTCTTGACCGTGGCGAGCGCGTCACCGAACTTCGAGAACTCGGTCTTGACCGCGCGCAGCACCTGCCAGACTTCGGACGAGCGCTGCTCGATGGCGAGCGTGCGAAAGCCCATCTGCAGGCTGTTGAGCAGCGCGGCCAGGTTGGTGGGACCGGCCACGTTCACGCGCAGGCCGTGCAGCTTGTCGATCAGGCCGGGCTGACGCAGCACCTCGGCATACAGCCCTTCGGTGGGCAGGAACATGATGGCGAAATCGGTGGTGTGCGGCGGGGCCACGTACTTATCGGCGATGAGACGCGCCTGGGTCTCGACCGCGCGGGCCAGCGCGGTGCCCGCCTGACGCGCGCCGTCGGCGTCCGCGGCTTCCTGGGCGTTGAGCAGGCGCTCGTATTCTTCCTTGGGAAACTTGGCGTCCACCGGCAGCCAGACCGGTTCGCCCCCGGCATCGCGGCCCGGCAGCCGGATCGCGAACTCGACGATCGCGTCGCTGCCCGGCACCGGCCGCACATTGCGCGCGTACTGGTCCGCGGTCATGGTGTCTTCGATCAGGCGGGCGAGCTGGACCTCGCCCCAGGTGCCGCGCGACTTCACGTTGGTGAGCACCCGGCGCAGATCGCCCACGCCGGCCGCCAGCGTCTGCATCTCGCCCAGGCCCTTGTGCACGGCCTCGAGCCGTTCGGATACCAGTTTGAACGACTCGCCCAGCCGCTGCTCGAGGGTGGCGTGCAGCTTCTCGTCCACCGTGCGCCGCATCTCTTCGAGACGGGCGCCGTTATCGGCCTGCAGCGCCTGCAGGCGCGCATCGACCGTCTGGCGCACTTCGGCCATGCGCCGGTCGTTGAGCTCGACCAGCCCCTGCAGCCGCTCGCCGAACTGGGCCGAGAAGCGCGCCAGCGAGGCGGCGTATTCCTCGCGCGCCTCGCGCTGGTCACGTGCCAGCGCGCCCCGCAGGTCTTCCTGGGTTTGCGCGAGCTCGGTGCGCAGCGCGCGGGACGACTCCGACAGCTCGCCGCGCAGCCCGCGCTGGCCCTCGGCCAGATCCGCGCGCAGCAGGCGCTCGAGCCGTTCGATGTCGGCGCGCAGGGCATCGACGCCCGCGCCGCCGCCCGCCCGCAAGAACGCGCCGAGCGCGAACAACGCGGCCAGCACCGCGGCCCCCGCCATGACCCACGACAGCATTGGCTCCAAATCCCTCTCCTTGCAATTCCGACGACAACATCAAGACGCGATTCTGCCTGAAGCCGGGATCGCCAGCCGCGCGGGCCCCGCGCCCTGCCCCATATCGCAGTAAGATTGCGCCTTCCATCAGACTAGTCCTATTTTTCCCTTGGCCGCCTTGCCTCCGCAGACGCCGTTTTCCGGCGCTTCCCTTCCGCCCGACGGCCGCACCGCGCCTGGCGTGCGCGCCATGTTCGGCCCGCTCGATCTGTCGGGCGCCGCGCCGCTCGCGCAGGGCGGAGACCGGTATGTGTTCCAGCATCCGCACGAACCCGGACTGCTGGTCAAGGTGATGGACATGCAGGCCCGCGCCGTCTTTCTGCAGGCGCGGCCCTTCAAGCGCTGGTACAAGCAGTTCCAGCGCGAGAGCGCCTATCGCGTCTACCTGAACGAGTTCTCGGAGTACGTCTGTACCACCACCCGCCCCTCCGGCGTGTGGCAGGTGCCGATGGCGCGCATTCTGGGCGTGGCGCAGACCAGCCTGGGGCTGGGCCTGCTGGTGGAAAAGATCACCGACGGCAACGGCCTGCTCGCGCCCACCGTGAAGGACCTGGCGGCGCAGGGCAAGTTCACCGTCACGCTGGCCGCCAAGCTGGATGCCTTCTTCGCCGATCTGGCCGACGCTCACCTGGTGATCCACGACATGTCGGCCAGCAACGTGGCCTGCGGCTACAACGCCGACGGCAAGCCCGGTCTGTATCTGGTGGATGGCTTCGGCGTGCTGCCGCTGATTCCGTTCTATGCCTGGAGCCGCCGGCTCAACCGCCGCCGCATCGAGCGCAAATACGCGGAGATGCGCGCGCGCATGCCGGCGCCGGTGCCGGATCCGGACTGATCAGGCCAGCGTCGCGCCGCTGCGATCCATCCAGACGTAGTCCCGCCCCGCCTCCTGACCGCGGCGTAGCGGACTGCGCGTACAGAATGCGGCGTAGGCCGGGTCCACGAACCGGTACGGCAGATGCTCGTCGCGGCCTGCGGGAATCCCGAGACGCGTCGTGTTGATCAGGCGCGGCACCTCCTGCCCCACGTCTTCGACAAAGAAGCGTTGCGGGTCGAATCCCTTGCCGTCCCAGTCGGGCACCTTGAGCCCGAGCGCCCGGCACAGCAGTGTCTGGCCCGCGCACAGACGCGTCGGCGCGCGCGGTCGACCCTGTGCGTCGGGATTGAGGCGCTGCATGCAGGCCAGCGCGCGGGCGTCGCTCACGGCGTCGAGCCAGGGATGCGCGGACTTGATCAGCACCGCGTTGCCGGGACCGTGCGCGCTGAAGTTCAGCGAGTCGCCCCCGCGGGCGTAATACATGTAGATCGTGCCGCCGTTCATGAACAGCGCGCGGCGCTTCTCGGTGTAGCCGAGCGAGGCGTGACTGCCGCGATCGGTGAGGTAATACGCCTCGGTTTCGATGATGCGGGCCGACAGCCACAGCCCGCGCCAGCGGCGCCGGATCACCTTGCCGAGCAGATCGCGGGCCAGTTGGGCGGCATCGCGGTCGAAGAAGGCATCGGGCAGTGCCGGCCCCGGCACGCCGGCGGGCGCCTCGCCGGTCATGTCAGGCGAAGCGCTCGCCGTAGCGCTTTTCGGAGAAGCCGACCGTCACCACGCCGTCGGATGTGACGGTAACGGGCCGGCGCACCAGTGCCGGGTACTCGGCGATGAGGCGGGTCCATTGGGCCGCGGTGCTCGCCGCCTTCTGCTCGTCGGACAGGGCACGCCAGGTCATGGAGGTGCGATTGACCAGCTTCTCCCAGCCGCCCAGCTGCTCGGCCCATTCTTTGAGCGTGGCAGCCGGCACCGGATGGTCGCGGTAGTCGATGAAGGTGTGCGCCACGCCGTTTTCATTGAGCCAGTCGCGCGCCTTCACGCAGGTGCTGCATTTGTTCAGGCCGTACAGGGTGGTGGTTTGGGTCATGAGGATTCCTTGCGCACTTGCAGGCGGTTGGCAAGGATCACGCAGGTGCCGACCGCCAGAATGAACAACGTGGCCAGGGCATTGACCTCGGGCTTGAGGCCCAGGCGCACGCGCGAAAACACTTCCATGGGCAAGGTGGTGAAACCCGGCCCGGACAGGAACGACGCCAGCACGACGTCGTCGAGCGAGAGCGTGAACGACAGCAGCCAGGCCGACGCCAGGGCCGGTGCGATCAGCGGCAGCGTGATCGAGAAGAACACGCGCAGCGGCGTGGCGCCGAGATCCAGCGCGGCCTCTTCCAGCGAGCGGTCCATGTCGCGGATGCGCGACTGGATCACCACCGCCACGAAAGCCATGCACAGCGTGACGTGGCCGACCCAGATCGTGAACATGCCGTTTTGTTCGGGCCAGCCCAGCAGGCCGCGCATCTCGACGAACATGAGCAGCAGCGAGATGCCCAGCACCACCTCGGGAATCACCAGAGGCGCGCTCAGCATGCCCAGGTAGAGGCCGAAGCCGCGGAAGCGGCCCATGCGCGCCAGCACGTAGCCGGCCCAGGTGCCGATGATGGTGGCCGCGGTCGCGGTGAGCGCCGCCACCTTGAACGACAGCCAGGCGGCCCGCAGCAGCGCGTCGTCGGCGAACAGCGCCGAGTACCAGCGCAGCGAAAAGCCGGTCCAGGAGGTGACGACGGGCGAATCGTTGAACGAAAACGCCATCAGGCTCAGGATGGGCACATACAGAAAGAAATAGCCCAGGCCGAGGGCCAGCCCGCGCAGGGACTTGTTGGGTCCTTTCATCGGCGGCCCCCGCGATCGAGCTGCTGCTGCTTGATCTGGTTGTACTGGAACAGCGCCAGCGGCACGAGCAACAGCAGCACCATGACGCACGTCACCGCCGAGGCCATCGGCCAGTCGGTGTTGTTGAAGAACTCATTCCACATCACGCGGCCCATCATCAGCGTGTCGGCGCCGCCGAGCATCTCGGGAATCACGTATTCGCCCACCGCCGGGATGAACACCAGCATCGCCCCGGCGATCACGCCCGGCCGCGACAGCGGCACGGTGATGCGCCAGAACGCCTGCCAGGGCTTGGCGCCCAGATCGTAGGCGGCCTCGAGCAGACGCAGGTCCATCTTCACGAGATTGGCGTAGAGCGGCAGGATGAAAAACGGCAGATAGGCATAGACCATGCCGATGTACACGGCCAGATCGGTGCGGTAGATCTCGAGCGGGCTCGCGGTGATGCCGAGGGTCATCAGCACCTTGTTGAGCAGGCCGTCGTTGCGCAGGATGCCGACCCAGGCATACACGCGCAGTAGCAGCGAACTCCAGAAGGGCAGGATCACGGCCAGCAGCAGCACGTTGCGAATCGCGGGCGACGAGCGCGCGATGTAGTACGCCATCGGATAACCGATCAGGATGCAGACCAGCGTCGTGATCGCGGCCATCTTGACCGAGTTCAGGTAGGTGGCGAAGTACAGGTTGTCGGTGAACAGCAGGACGTAGCTGCGCAGGTGCAGGCTGAGCTGCACCGCCTCGTCCTTGAACTCGGCCAGCGGCGTGTACGGCGGGATGCCGAACTCGAGCTCCGCGAAGCTGATCTTGAACACCAGCAGGAACGGCACCAGCAGGAACACCACCAGCCACAGAAACGGCGGCACCACCGCCAGGGCACGCCCCGACGGCAGCCACTCGCGCACGGACGGCAGCCTCATGATGCCAGCACCGTGGCGCTATCGGCGTCCCAGCTGACGTAGACCTCTTCGTCGATGCCGGGCGCGTCGATCGAGCCCAGCAGCAGGCTGGGCATGCTGGCCTCGATCACCATGCCGGAGTCGAGCCGGATCTGAAAGAGACCGTAGCTGCCCATCCAGGCCATGTGACTGACCATGCCATGGGCCCAGTTGTAGTCGCCATCGGGTTGATTGCGCGACACGACCAGACGCTCGGGGCGGATCGAGACGTGCACGTCCATGCCCAGCGGCTCGCTCACGCCGTGATTGACGTACAGCGGACGCGACAGCTCCTCGGACTCGATCACGACGTGGTCGGGCGCGTCTTCGGTGATGGTGCCGGTGAAGAGATTCGTGCTGCCGATGAAGCCCGCCACGAAGCGCGAGTTGGGGAAGTTGTAGACGTCTTGGGGCGAGCCGCACTGCACGATCTGGCCGTCGGTCATGACGGCCAGCCGGTGCGCCATGGTCATGGCTTCTTCCTGGTCGTGGGTGACCATGATGCAGGTCACGCCGACCTGCTCCAGGATCTTGACCAGCTCGATCTGCGTTTTCTGGCGGATCTGCTTGTCGAGCGCCGACATGGGCTCGTCGAGCAGCAGCAGCTTGGGCCGCTTGACCAGGCTGCGCGCCAGCGCCACGCGCTGTTGCTGGCCGCCCGACAACTGATGCGGCTTGCGGCGCGAATAACCCGCCATCTGCATCAGGTCGAGCGCCTCGAACACGCGGTCGTGGATCTCCGCGCGGTCGACCCCCTCCTGCTTGAGGCCGAAGGCGACGTTGGCCTCGACGGTCATGTGGGGAAACAGCGCGTACGACTGGAACATCATGTTGACCGGCCGCCGGTAAGGCGGCACGGCCGTGATGTCTTCGCCATCGAGCATGATCTGCCCCGACGTCGCGTCTTCGAAGCCCGCCAGCATGCGCAGCAGCGTGGACTTGCCACTGCCCGAGCTGCCCAGGAGGGCGAAGATCTCGTTGCGCTTGACCGAAAGGTTGACCGATCGGACGGCGACGGTGTCGCCGAAAATCTTGACCACGTCGACGATCTTGACGAACTCGTCCGGATCGGTGGAGTGCTGTGCCGTGTAACGGCTATCGCTCATGATGACTTATCTTCCGGACTTCAGTTCGGCCCACATGCGGGTCTGCAGGCGCTGGACGGGCAGCGGCTGCGCCTTGATGACGTACAGCGTCTTGGCGACATCCGGACCCGGGTAGATCATCGGATTGTCGGCGACGTCCTTCACCACGTACTTGCGCGCCTCTTTGTTGGCGTTGGGGTAGAACATGGTGTTGGTGATCGCGGCGTGCACCTGCGGCGTTTCGATGTAGTTGATGAACGCGTGCGCCTCTTCGGGATGCGGCGCATCCTTGGGGATCACCATCAGATCGAACCAGGCCGGCGCGCCACCCTTCGGAATGAAGTAGTTGATGTCGTAGGTCTTTTTGGCCTGCTGGGCGCGGTTGCGCGAGATCATCACGTCGCCCGAGAAGCCATAGACCATGCACAGATCGCCCACGGCGAGCTCGTCGATATAGCCCGACGAGCTGAACTGGCGGATGTACGGGCGGATCTTCTTGAGCAGCTCGAGCGCTTCTTTATAGTCTTCGGGCTTGTCGGAGTTGGGATCCTTGCCGAGGTACTTGAGCGCGGCCGGGAACACCTGCGCGGCTTCGTCGAGCACCGAAATGCCGCAATCCTTGAGCTTGGCGGCGTTCTCGGGCTTGAACAGCATGTCCCAGCTTCCGAGATCGGCGTTCTCGCCCATGATCTCTTTGACCTTGGTGACGTTGTAGCCCAGGCCGTTGGTGCCATAGCCCCACGGCACGGCGTACTCGTTGCCGGGATCGACGGTGGCGACCAGCGCCATGATGTCCGGGTCGAGATACTTCAGGTTCGGGATCTTCGACTTGTCGAGCTTCTGAAACAGGCCACCCTGGATCTGGCGCGAGGCGTAATGCGTCGAGGGCACGACGATGTCGTAGCCCGACTTGCCCGTCAGCAGCTTGGCCTGCAGGGTGTCGTTGTTGTCGTAGACGTCGTAGCGGACCCTGATGCCGGTCTCTTTCTCGAAGCCTGGAATGGTATCGGGCGCCGTGTATTCGGCCCAGTTGTAGACGTTGACGACCTTGTTCTGTGCCAACGCGGGTGTAACCGCCGCGGCGACTGCCGTGAGACCCAGCGCAAAGCGCATTCCCGTCATGAATTTCATCGCGACCCCTTGCCTAATTTCGCGTGTTGGAGAAATGCCAAAAGGCAAAATGATAAAGCCTTTTAGAGGGTGGTTGTTGTCGCCCGCCCTCCGAATCGGCGATTTTCGCGGGGGGATGGCGACGCGACCGACACCGCGCGTTCGCCCACCCTTGCCCGCGGGGCTGCTCAGGCAGCCATGGCGTTCATGCCGCAGCCTTCATGCCTGGGCCGCTCGGTAGGCGGCGACGATCCGGTCCCAGGCCGCCGCGCCCGGTTCGCCCGCCACTTTGACGAGCGAGCGCTTGAGGCGGTCGAGATTGGCCTGGCGCGCCGACGCGGAGACGCCGCCGCCCGTGCCGCGGTCGAAGTCGATCAGCCAGGCGTCGCCCGCCGCGTCGAGCAGAATGTTGAAGGCGTTGAGATCGGCATGCCAGACGCCGGCCGCGTGCAGGGCCGCGATGGCGCGTCCAGCGGCTTCGCAGGCCGCGGGCGCGAGCACGTGGGCCAGCGGCCGCACCTCGGGAATGCGCTCGATCAGGATCGCCGCGCGATAGATGAGCCCGCTGCGCCAGTAGCCGGCGGCCAGCGGCGCCGGCACGCGCAGGCCCTGGGCCCGCATCGCGGCCAGCAGCCTGAACTCTCGGAACGCGCGGGTCCGCTCTTCGCCCTGCCAGAGATAGGCCGCGCGCGAAATCCTGGCGACGAGCCCGCCGCGCCGGTAACCGCGCAGCACGCCCTGCCACCCCGCCCCCGCCACGAACCAGGCCGCCGCCCGGCCGCCGGCCTGCACCGGCTCGGCCGAGGCGCCGTAGGCCTCGGGTCGCAACAATGTGGGATCGGGGCTCGCGATACGGCCCGGATCGAACAGCATGGCGCCGTCGTTCCAGGCGTGACGCGCGACCGGCTGCGCGCGGGCGTCAGCCGGCACGATTGCGCATCCAGTCGGCCACGCCGAAGAACGAATGCACCAGACGCTCGACCAGCGCCGGCTCGATCTGCTGGTCTTGCATGGCGCGGCCCATGCAGGCCACCCACTGATCCCGCTCGATCTCGCCGATGGAAAACGGCAGATGGCGCGCGCGCAGGCGCGGATGGCCGAAGCGCTGAATGTAGTGATCGGGGCCGCCGAAGTAACCACAGAGAAACCAGAACAGCTTGTCGCGGGCGTCGTCCAGGCTCGGGCCGTGCGCGGCGCGCAGCTCGCGGAAGTCGGGCTCGAGGTCCATCAGATCGTAGAAGCGGTCGACGAGCGCACGCACGGCGGGCTCGCCGCCGAGCAGTTCGAAAATGGTCTTGGTGGTGTCGAGCGGCTCGAAAATCGGCTCGACGCGGGTGGTGGTCATCAGGCTTCTCGCAAGGTCACTAGGGGCGGCGTGCGCAGCACGCCGCGCAGGGCCAGCGCACCGCCGGCCCAGGCGCCGGCCATGCCGGCGGCCATCCCGGCCAGCCACGGCCAGACGCGCATGGTAATCGTGAAATCGAAGACCTGGGTCGACAGCACCCAGGCGATCGCCGTCGCGCCGCCCGCGCCGAGCAGGCCGGCCAGGGCGCCCACGGCGAGCAGCTCGATGCGCTGGGCGCGCGCCAGCTGGGCCCGGGTGGCGCCCAGCGCGCGCAGCACGGCCGCCTCGCGCACGCGCTCGTCGCGCGTGGCGGTGAGCGCCGCCGCCAGCACCAGCACGCCCGCCGTCAGGGTGAAGGCGAACAGCAGTTGCACCGCCTTGGTCACTTCCTGCAGCACCGACTGCAGCTGCGACAGGATCGCGCCCACGTCGAACACCGTCAGGTTGGGAAAGTCACGCACCAGGCTGCGCAAGACCGGCACCTTGTCGGGCGGCAGATGGAACGAGGTGATCCAGCTCTGCGGCATGTCGGCCAGCGCCGGCGGCGACAGGATGGCGAAGAAATTGACGCGCATGGTATCCCAGTCGACCCGGCGCACGCCGGCCACGGTCACCTCGGTGGTCTGCCCCGCCACGTCGAAGCGCAGCCGGTCGCCCAGCTGCAGGCCCAGCGACTGGGCCAGGCCCGATTCCAGCGAGACTTCGTGGGCCGCCGGATCGATCCAGCGGCCGGTGACCAGCCGGTTGCCTTCCGGCGGCGTGTCGGCGAAGGACAGGTTGAACTCGCGGTCGACCAGCCGCTTGGCGCGCGGCTCTTCGTAATGGTCGGGGCTGACCGGTTTGTCGTTGATCGAGACCAGCCGGCCCCGCACCATAGGCCACAGCCGCACCTGCGACAGCCCCTCGGCCTGCAGGCGGGCCAGCACTTCCGTGCGCTGGTCGGGCTGGATATTGATCAGGAAACGATTGGGCGCGTCGACCGGCAGCGTGCGCTGCCAGCCCGCGATGAGGTCGGTGCGCGTCATGGTGAGCAGAATCAGCGCCATCAGCCCGACGGCCAGCGCGCAGACCTGCGTGATCGTCGCGGCCCGCCGGCGCACCACGCCGGCCAGCGCGAAGCGCAGGGCCGGCAGGCCGCCGACCGCGCCGCGCAGGCGCGCCAGCAGCAGCACGGCCAGCCAGGCCACCAGCGCGAAGATCAGGAAGGCGGCCAGGAAGCCGCCGGCCACGACGGCCCCCAGCTTGAGATCGCCCGCGAACCACCAGATCAGCAGCGAGAGGCCCACCGCGCCGATCGCGTAGCCGCCGGCGCTGCGCGCCCGGCCGGTGCCGGCGTCACGCCGCAGCACACGCGCCGGAGGCACGTGCCGCAACTGCGCCAGCGAGGGCAAGGCGAAGCCCAGCAGCATCAGCAGGCCGGTGACCAGCCCCTGCAGCGCGGGCATCAGCGAGGGCAAGGGCAAGGTCGTGTCGATCAGGCCCGCCAGCGCCATCACCAGCAACTGATGCACGCCGAATCCCACCAGGCATCCGCCCAGCGCGGCCGCCAGCCCCACCAGGGCGAACTCGGCGCAGAGCATGGCGCTCACCTGCGCCTGCGACGCCCCCAGACAGCGCATGACGGCGATGCCATTGCGATGCCGCTGCATGAAGCGGCCCGCGGCCAGCGCCACCGCCACCGCCGAGATCAGCACGGCCAGCAGGGCCACCAGCGACAGGAAGCGCTGCGCGCGGTCGAGCGTGCGGCGCACCTCGGGCCGGCCCGACTCGAGCGTGGCGATCTTCTGACCGCGCTGCAGGTGGTCTTTGAGCCAGGTTTGATAGCCGGCGACCGCGGCGGGCTCGCCGGCCGCGAGCAGGCCGTAGCCGATGCGGCTGCCCGGCGCGACGAGGCCGGTGGCTTCGAGGTCGGACACGCGCAACATGACGCGCGGCGCCACGTTGACGAATTGCATGCCGCGATCCGGCTCGTAGGTCAGCACGCGCTCGACCTTGAGGCGGGTGTCGCCCAGGCCGATGGTCTGGCCCACCGACACATTCAGCAGCGCCAGCAACTGCGGGTCGGCCCACACCGTGCCCGGCGACGGAACGTCGGTGGTGGGCGCATCGGGCGCGAACGGCGCCTCGGCCACGCGCAACCGGCCGCGCAGCGGATACCCCGGCTCGACCGCCTTGATCGACACCAGTTGCGCGCTGTCGCCGGCGCTGGCCATCGACGGAAACTGCAGCGTGGACGATACGCGCAGGCCGCGCTCGCGCGCCGCGTCGAGAAAGGCCGCGGGCACCGGCTCGTCGGCGTCGAGCAGCAGGTCGGCGCCCAGCATCTGGCCGGCGTCGCGCTCGAGGGCACGCGAGACCCGGTCGGACAGGAAGCCCACGCTCGTGACCGCGGCCACCGCCACGATGAGCGCCAGCACCAGCAGGCGCAGTTCGCCCGACCGGGCGTCGCGCACCATCATGCGCACGCCCAGCGCGAGCGAGGCCAAAAAGCCGGGACGGGCGCCGCGGCGCGCGGCGGAATCAGGGAAATCCATCATCGTTGAACCATGAACCATCGGGGTTTACCGCAGGGAATCCCGCTATCATGCAGCAGGGCGAAAACTCGGGTTTTCGTCAGCATACCTAATACAAAAGACCCCTGGAGAAGACATCATGCGTAAGACGTGGCTAGCCGCCGCCCTGTTTGCCGCCGGCGCATTCGGCGTGACCGCCCCGGCCCAAGCCCAGACCACCCTCAAGATGGCCTATGCCCTGTCCGCTACGTCGCACTACGGCGCGGGTGGCGAGGCCTTCGCCAAGTCGATCGAAGCCAGCACCGGCGGCAAGTACAAAGTCCAGCAATTCGCCAACAGCGCGCTGGGCGGCGAACGCGAAGTGATCGAAGGGCTGCAGATCGGCACGATCGATCTCGCCATCGTCTCGACCGGCGCCACGCTCAACTTCGTGCCCGAAACCGGCGTCTTCGACATCCCCTTCCTGCTGCGCGACCTGTCCCACGCCCGTGCCGTGCTCGACAGCAAGATAGGCCAGGATATGCTCGCCAAGTTCCCTGATCGGGGCATCGTGGCGCTGGCCTGGGGCGAACAGGGCTTTCGTCACCTGACCAATAACGTCCGCCCCGTGGCCACCCCGGCCGACGCCAAGGGCCTGAAGATCCGCACCACCGAGAACCCGGTCCACATCACCGCGTTCCGTCAGATCGGCATCCTGCCGACGCCGATGGCCTGGCCCGAAGTGGCTACCGCCCTGCAACAGGGCACGATCGACGGTCAGGAAAATCCGCTGTCGGTCATCACCTCGGCCAAGCTGTCGCAGATGCAAAAGTACCTGTCGCTGACCGGCCACGTGTACGGCCCCGCGCTGGTCCTGATGTCTGCCTCCACCTATGGCAATCTGTCTGCCGACCAGAAAAAGGCGTTCGATCAGGCCGGCAAGGACTCGGCGATGGCGATGCGCGGCTACGTCGACAACATCGAAAAGACCGGCGTCGAGCAGCTCAAGAAAGAAGGCATGCAGGTGACCGAGGTCGATCGCGCTGCGTTCGCGGCCGCCGTCGAGCCGGCCTACCCGCAGTATTACAAGAAGTTCGACCAGAAGCTGATCGAAGCGATCCGCGATACCAAGTAAACGCGCCTGCGTTGCGTGCACAGCCGTTCGCCCCGTGCGAACGGCTGTGTCCGTTCATCTGCACTGGATGTTCCCATGCGCCTGCTGTGCCTTGCCGAAACCTATTTGTTCAAACTCGCGTCCGCGCTCGCCCAGATTCTGCTGGTTGGCTCGGCCTGCGCCGCCTTCTGGCAGGTGATCGCGCGCTTCGTGCTGCATTCGCCGGCCGACTGGAGCGAAGTCGCCACCCGCGCCCTGCTGATCTGGACCGTGCTGCTCGGCGTGGCGCTGGCCTTCCGTCACGGCGCCATGATCAGCGTCGAGATGCTGCGTAACGCCCTTCAGGGGCGCGCCCGCCGGGCGCTGGAGATCGCCATCGGCGCGATCTGCGTGCTGTTCCTGGGCACCCTCGCCTGGATCGGCGGCCAGATGACCTGGCGCGTGCGCTTCCAGAACGTACCCAGCCTCGACATCTCGATCTCCTGGATCTACCTGGCCATCCCGGTGGGCGCCACGCTCGCGGTGATCGCCGTGATCGCCCGGCTCGCGCGCGCCGAAGAAGACGACGTTCCCGTGCGCAACGACGCACAGGGCTGAGCCTCACGGCCCCGCCCCCTCTCTCTGAATTCCTGAAGGCGAAAATCTTATGTCGCAGTTGATGATCGTCACGATGCTGATCTTCTTCGGCCTGTCGGTGCCCGTGGCCGTGTCCATCGGGCTGGCGAGCCTGGCGGGCGTGGCGTCGAGTGGCCTGCCCTCGCTGGTGGTGGCGCAGCAGCTCTTCGCCGCGCTCGACAAGTACCCCCTCGTGGCCATTCCGTTCTTCATCCTCGCCGGCAACCTGATGGAGGCCGGCGGCATTTCCGAACGCATGGTCGACTTCGCCAAGAGCCTCGTGGGCGGCGTGCAGGGCGGCCTGGCCTGCACCTGCGTGCTGACCTGCATGATCTTCGCGGCGGTGGCGGGTTCGAGCGTGGCCACGACCTTTGCGGTGGGCGCCATCCTGATTCCCGCCATGATCCGGCACGGCTACCCTGCGCCGTTCGCGGCCTCGCTGCAGGCCTCGGCCGCCGAGCTCGGCGTGATCATCCCGCCCTCGATTCCGATGATTCTGTTCGCCGTGTCCACCGACACCTCGACCGGCGAGCTCTTCATCGCGGGCGTGGTGCCGGGCATCCTGATCGGCGTCGCCCTGATGTTCTACGTGTGGATGTATGCACGCCGCAACAAGCTCGGCCTGCGCGACGGCGAAGGCCGGCTGCCGATCTGGCCCGCGTTCAAGCGGGCGTGGCTGGCGCTGCTGATGCCGGTGATCATTCTGGGCGGTATTTACGGTGGCGTGTTCACGCCGACCGAGGCCTCGGTGGTGGCGGTGGTCTACGCCGTCGTGGTGGGCAAGTTCATCTACCGCCGCCTGTCGTTCCGCGCGATGTCCACGACGCTGCACAAGTCGGTCGTCTCCACCGCGGTGATCATGTTCGTGATCGCCAACGCGGGCCTTTTCAGCTTCCTGCTCAATCGTGCCGGCATTCCGGACATGCTGGGTCAATGGCTGTCGGGCCTGTTCGACACCAAGTTCGGCTTCCTGATGGGCGTGAATGCCGCGCTGTTCGTGATCGGCATGTTCATCGAGACCTCGGCCTCGATCGTGGTGCTGGCCCCGCTGCTGCTGCCGGTGGCGCTGTCGTTCGGGGTCGACCCGGTGCACTTCGGCATCATCATGGTCGTCAACCTGGCGCTCGGCATGATCACGCCGCCCTTCGGCGTGAACCTGTTCGCGGCCTGCGCGGTGGCGAAGCTGCCGCTCGAACGCCTGATCAAGCCGCTGATTCCGTTCGTGCTGGTGGTGATCGCCTGCCTGTTGGTGATTACCTACTGGCCCGGCCTGTCGCTCGGCCTGCGCGATCTGGTCTACGGCCGCTGAGGCCGAAAGCGCGCGGGCCCGCCGGCCGGCGCGCGCGGGCCCCGCTTCAGTGGCCCTGCTGCAAAAATTCGGACAGCGCCGGTACCGTGTTGAGCACGTGCCGGCGCATCGCCGCCTCGCATCGATCGGGGTCGCGCGTGGCCAGCGCGTCGATCAATTCCTGGTGCGATTCGCGGGCGCGCAGCGCGCGGCCCGGCTGACTCGACCACAGCCGCATGTACGGCTCGACCACGGCGTGCAGCTCGGCGATCTGCCGCAACAGGCGCGGCTGACCACAGAAGCTGCACAGATATTCGTGAAACTCGCGATGCGCGGTGGTCCAGTCCAGGTAATCGCCTGAGCCCTGCTCGAGCTGGTCCAGCATGCTGATCAGGCGGCGCAGATGCTCGGGGCCCATGTTGAGCACGGCATTGCGCATGGCCAGCCCCTCGAGCACCGAACGGATCTCGAACACCTCCAGCATCTCTTTCTGATCGAGGCCGCGCACGACGGCGCCGCGATTCGGCCGGATCTGCACCAGGCCTTCGGAGGCCAGGCGCCGCAGCGCGCCGCGCACGGGCATGCGGCTCGTGCCGATCCGCCCCGCGATCACTTCGGGCACGAGCCGCTCGCCGGGCGCGTAGCGGCCCAGGCGTATCTCGTGCTGAATGTGCTGGTAGGCCTCTTCTTCAGCGGTCAGTGCCGTCTTCTGCAGTTGCAGCATTGCTGATTTCCATAGGGAGGGATGCCGCACGGCAGTGCGTGTGCCGGGCGTGCGAGCGCCAGAGTTTAAGGCTATGGCAAAATAGCACAAATTGGATCCAATGATCCATAGATGCAATTCCCGATAGGCATGCCCGCCCCTGGCCGCTCTAATCGCCTTGGCGCGGCAACGCCGTCCTGTCAGGCGGGCCGCGCCATTTTTTGTCGACGAATCAATCAGATATACAGGGGAACCCTATGAAACTCCGTCTCGCCCGGACGCTGCTCGTGGCCGCCGGCCTCGTGGCTGGCGCACAAGCCGCCGCGCAGGCCACCGACTGGCCGCAGCATCCCGTGAAGATCGTGGTGCCCTTCCAGGCCGGCTCCGCCACCGACCTGATCTCGCGCCAGCTGGGCGCAGCGCTGGCCCAGGAATTGGGCCAGCCCTTCGTGATCGAGGCCCGCCCGGGCGCCGCCGCCGCGATCGGCAGCGCCGCCGTCGCGCGCGCCGAGCCGGACGGCTACACCCTGCTGATGGGTGGCCCCGCCGCCATCGTCACCAACCGCTTCCTGCAGAAGCGCCTGGCCTACGATCCCGACAAGTTCGAGCTGGTGTCGATGGTGGCCTACACGCCCAACATCCTGCTGGCCAACACGAAGCAGCCGTTCAAGACGCTGCCGGAGATGGTGGCCTATGCCAAGGCCAATCCGGGCAAACTGACCTACGCCTCGTTCGGCACCGGCACGACCTCGCACATGGCGGGCGAAATGCTGAAGTCCGTGGCGGGCATCGACATCCTGCACGTGCCGTACAAGGGCGCGGGCGAGGCCATCCCGGCCCTGCTCTCGGGCCAGGTCTCGATGTACTTCGACACCATCATGACCGGTCTGCCGCAAGCCAAGGCCGGCGCGCTGGTGCCGCTGGGCATGTCCAACGCCAAGCGTTCGGCGCTGGCGCCCGAGATCCCCACCATCGCCGAGCAGGGTTTCGCCGGCTATGACATCGCACCGTGGTACGGTCTCGTCGCGCCTCCGGGCACGCCCGCGCCGGTGCTGGACAAGCTGAACCAGGCCGTCAACAAGGTGTTGGCACAGCCCGCGTTGCGTGACAAGCTTGCCGAAGCCGGTGCCGAGCCCCAGGGCGGCAGCCGCGCCGAGTTCTCCGCCTTCATCAAGGCCGAGATCCCGCGCACGCAGAAGCTGATCGAGCAAGCCGGCATCACGCCCCAGTAATTTTTATTTCCACGACTCATTCCACCTCCAGCCTCATGTCATCTTCTTTCGATTGGACCTTCCCTTACGCCTCCCGGAAAATGCCCGTGCTGGCCTCCAACGCGGTGGCGACCAGCCAGCCGCTGGCCGCACAGGCAGGGCTGCGCATGTTGCTGGCCGGTGGCAATGCCGTCGATAGCGCGATCGCCACGGCGATCGCGCTCACCGTCGTCGAACCCGTGATGAACGGGATCGGCGGCGATATGTTCGCCCTGATCTGGCACGACGGCGAGCTGCACGGCCTGAGCTCGTGTGGCGCGGCGCCCGCCGCCTGGACCCCCGAGTACTTCAATGGCCGCGACGCGATGCCGCCCACCGGCTGGGGCACCGTCACCGTGCCCGGCCAGATCGCCGGCTGGAAGGCGCTGTCCGAGCGTTTCGGCAAGCTGCCGTTCGCGCAGCTCTTCGAACCCGCCATCGCCTACGCCGAAGACGGCTTCCCGATCTCGCCGACGATCGCCCGGCAATGGGCCAACCAGGCGCCCAAGCTCGCGCACGAGCCCGGCTTTGCCGAAGCCTTCATGATCGACGGCAAAACGCCCGAAGCCGGTCAATGGTGGCGCTTCCCGGCGCAGGCGCGCACGTTGCGCGACATCGCGCAGACCGGCGGCGAGAGCTTCTACCGCGGTGACCTCGCGCGCCGCATCACCGATTTCGCCCGTGCCACCGGCGGCGCGCTCACGATGCAGGATCTGGCCGAGCACCAGGCCGAGTGGGTCAAGCCGATCGGCCAGAACTTCCGCGACTACACGCTGCACGAGATCCCGCCGAACGGCCAGGGCATCGCCGCCCTGATGGCGCTGGGCATGCTCGAGCGTTTCGACCTCGAAGGCATGGGCCGCGACAGCGCCGACTACTACCACGTCAGCATCGAGGCCATGAAGCTGGCCTTCGCCGATCTGCATCACCACGTGGCCGATCCGCGCCACATGCGGGTGAGCGCGGCCGATCTGCTCGACGGCGACTACCTCGCCGCGCGCTCGCGCCTGATCGCCATGGACCGCGCCACCACGCCGTCGGCCGGCAGCCCGCCGTCGGGCGGCACGGTGTACCTCACCGCCGCCGACGCGAACGGCACGATGGTGTCGTTCATCCAGTCCAACTATCACGGCTTCGGCTCCGGCGTCGTCGTGCCCGACACCGGCATCGGCCTGCACAACCGTGGCCTGAACTTCGTGCTGAAGGACGGTCACGCCAATCAGGTGGCGCCGCGCAAGAAGCCCATGCACACCATCATCCCGGCCTTCGTCACCCGCAGGGGCGAACCCGTGATGTCGTTCGGCGTGATGGGCGGCTCGATGCAGGCCCAGGGCCATCTGCAGATGGTGACGCGCCTGGCCGCCTTCGGCCAGAACCCGCAGGCCATGAGCGACGCGCCGCGCTTCCGCGTCGAGAACGGCCCGGTGGTCAACGTCGAAGCCCACCTGCCCGCCGACGTGGTGCAGGTGCTGCGCGACCGCGGCCACAACGTGGCGGTGGCGCCCGCCGACAGCCTCGAGTTCGGCTCGGCCCAGCTGATCCATCGCCTGCCGCAAGGTGGCTATCTCGCCGCCTCGGACTCGCGCCGCGACGGCCAGGCCGTGGGCTTCTGAGCCCTGCCACGACAGGTGAGAACAACGCCGCCCTCGGGCGGCGTTTTTTTTTGCGCGTCAATCGACCCGGATGTTCACGGTGCGCACCACCTCGGCCCACTTCACCAGCTCGCCATCGATGAAGGTCGCGAGTTCGGCGGGCGTGCTGGTCGTGGGCACCGCCCCTTCCTTCTCGAACAGCTGACGCAGCTTGGGCGAGTTCATCGCCGTCTTGAGCGCGGCGTTGAACGTCTCCACGGCTTCGGGCGGCGTGCCCTTGGGCGCCAGGATCGCGTTCCAGGTGTTGATTTCATAGCCCTTGAAGCCCTCGGTCTCGGCCACGGTCGGCACGTCGGGCAGCTGGGTCGAGCGCTGCTGCGTGGTGACGGCGAGCGGGCGCAGATTGTCGGCCTTCACCTGCGGCATCGCGCCGGGCAGCGTGGCAAAGCTGAATTGCGCCTCGCCCGTCATCACGGCCGTGTTGGCCAACGATCCGCCGCGATACGGCACGTGCACCAGCTCGAGCTTGGCCTGCTGCGCGAACATGGCGCCCGCCAGATGCACGGGCGAGCCGTTGCCGCTGGACGAATAGTTGAGCTCTCCGGGTTTGCTGCGTGCCAGCGTCACCAGCTCGGGCACCGACTTCACCGGCAGCTTGGGATTGGCCACCAGCACCAGCGGAATCGATGCCACCATGCCGACCGGCGTGAAACCGCCCACGGGATCGTAGCCCAGCGACTTTTTGTAGAGCGCCGGATTGATGCCATGGCTGGACACCGTGGCCATCAGCACCGTGTAGCCATCGGGCTTGGCCTGCTGCACGGCGGCGGCGGCAATGTTGCCGGCGGCACCGGCTTTGTTCTCCACGATGATGGACTGCTTGAGCGTGCGACTGAGCTCTTCGCCCAGCGCGCGCGCCAGGATATCGGTGGTGCCGCCCGCGGCATAACCCACGACGATGCGGATCGGCTGCTCGGGCCAGGCGGCGAAGGTGGACGGCGCGGCGCAGGCCAGGCCCGCGGCGAGCGCGGTGGCTGCCAGGTTGCGTTTCATGGTTGTCTCCGTTGTTTTATGAAGTTCTGTTCTTGAAGCAGTGCATGGCCTCGCACGCCCGGCCCCGGCGGCCCGCTTGCGGACGGCGGCCGCCGTCCCCGCGCGGCGGGCGCGCGCGGTCCTGCCGGGCATCGCCCGGCACGAAAGACTTGTGAAAACCTTGCGCCGCCTGCGCGGCGCGCACTCAGGTGCCGGTGAAGACCGGCGTGCGCTTCTCAGCGAAGGCACGCTTGCCCTCGCGATAGTCATTGCTTTCGAAGCACTCGAGCACCAGCCGCGTCATGGCATCCATGTCGACCTCCGGTCCGAGCGCCTGCATGGCGCGAATCATCTTCTTGCCGGCCCGCAAAGTGAGCGGCGCATTGGCCGATATCTGCGCCACGTACTCATCGAGCGCGGCGTCGAGGCCGCCGGGAGCGCAGACTTTGTGCACCAGGCCGCGCTTCTCGGCCTCGGCGGCGGTGTAGCGCGCGGCCGTCAGAAAGATCTCCAGCGCCCCCGCGGGCCCGGCGGCATGCACCAGATTGCGGATGGCGGTCATGCGATAGCCGAGACCGAGCTTGCCGGCCGGAATGGCGAAACTGCTGTCTTCGGAGGCCAGCCGCAGGTCGCAGCACAAGGCAATGTTGAGTCCGCCGCCGATGCAATAGCCCTTGATGCGCGCCACCGTGGGCTTGTCATAGTCGTAGAGCGCAAGCTGGGCGGCCTCGGCGACTTTTTCGTAGGCCTGCACCGCTTCTTCGCCCGAACGCAGCGTGTCGAACTGCGAGATGTTGGCGCCGCTCACGAAGGCCCGTTCGCCCGCGCCGGTCAGCACAACCACGCGGATCCGCGGATCCGCCGCCAGCGCTTCCAGCGCCAGCGGAATGCCTTCCCACATCGCGTACGACACGGCATTGTGGCGAGCAGGGTCGTTGAAGGTGATCCAGCCCGCGCCGTCGCGCTTCTCGACGATGAGGTGTTCGGTGATGCGATCCTGCAGAATGCGTTCGGCGGTCATCGGTGCTGTCCTGAGCCCGGCGCCAGTGCGCCCGGGCGGTTCGGTGGATCAATCCGGGCCTGGGCCCGCTCGAGGTGAGGTCGCGGCCGCCGGCGCGGCGGCGCCGGTCTGCTGCAGCTGCGCCTGGCGCCGCTGCATGCCGTTGGTCAGATGCTCGCGCATCGCCGCGCGCGCCGCGTCGGCGTCGCGCGCCACGATGGCATCGAAGATGCGGTGGTGTTCGAGCTCGATCTGCGCCACGCGCTCGGTGCCGGTGCTGCAATAGCGCAGCGTGCGCACCGCATCGCCGATGGCACGGCCGAAGAGCGACAGCAACCGCAGAAAATACGGATTGTTCGCGGCCTGACAGACCGCCATGTGGAAGTCGAGCGCGCGATCCGCGCCCATGCGCCAGTCGTCGCTGGCCGCGTCCACCCGCGTCAGCGCGACACGCAGCTGCTCGATCTGCGCGTCCGTGCGGTGCTGCGCGGCCAGCGCGGCCGCCCCCGCCTCGATCTCGACCCGCAGCTGATAGACGTGTTCGAGTGCTTGCGCCTGCAACAGATCGGCCGGCAACAGCTCGAAGGCCTGCTGCCCCGCATCGGTGGCCACGAAGCTGCCGACCCCGCGCCGCGTCTCGATGTAGCCCGATAGCTTCAGGCGCGCGATGGCCTCGCGCACGACGTTGCGGCTCACGCCGAAACGCTGCGCGAATTCCTGTTCGGTGGGCAGACGCTGCCCCGGCTCGAACGCCTGGCTGACGATCTTCTGCCGGATCTGCTGCGCGATTTCGTCGGGCAGATTGTCGGGCCGGGCGAGGCTGCCGAACAGCGCATCGGACACGGGTTCAGGATGGGCCATGGAATTTCCGAAGGGTGGCGGGGAAGGCCACGATGGTGTCACACCGCCCCGGCGGCGCGCAAACGCTGGCGCGCCGCTTCATCCAGGCCCAGCCAGGCCAGGATGTCGTCGGTGTGGGCACCGGTCTCGGGCGCGGGCGACACGGGCGGCGGCTCGCCGCCGCCGAACGTCACGGCGGGCGCGATGATGTCGACGTCGCCACGCTGCGGATGCGTCACGCGGCGCGTCATGCGCAGGTGCCGCACCTGTTCGTTCTCGAAGGCCGTGTCCATGGACAGGATCGGCCCGCATGGCACACCGGCCTGGTTCAGGCGCTCGATCCAATCCGCGCTGTCGCGGGTCCGCGTGCGGGCAACGATCTCGCGATTGAGTTCGCCGCGGTTTTCCACGCGCAAGCCGGCCGACGCGAAGCGCGCATCGTCCTTGAGCTCGGGCATGCCGAGCACATCGCACAGCCGGGCGAACATGCTCGAGCCCATCGCCGCGATATTGATGTAGCCATCGGCCGTGGGGTAGACGCCCGTGGGCGAACTGGTCGGATGGTCGTTGCCCGACTGGCCCGGCACCTCGCCATCGATGAGCCAGCGCGTCGCCTGGAAGTCCATCATCCAGACCTGCGCCTGCAGCAGCGACGTGTGCACCCAGCGCCCCTGCCCGGTGCGCTCGCGGTCCAGCAAGGCCGTGAGGATGCCGATGGCGGCGAACAGGCCGGCGCTCAGATCGGCGATCGGAATCCCGGCGCGCATCGGCCCCCGGTCGGCTTCGCCGGTCACGGACATCAGGCCGCCCAGGCCCTGCGCGATCTGGTCGAGGCCGGGGCGGTCGGCGTAGGGGCCGTCCTGGCCGAACCCCGAAATGCTGGCGTAGACCAGCCGCGGGTTGACCTTGGAGAGCGACTCGAAATCGATGCCGAGCTTGGTCTTGACCGACGGCCGGTAGTTTTCGACCAGCACGTCGGCGCGCTTGACCAGCTCCATGAACACCGCCCGCCCTTCCGGCTGCTTCAGATTCAGCGTGAGGCTGCGCTTGTTGCGGTGGGTGTTCTGGTAATCGCTGAACTTGGCCGCGCCGCCCGGCTTGTCGTCCTTCACCTGAGTCGGCTCTTCGATCTTGATCACGTCCGCGCCCCAATCGGCAAACTGCCGCACGGCGGCCGGCCCGGAGCGCACGCGGGTGAGGTCCAGCACGACGAAGCGGTCCAGCGGCGCATAAATCATGACGAGGTGTCTCCGAATCGTTATTGGCGGGCGGACGTGGCCGCGACGCGACCGGCCGCGCGGGCCGGTCGGCGCACCCATCACCGCGGTGCCCGTCCATTTGTAGGATGTTGGACATCCTATGACTTGAAAGACCCCTCGCCTATCATCGGAAACCCCAGGTGGGGCCGGCCCTCCCCGCGCGGCCGGCGGCGGCGTCGCGCGCCAGCCTCTACAACACCTAAAACCGCCCCTGTCCTGTCAGCGGCCCGGGCGGCGTGGCAGCCACCCCTACAACACCAGAAACCGCCCTATCTTGTCGGCGGCCGCCTGCGCCGCCGGCAGGATTTCGCCGATCATTCTTTCCCGCGGCAGCCGCGACGCCTTCACGCTGACGTTGATCGCGCTCACGACCTGACCGCTGGCGCTGCGCACGGGCACGCCGATGGCGCACACGTTGAGCTCCAGCTCCTGATCGCCGATGGCGTAGCCGCGCTGCCGCACCTGTTCGAGTTCGGCGCACAGCTGCGCGCGTTGCGTGACGGTGTATTCGGTAAACGGCGCGAGCTCCACGTCGTCGAAGTAGCGCGCCAGCGCGGCGGGACCGAGCTGCGCCAGCATGACCCTGCCGATCGACGTGCAGTAGGCGGGCAGGCGGCTGCCCAGACCCAGCGAGGTGGCGAGGATGCGGTGCACCTCCGAGCGCGCCAGATACATCATCTCGTGGCCGGTCATGATGCCGAGCGCGCAGGTTTCGTTCACCGTTGCGCTCAGGTCGTCCAGCACCGGCTGCGCGAGCGACACGAACGGCGTGGATGCGAAGTACGCATGGCCCAGGCTCAGAATGCGCGGCGTGAGCACATAGTGACGCTCGTGCTGCTCGGCATACCCGAGCGCGACCAGGGTGTAGAGGCAGCGCTG
Source organism: Bordetella genomosp. 5 (assembly GCF_002261315.1). Taxonomy (NCBI): domain Bacteria; kingdom Pseudomonadati; phylum Pseudomonadota; class Betaproteobacteria; order Burkholderiales; family Alcaligenaceae; genus Bordetella; species Bordetella genomosp. 5. Next base: position 60,657 of record NZ_NEVP01000008.1, read on the forward strand.
CGTCACCGCGCGCGACAGCCCGGCGCGCCGCGCCAGCTCGGCCGCGGTCTGCGGTTGGCGGCGTTCGCCAAAGGCGCGGATCACATGCAGACCGCGTGCCAGGGTCTGCATGAAATCGGGATCGCCGCGCAGTTGCTCGGGATGCGCCTGCGTGGGCAGCGGCGCGGTGTAGGCCGGGGCAATCGAAGGCGGATAGATCATCGGTGATGGGCTCCAGGCGTAGAAACCTCGCAAGCCGGCAGGGCCGCGGCATCGGACGCGGGCGCCGCGTGCAGCGGCGCGTCGCTGAGCGCCTGCAGGCTTTCCAGCGTGACGCCGGGCGCCATGGCGCGCACGCAAAAGCCGGCGGGTGTCACGTCGATCACCGCGAGGTCGGTGTAGATGCGGTCGACGACGCCCCGTCCGGTGAGCGGCAAGGTGCAGCGGCGCAGCAGCTTGGCCGCCCCGCTCTTGCTGTTGTGTTCCATCAGAATGTAGACCCGGCGCGCGCCCACCGCCAGGTCCATCGCGCCGCCCACCGCCGGCGCCTCTCCGGGCCGCGCCAGCGACCAGTTCGCCAGGTCGCCGTTATCGGCGACCTGCATGCCGCCCATCACGCACAGATCGAGATGGCCGCCCCGCATCATCGCGAACGAGTCGGCGTGGTGAAAGTACGCCCCGCCGGGCACCAGCGTGGCGGGCAGTTTTCCGGCGTTGATCAGATCCGGATCTTCCTGGCCGGGCGCGGGTGGCGGGCCCATGCCGAGAATGCCGTTTTCGCTGTGCAGCACGACCTCGCGCTCCGGCGCGAGAAACCGCGCCACGTGCACCGGCATGCCGATGCCGAGATTCACGTAGCTGCCATCGGGAATGTCGCCGGCCACGCGCGCGGCCATCTCGTCACGCGTCCAGGGCCGATGGGAAGAGGATTTGGCCTGCATCGATACTCCTTCAACTCGAAAAGCCCGCGTGCTCGACGCGCGCGACCCGCTGCACGAAGATGCCGGGCGTCACGATCGCCTCGGGCGACAACGCGCCCAGCTCGACCTGTTCGCGCACCTGCACGATGGCGGTGCGGGCCGCCATGCACATCACCGGACCGAAATTGCGGGCGCTCATGCGGTAGGTGAGATTGCCCCAGCGATCGGCCTGATCGGCCTTCACCAGCGCGAAGTCGCCCGGCAGCGCGTGCTCGAACACGTACTCGCGGCCATCGATCACGCGGGTTTCCTTGCCCCGCGCCAGGTCGGTGCCCGCCCCCGTCGGCGTGTAGAAGCCGCCCAGGCCCGCGCCCGCGGCGCGCAGCCGTTCGGCGATGGTGCCCTGCGGCACGCACTCGAGCTCGATGCGCTGCTGACGATACAGCTCGTCGAAGACCCATGAGTGCGAGGCCTTCGGGAACGAGCAGATCACCTTGCGCACGCGCCCGGCCTTGATCAGCGCCGCCAGGCCGGTCTCATGGTTGCCGGCGTTGTTGCTCACCACCGTCAGATCGCGCGCGCCCTGTTCGATCAGCGCATGCAGCAGCTCGGTGGGCATGCCGGCGCCGCCGAAGCCGCCGACCAGGACGGTGGCGCCGTCATGCACGTCCGCCACCGCCGCGGCGGGATCGGCCACGAATTTGTCGATCATCGCCACCCTCCCCTCAGTTCACGGTGATGCCGGCATCCTTGATGATGCGAGCGTAGCGGGACGAATCGGCGCGCATGAGGGCATCGAACGCCGCGGGCGTGCCGCCGGCGGGCAGAAAGCCCACGTCCATGAACTTCTGTTTGACGTCGTCCTCTTTGACGATCGCGCTGATCTCGGTGGCCATCCGGTTCACGATGGCGGGGTCCGTGCCGCGCGGCGCCAGCAAGCCGACCCAGGAGGCGGTGACGAAGCCCGGCATGCCGGCCTCTTCGAGCGTCGGCACATCGGCCGCGGTGGCCCAGCGCGTCTTGCCGGTGAAGGCGAGCGCCTTGAGGCGGTTCTCCTTCACGTACTGCATGGGCACCAGCACCGGGTCGAACACCATAGACACCCGGCCGGCGAGCAGGTCGGTGAGAATCGGCGCGCTGCCCTTGTAGGCGACATGCGTCATCTTCAGCTTCGCGCGCAGCGCCAGCTCGGCGCCGGTCAGGTGCGCGCTCGACCCCGTGCCGCTCGAGGCGTACGTGAGCTTGTCGGGGTGAGCGTGACCGTAGTCCACCAGCTCCTGCAGCGAATTCACGGGCAGATCCTTGCTCACGAACAGAAAGAGCGGCAGATCCGCCATGTGCACCACGGGCACCAGGCTTTCCTGCGAGTAGGTCAGGTCATAGAGATGCGCATTGATCACGTAGGCCGGCAGGATGCTGAGAAAGGTGTAGCCGTCGGGCTCGGCGCGGGCCGCCGCCGCGGCGCCCACATTGCTGTTCGCGCCGGGGCGGTTCTCGATGATGATGGTCTGCTTCAGGCGGGTGGACAGCTTTTCCATCACCACGCGCGTGACGGTGTCGGTCGCGCCGCCCGGGGTATAGGGCACGATCACGCGCAGGGGTTTCTCGGGCCAGTCGGAAGCGGCTTGCGCGCCGCTCCAGCCGGCCGCCATCAAGACGGCGAGCGCCATCGTAGCCAGCGCGCGACGGCGCGGGCGGGTGTGCTGCTGTGCCATGGATTGTCTCCTCCATGAGTGGGCCGTTGCCGCCGCCGCGTCGTCTCCGGAAGACGCCGCGATGGCGGCCGATGTCAGTTGTCCTGACTATTGGTCGGTACCGTGGAAAAAGTATGGCACGCCACCCGGCGGGCTGAGACAGGCCTCACTGGCGATTGTGTTCGCTCATCGGACGCGGCAGCGCGCTCGTGACGCCGCGCCCTCCGGGGAGCGCTGGCCGATCATCGGCGGGGACGCCATGCTGCCGCCGGGACGAAAAAAAGCCCCGTGCGGGGCACGGGGCAGCATCATGAAAGCGAAGCAGCGTGAAGCGCCCGCGCCAGCGGCGGACGCTACGCATCACAGTCAGCGGGGGCGTTTGTCGATCACGCGGCGGGCCTTGCCCGTCAGGGTGCGCTCGACGAAACCCGCCTCGGCCACCTGCACGCGAGCCGACACGCCGATGTAGGACTTCACGGCATGCTGCAATTGCTTGCCGACGTTGGCGCGCTCGTCGTCCGAGAGGGCGCCGAACTCGGGCCGCAGCTCGGTGAGGATCTCGAGTTCGTCGAGATTGCCGCTGCGCGACAGCACCAGCTGATAGTGCGGCGCGAGCTGCGCGATCTTGAGCACCAGCTCCTCGACCTGCGTCGGGAACAGGTTCACGCCGCGCACGATCAGCATGTCGTCGCTGCGGCCCGTGATCTTGCCGATGCGGCGCATGCTGCGCGAGGTCGGGGCCAGCAGACGGGTGAGGTCGCGGGTACGGTAGCGAATGATGGGCATCGCCTCTTTGGTGAGCGAGGTGAACACCAGCTCGCCCTGCTCGCCATCGGCCACCGGCTCGCCCGTTTCCGGGTTGATGATCTCGGCGTAGAAGTGGTCTTCCCAGACCACCGGGCCATCCTTGGTCTCGACGCACTCGCTCGCCACGCCCGGGCCCATCACCTCGGACAGACCATAGATGTCGACCGCGTCGATCGCGGCTTCGTTCTCGATGTCGGCGCGCATCTGACCGGTCCAGGGCTCGGCGCCGAAGATACCGATGCGCAGCGACGTTTGACGCGGATCAATGCCCTGGCGGCGCTGCTCTTCCAGAATATTGCAGAAATAGGAGGGCGTGACCATGATGATGTCCGGACGGAAATCGTTGATCAGCTGCACCTGCTTTTCGGTCTGCCCGCCCGACATCGGGATCACCGTGCAACCCAGGCGCTCGGCACCGTAATGCGCGCCCAGGCCACCCGTGAAGAGGCCATAGCCGTAGGCCACGTGCACGATGTCGCCCGGCTTGCCGCCGGCCGCGCGGATCGAGCGCGCCACGAGATTGGCCCAGTTGTCGAGGTCGCGCGCGGTGTAGCCCACCACCGTCGGCTTGCCCGTGGTACCGCTCGAGGCGTGAATGCGCGACACGCGCTCGCGCGGCACCGCAAACATACCGTAGGGGTAGTTGTCGCGCAGGTCTTTCTTGGTCGTGAACGGAAACTTCGAAATATCCGACAACTGCTTCAGGTCGTCGGGATGCACACCCTTCTCGTCGAACGCGCGCTTGTAGTGCGGCACGTTCTGGTAGGCATGGCTCAGCGTCCACTTGAGGCGTTCGAGCTGCAGGGCCTGCAGTTCGTCGCGGCTGGCATGCTCGATCGGGTCCAGCCCCGGCTTGCTCATGGTGTTGGACATGGTGTCTCTCTCCTAAATTGCGGCGTGCACGCGCGGCGCGCACGATCCTGATTCCGTCCGGCAGTGCTCACGCCTCTTCGGGCGTGCCCACCACTTGTCCTTTGATGCGATACGAGCGGCCGCGGAACAGCGCCACGGTCTTGCCGTGCTGATTGGTCACGGTCACGTCGTACACGCCGGTGCGCCCGGCCAGCGAGCGCTCCTGCGCCTCGGCCGTGAGCACGTCGCCCTCGAAGCCCGGCGCGAGATAGTCGATCACGCAGCCCGAGGCCACGGTCGCCACATTGCGCGAGTTGCACGAGAAGGCAAACGCACTGTCGGCCAGCGCGAAAATGAAACCGCCATGGCAGGTCTTGTGCCCATTGAGCATGTCGGCCCGGATCGTCATGGTGAGCCGGGCAAAGCCCGGCGCGATGTCGGTCACGGCCATGCCGAGCGACTGCGTCGCCGCGTCTTCGGCATACATGGCCGTGCGCACGGCGTGGGCCAGCTCCTGCGGATCGGTCGGAACCGTCTCTACGGTGGCGTTCATCATTGCCCCTTGAACGACGGTTCGCGCTTGTCGAGGAACGCGGCCACGCCCTCGGCGTAGTCGGCGCTGCGGCCGAGTTCGCGCATCATGTCGCGCTCCAGATCCAGCTGCGTCGCCAGATCGTTCTGCAGGCTTTGCTGGATCGCGCGCTTGGTGAACGCCAGGCCCTTGGTCGGCGCCTTGGCGAAGTGCTGCGCCAGACGGTCGAGCGTGGCATCGAACTCGGCGTCGGCCACGCATTGCCAGATCAGGCCCCACTCCTGCGCCTGTTTGGCGGAGAGCTTATCGCCCAGCAGGGCCAGACCCAGCGCGCGAGCGCGCCCTACCAGACGCGGCAGCACGAAGGTGCCGCCGGTGTCGGGAATCAGGCCGAGCTTGCAGAACGACTGGATGAAATTCGCCGATTCCTTGGCGATCACGAGGTCGCCCGCGAATGCCAGGTTGGCGCCGGCGCCGGCCGCCACGCCGTTCACGCCCACCACGACCGGCAGCGGCAGCGCCTGCAGGCGCTTGACGAGCGGGCCGTAGAACTTCTCGACGGTCTCGCCCAGATCGGGCGGCGATCCGTCGGCGGCCGGCCGCCGCTCGCTGAGGTCCTGACCGGCGCAGAAGCCGCGGCCGGCGCCGGTCAGCACGAGCACCCGCGCGCCTTCGGTCTCGACGCGCGTGATGGCTTCGGCCACTTCGCCGTGCATGCGCGCGGTGAAGCTGTTGAGCTTGTCGGGGCGGTTGAGCGTCAGACGTGCGATGCCGCCGTCGAGCTCGAACAAAATATCCTGGAAGGCCATGGTGTCGCTCCTCAGACGTGACGGCGGGTCTGCACCACGCGGAAGCGGTTCGACACGAACGCGGTGTCCGACAGCGCGGCGTTGGCGGCCGGATTGGCGCCGGTGCCGTGGAAGTCGCTGAACGCGGCGGTCTGGTTCACGAACACCGCGCCGGTGAGGTTGAGCGAGAGCGACACGCCCGCCACTTCGGCGGCGTCCTGCACGGCCTCGGCCACTTCCGGACGCGTGGTGTAGGCCGAGAAGCTCAGCGCGCCATGACGGCTGACCGTGTCACGCGCGATCTCGATGCTCTGCTCGGTCGAGTCGGTCGCGACCACGAAGGAGATCGGGCCGAACCATTCACGCGCGATGGCGGGGTTGCCGGCTTCGGCGCGCAGCATCAGCGGGGTACGCACGCGGGCGCCCGCGAACTGCGGGTGCTCGAGCTCGCGCGAATCCGCCACGACCGGCAGGCCCAGCTTGCGGGCTTCGTCGATGCGAGCCGCGGTGGCCTCGCTCTGGATCGCGCCGGTGAGCTCGACGGCCTTGGCCGCATCGCCCGAGAGCTTTTCGACGGCCGTGCCCAGGGCCGCGACCACCTCGTCGAAGCTCTTGTGGCCTTCGGCCGTGTCGATGCCGCCGCGCGGCACGTAGATGTTTTGCGGCGCCGTGCACATCTGGCCCGAGTAGAGCGCCAGCGAGAACGCCAGGTTGCGCGCCACGCCCTTCAGGTCGTCGGCCGAATCGATGATGACCTGGTTGACGCCGGCCTTCTCGGTGTAGACCTGGGCCTGGCGCGCATTCTGCTCGAGCCAGTCGCCGTTGGCGCTGCTGCCGGTGAAGTCGATCAGCTTGACGGCCGGATCCAGCGCCAGCGTCTGCGCGGTGTCGTCGCCCGCGGCGTGCGCGGCCAGTTGCACCACATCGGGATCGAAGCCGGCTTCGGCCAGCACCTCGCGCGCCACCTGCACGGTGATCGCGAGCGGCAGGATCGCGCCGGGATGCGGCTTGACGATCACGGTGTTGCCGGTGGCCAGGCTGGCGAACAGGCCGGGATAGCCGTTCCAGGTCGGGAAGGTCGAGCAGCCGATCACCAGGGCCACGCCGCGCGGCACCACGGTGAAGTGCTTCTCCATCTTGATCGGATCATTCTTGCCCTGCGGCTTTTCCCACAGCGCCACGCCGGGGATGCGGGCCATTTCCTGCCAGGCGTAGGCCACGGCCTCGACGCCGCGGTCCTGGGCGTGCGGGCCGCCCGCCTGGAACGCCATCATGAAACCCTGACCCGTCGTGTGCTGCACGGCATGGGCGATCTCGAAACTCTTGCGGTTCAGGCGCGACAGGATTTCGAGCGACACGCCCACCCACACCTGCGGACCGGCGCGGCGCCATTCCTGCAGCGCCTTCTGGGCATTGGCCACGAGCTTGGCGGCGGAGAGCTTGGGATAGGTGATGTCGAGCGCGAAGCCGAACGGCGACACCTCGCCACCCACCTGGCCCTCGGCACCGTTCTGCTCGAGCGCGAACGGCTTGCCGCGCAGCGCCTCGAACGCGGCCTGGCCATCGGCCGCGGCGGTCTCGCCGTAGTTGCGCGGGCTGGGGGACTCGGCGAACGGGCTCCAATAGCCGCGTTCGGCGGCGGCCTTCACGGCCTGGTCGAGCAAAGGACGGTGGCGTTCAAAGAAATCGTTGGACACGCTGTTCTCCGATATATTTTTGAGATTCGCAAATAGGAATGAAACGGCAGCCGGACCGGGCCGGATACGGACATCGACGACTCAGGTTTCCTGGTCGAAATCCAGTACCAGCCGGTCGCTGACCGGAAAGCTCTGGCAGCTCAGCACGAAGCCGCGCGCCACTTCATAGTCTTCGAGCGCGAAGTTCGCATCCATGTCGACCTCGCCCTCCACCACCTTGCAACGGCAGGTGGAGCACACGCCCCCCTTGCACGAGTAAGGCAGCTCCACGCCCTGGGCCAGCGCGGCGTCGAGCACGCTGTCCTTGTTCTTGTCGATCGTGAAGGTGCGGCTGTGGCCGTCCTGCACGACGGTGACTTCGCATTGGCCCTTGCCCGGCGCCGTGGGCGCCTCGCGGCCGGTGCGCAGCGCACGCGGGCCCTTGGGCGCGCCGAACAGCTCGAACTTGATCTGGCTCTTTTCGAGGCCGCGGGCCTGCAGGTGCTCGACCACGCTTTCGATCATGGTCTGCGGACCACAGACGAAGGCATAGTCGATGTCGTCGGGGCTCATCCAGGCCCGCATGAGCTGCTCGACCTTCTCGCCGTCGAGACGACCGTTGAAGAGCTCGATGTCCTGGGTTTCGCGGCTCATGATGTAGACCAGCGAAAAACGCTCCATGTAGCGGTTTTTCAGGTCTTCGATCTCTTCGCGGAACAGCACCGACGACGACGCGCGGTTGCCGAAGAACAGCGTGAAGCGGCTGTCGGGCTCGGTGGACAGCGCCGTCTTGACGAGCGAGAACACCGGGGTGATGCCGCTGCCGACCGCGAAGGCCACGTAGTGGCGCTTGTTGCCCGGCGCGAAGTCCACCGTGAAATTACCGGCGGGGGCCATCACTTCGAGGGTCTGGCCGGGCTGCAACTCGTGATTGGCCCAGCTCGAGAACACGCCCTCGTCGACCTTCTTGATCGCGACGCGCAGCACGCCGTCGGTCGGCGCGGAACAGATCGAGTACGAGCGGCGCACTTCTTCGCCGTCCAGGCTCGTGCGCAGCGTCAGGTACTGGCCGGGCCGGAACGAAAAATCGTCGCGCAGGTCCGGCGGCAGATCGAAGGTCACGACCACCGCGTCGCGCGTGTTGCGTGCGACCGATGCGACCTTGAGCGTATGGAATTGGTTCTGGCTCATGATGTCACCAGCTTCAGTGAGGCTTGAAATAATCGAAAGGCTCGTGGCAGGCGGCGCAGCGATAGAGCGCCTTGCACGAGGTCGAACCGAAATGGCTGACCAGACGGGTGTTGTGCGAGCCGCAGCGGGGACAGGCGATGGCGGGCGCCGCGTGACGGCGGCTGATGCCCGAAATATCGACCGCGCGCTCGGCGGGCGCGGCGATGCCGTAGCCCTTGAGCGCCGTGCGGCCGCGTTCGGTCATCCAGTCCGTGGTCCAGGCGGGCGACAGGCGCGTCTCGATGCGCACCTCGTCCAGACCATGGGCCTGCAGGGTGCGCGTGATGTCTTCGCTGATCTCGCGCATCGCCGGACAACCGGAATACGTCGGCGTGATCGTGACCACGCAGGCGGCCTCCTCGAAACGCACCTCGCGCACCACGCCCAGATCCACCACCGACAGCACCGGAATTTCGGGATCGGGCACTTCCTGCAGCCAGGTCATGACCTGGGCGGGTTCGACGGAAACAGGCGTGGCGGGCGCGGACGTATTCACCATTTGGCTCCGGGGTAGGCACGCGGCAGGTGCTGCATTTCGGCCAGCAGAAAGCCCAGCGCCTCGGTGTGCCGCCCGCTGCGGCCGCCGCGATGCGCGGGATGGAAGGCGGCTTCTTCGGACGGCTGCGTCAGCGTGGCTTCGTCGAGCACCTCGCTCACATGCGCGAGCCAGGGCTGGCGCAGCGCGGCGAGCTCACAGCCGATGCCGCGGGCCGCGAGGTCCGTGTCGACCGCGTCGTCGACGAACAGCTCGCCGCTGTACGGCCAGATGGCGTCGAGCGCGTCCTGCATGCGGCGGTGGCTTTCGTCGGTGCCGTCGCCGAGCCGCACGACTAGGTCGGACGAGCGGCGCACGTGATACGTGACTTCCTTTTGCGCCTTGGCGGCGATCGCCGCCACGCGCTCGTCGCTCGACTGGACCAGCCGCTCGAGCAGGAAGTAGTGCCAGACGTCGAACAGGAACTGGCGCGCCATGGTGTCGCCATAGTGGCCGTTTTCGCGTTCGACGAGCAGCGGATTGCGGAATTGATGCGCGTCGCGCAGGTAGGCGAGCTGGTCCTCGTCGCGGCCGGCGCCCTCGATCTCGGCGGCCAGACTCAGCCACATGCGGGCCTGACCGAGCAGGTCGAGCGCGGTGTTGGTGAGGGCCAGGTCTTCTTCGAGGACGGGCCCGTGGCCGGTCCATTCAGACAGACGCTGCGACAGCACCAGCGTGGTGTCGCCCATGCGCAGCGCGAACTCGAACAGATTCTTGTCCATGGTGCCCACGCTCACATGTGCTTGATTTCTTCCGGCATCGGGAAGAACGTGGGATGGCGGTAGACCTTGCTATTGGCCGGCTCGAACAGCGGCTCTTTGTCGCTCGGGCTGCTCGCCACGATGTCGGCGGCGCGCACGACCCAGATGCTCAGACCTTCATTACGCCGCGTGTAGACGTCGCGCGCATGGTTGATCGCCATCTCGGCGTCGGGCGCGTGCAGGCTGCCGACGTGCTTGTGCGCCAGACCGTGCTGGCTGCGGATGAACACTTCCCAGAGGGGCCATTCTTTGCTCATGATGCGTCTCCGGCCCGGCGCGGCGGCGGCCGCGCGCGAGGGCGTAAGGGCTAGGGGCGATATCGGAATCGAGGATCGGGCGGCATGGCCGCCGGCGCCGGGCTTGGAAGCCCCTACCGGCAGGCCGCTCGCCTCAGGCGGCCTTGCGGCGGGCCTGCTTGTCGGCGTAGGCGGACAGGCCGTCGCGCACCCAGGCGCCGTCTTCGTGGGCCTTGACGCGCGCGGCGAGGCGGTCGCGGTTGCAGGGGCCGTTGCCCTTGATCACCGCATAGAACTCCGACCAGTCGATCTCGCCGAAGTCATAGTGGCCGCGCTCGGCGTTCCATTTGAGATCGGGATCGGGCACCTTCAGGCCCAGGTACTCGGCCTGCGGCACGGTCTGGTCGACCATCTTCTGGCGCAGCTCGTCGTTGGTGAAGAGCTTGATCTTCCATTGCATCGACTGCGCGCTGTTGGGCGAGTCGGCATCGGACGGGCCGAACATCATCAACGCGGGCCACCACCAGCGGTTGAAGGCTTCCTGGCACATGGCCTTTTGTTCGGGCGTGCCGTTCAGGCACATCTCGATCAGCAGGTCGTAGCCCTGGCGCTGGTGGAACGACTCCTCCTTACAGACCCGCACCATCGCGCGGGCGTAGGGGCCATAGGAACAGCGGCACAGCGGGATCTGGTTGATGATGGCCGAGCCGTCGACCAGCCAGCCGATCATGCCGATGTCGGCCCACGACAGCGTCGGGTAATTGAAGATGCTGGAGTACTTGGCCTTGCCGCTGTGCAGGTCGTCGATCAGGTCGTCGCGCGAGACGCCGAGCGTTTCGGCGGCGCTGTAGAGATACAGCCCGTGACCGGCTTCGTCCTGCACCTTGGCGAGCAGGATGGCCTTGCGCTTGAGGCTGGGCGCGCGGGTGATCCAGTTGCCTTCGGGCAGCATGCCGACGATCTCGGAATGCGCGTGCTGCGAAATCTGGCGCACGAGCGTCTTGCGGTAGGCATCGGGCATCCAGTCCTTGGCCTCGATGCGCACGCCGTCGTCGATGCGCTTCTGGAAGGCCGCTTCGGGGCCAGTGAGCTGATCCACGCCTTTGACCTGCTTGACGCCGGTCTCGACCAATTGAGCGTACATGGTTTGTCTCCTTGCGCGGCGGCGATCCCGGGGCCAGTGCGGCAGCCCGGGCGCAGTCCGCTCTCATAGATCCATTATTTAATACAGAAAAACCATTGTCAAACCGATTTCTGTATCACGTCGGATTTATGTATCATGTCGCACCCGCGATTTTTTCCTTGTGTCACAGGAGCTTAGCGCTGCACAACCAGCGCAGCTGCGCGACCTGGGATTTACCCTGATCCGACCCCATTCGCTGATATGGCCACCCTTTCCGACCCGATGGACCGCTTCATCGCCAAGCTCCTCAAACAGGACCCGCCGCGCGCCAAGTCGCTGTGCGTGAGCCTGCTGGGCGACGCGCTGGGTCCGCACGGCGGCGCCATTTGGCTGGGCGATCTGATCGAGCTGCTCGCCCCGGTCGGCATCAACGAACGGCTGCTGCGCACGAGCGTGTTCCGGCTGGTGTCACAAGGTTGGCTGCATTCCGAACGCCACGGGCGCCGCAGCCTGTATCTGATGTCCGAACAGGGGCAACGCAACACGGCGCGCGCGTCGCAGCGCATCTACGAAGGCCCGGCCTCCGAGTGGAGCGGCGAGTGGACGCTGGTGGCGCTGCCGCGCACCGGCGGCAACGGCCTGGCCGAACGCGCGGAACTGCGGCGCGAGCTCGAGTGGGAGGGATTCGCGCTGGTCGCGCCGGGCCTGTTTGCCCATCCGGCCACCGAGGCCCGCGCGGCCCACGACATCCTCGAGAAGCTCGGCATTCCCGACCGCGCGCTGGTGCTGTCGGCCCGCGATCTGGCCGGCGCGGGCGGGTTGCCCATCGCCAGCCTGGCGCCGCAGTGCTGGAATCTCGACGCCGTGGCGGAGCAATACCGCCTGTTCATCCGTCATTTCGGCCCGCTCGAAACCCTGCTCGACGCGCCGGACGCGGCCGAACCGGCCCAGGCCTTCGCCCTGCGCGTGCTGTTGCTGCACCACTGGCGCCGGATCGTGTTGCACGATCCGCAGTTGCCGATGCCGATGCTGCCGGCCCAATGGCCGGGCATTCCGGCACGCGAAATGTGCCGGCGGCTCTACTGGCGTCTGTTCGACGCCTCCGAAGCCCATCTGGACACGGTCGCGGGACGCGAGAACGCCGGCTATCGTCCGCTATCGCCGGAGATCATGGCGCGCTTCGGCGGGCGCCCGGGCACCCTGCCCGGCTGAGCGGCGCGGCAGGCGGCGCAGGCCCGCGCACCGGTGCGTCAGCGGCTCGCACTGGCCCTTTTATAAGGGCTGTTCGCAGCATGCCGCTGTCAAGTTTTCCACGTAAAATCAGACCGCCGCCGCGATGTATCGGCGCAATGCCTTTACGTCCTGGATGTACGTCGACCTCATCACTCTTTACCTACTCGCAGTCGGAACCCTGCTCGCCAGTGCAGGCATGACATTCTGGGAGCACAGGTCCAATCCCAAGCGCAGCCTGTCCCTGCGGATTCTGTCCGCCGGGTTTGCGACGCTGGCCGCCGGCTGCGCGCTGGCACTGATCCGGCGCGACTTTCCCGGCGCCCTCGGCTCGGCCATCGCCAACCTCACCGTGCTGTCGGGCTATCTGCTCATCTTCACGGGCGTGGCCTCGCTGAGCGGGCGCACGCACAAACGCATTTCGCTCGCCCTGCTCGCCGTGATGGCGCTCACCTGGCTCATCGGCGGCGTGCGCTACCAGGAAGTGATCTGGAATTACCTCAGCTCGATCCCGATCGCGCTCGCCAGCGGCCTGACCGCCTGGGCCATGCTGCGTTGCGACGCCATGAAGTCGATGCAGTCGCGCTATATCGTCGTGGCCCTGAGCAGCATCCACGCGCTGTGTTACGCGGGCCGGGCGCTGGTGCTGCCCTGGCTGGTGGGCGAACAGGGTCAGGCGATCCAGTCACTGGCCAGCAAGATCACGGTTTACGAGGGGGTGCTGTATTCGGTCGTGCTGCCGATGACCCTGCTCAAACTCATCCGCGACGAGTCGCATGGCCATCTGCTGCGCGAGTCGCAGACCGACTACCTGACGCGGCTGGGCAATCGGCGCTGGTTCTTCGAACAGGGCGTGGCCGCGCTCGAGGCCACCGCGGCCCGTTCGCCGATCGCCGTGCTGGCCTTCGATCTGGATCGCTTCAAGGCCATCAACGATCGATATGGCCATCAGGCGGGCGACGAGGTCTTGAAGTCGTTTGCCGACATCGCCCAGGGTGTATTTGGTCCGAACGCCATCCTGGCGCGCATGGGCGGCGAAGAGTTCGCCGGCCTGCTGACGGGCGACGACGCGCGCCGAGCCCAGATGTTGGGCGAGGCGATCATCGCGCGCTTCTCGCAGACGAGCGCGCTGCATGTGCGGCAGAACGGCCTGTCGGCCACCGTGAGCATCGGTCTGGCGCAATTCGACGAGCGCGCCCCGTCGCTGGTGGAGGCGCTGGCGGCCGCCGACCACGCGCTCTACCGCGCCAAATCGCAGGGCGGCAACCGGCTCGAGCTGGCCTCCTCGCCCGAACGCGGCTCCGTCGCGGCCTGATCCCTGATCTCTTACGCTTTGCACTGCCGGCTGCCTGACGTGAGCGGGCGTGGGCGCGCGCCCGCGCGGCGCGGGTGGCGAGCCTCGCGCGCCCCGGGCAGAGGTCAGGCGGCCGGGTCCGGCGCGGCGAACTCGCGCGACAGCCAGTCGGGCTCGAGCCCCAGCGTGTCGAGATGGGTTTCGCCCGCGGCGAGCCGTCCGGCGCCCTGAGCGAGGCCGGGCGACGTGGCGATGAACGACAGGGTCCAGCGCGCCCGCACCGGCTGACCGAGCGCCGCGCCATTGACGGCGGAGATTCCGCTGGGGATGTCCAGTGCCAGGACGGGCACCTGCCAGGCGTTGACGGCATCGACCGCGGCCTGCCACTGCGCGGAAAGCTTGCGGTTCAGCCCGATGCCGAAGAGCCCGTCGATCACGACCTGCGGCGCCCGCAGCGGCAGTGCACGATCTTCGATGCCCCCGGCCGCGCGCCAGCCCGCGTAGGCGTGCGCGGCGTCGGCCGGCAGCGCCGCCGGATCGCTCAGCATCACGACCTGGGTCTCGTAGCCCCAGCGGCTCAGCCAGGTGGCGGCAACCAGCGCATCGCCCCCGTTGTTGCCCGGGCCGGCCAGCGCGAGCACGTGGGTTTCGGGGCCATGGCGGGCCGCGATGAAATCGGCGGCGGCGCGTCCGGCGCGCGCCATCAGGTCCAGGCCTTCGGCGCGGGCCTGCGCTTCGGCGCGCCGGATGCCATCGAGCAGAAATGAACTCACGGGGAGAACGGCGGGTGCCGCCTGTGCAAACAAGATGTCCCAGCGTAATGCACGCCGGGACCCCGCGTCACCCGCCGGGTTTTACACCTTGAGGAAATGCTCGCGGTAGTACTTGAGCTCGTCGATCGACTCGTAGATGTCCGCCAGCGCCTCGTGGCGGCTCTTTTTCTCGAAGCCCTTCAGGAGCGCGGGCGACCAGCGGCGGGCCAGCTCCTTGAGGGTGCTGACGTCGAGGTTGCGGTAGTGGAAGAAGCGCTCGAGCTCGGGCATGTACGCGAACATGAAGCGGCGGTCCTGGCTGATCGTGTTGCCGCACAGGGGCGACTTGCCCGCCGGCACGTGCTGCGCCAGGAAGGCGATCAGCTGGGCCTCGGCCTCGGCTTCGGTCAGGGTGGACGCGCGCACCTTGTCGATCAGGCCGCTCTTGCCGTGCGTGGACTTGTTCCAGTTGTCCATGGCGTCGAGCAGGCTGTCGGGCTGATGGATCACCAGCACCGGGCCTTCGGCGACCACGGTAAGATCGGGCTCGGTGACCACCACCGCCACCTCGATGATGCGTTCTTTCTCGGGATCGAGCCCGGTCATTTCCATATCGAGCCAGACCAGGCGGTTTTCGTTGGCAGCCATATAATTTCGTTTGCTGTGTAAAACCGCGATTTTCGCATACCAGACCCGTGCCAGACGCCGCCTCCGCCTTTGCTGTCCTGTTCGTCGTGTTGCTGCTGGCCGATACCGGTCTGCGCTTGTGGCTGGCCGCGCGCCAGATCCGGCACGTAGCCGCCCATCGGGGTGCCGTCCCCGACGAGTTCGCGCAGCGCATCAGCCTCACCAGCCATCAGCGCGCCGCCGACTACACCGTGGCGCGCATCCGCCTGGGCATGCTCGAGCGCGTGTTCGACGCGGTCGTGTTGATTGCGCTCACCCTGATGGGCGGGCTGCAGGCGCTCGACCTGCTGGTGAGCTCGCTCACCGATCACGACATGCTGCGCCAGCTGGGCCTGCTGGTGGCCCTGCTGCTGGTGCTGGGGCTGCTGAGCCTGCCGTTCACGCTGTATCGCCAGTTCCGCCTGGAGGCGCGCTTCGGCTTCAATCGCATGACCCCCGGGCTGTTCGCGGCCGACATGGTGAAGGGCATCGTGCTCAGCATGGCGCTGGGCCTGCCGCTGGCGGCCGCCATCCTGTGGCTGATGGCCAGCGCGGGATCGCTGTGGTGGCTGTGGGCCTGGGTGGTCTGGAGCGCGTTCCAGCTGCTGATCAACTACATCGCGCCGGTCGTGATCGCGCCGATGTTCAACAAGTTCACGCCCCTGACCGACGCGCAGCTGGCCGGCCGCATCCGCGCCCTGGGCGAGCGCTGCGGCTTCACGGTCAATGGCATGTTCGTGATGGACGGCTCGCGCCGCTCTGGCCACGGCAACGCCTATTTCACCGGCTTTGGCCGGACCCGCCGCATCGTGTTCTTCGACACCCTGCTCAACAAGCTCAATGCCGACGAGATCGAAGCGGTGCTCGCGCACGAGCTCGGTCACTTCGCGCGCCGCCACATCGTGCGCCGCCATGCGATCAGCATCGTGATGGCGCTCGCCTTCTTCGCGGTGCTCGGCTGGCTGGCCAATCAACCCTGGTTCTACGTGGGCCTGGGCGTGCTGCCGCAACTGGGCGCCCGCAACGACGCGATGGCGCTGATTCTCTTCTTCCTGGTCATTCCGGTCTTCACTTTCATGTTCACCCCCCTCGCAAGCTGGTTTTCGCGCCGCGACGAGTTCGAGGCCGACCGCTATGCGGCGGGCCAGAGCTCGCCCGCGTACCTGATCTCGGCCCTGGTCAAGCTCTACGACGACAACGCCGCCACCCTCACCCCCGACCCGGTGCACTCGGCCTTCTACGACAGTCATCCTCCGGCCGCGATCCGGATCCGCCACTTGCTGGCGGCCGCATGACGGGCGCGCTCGAAGGCCGCATCATCGCGGCGCACGGCCGCCATTACACGGTGGAGCTGCCCGATGACAGCGTGCGCAAGTGCTTCCCGCGCGGCAAGAAAACCGGCCCGGCCGTGGGCGATCTCGTGCGCATTTCGCCGCAAGGCAAGGACGAAGGCGCGATCGACGCCGTCCTGCCGCGGCGCAATCTGCTGTTCCGCTCCGACGAAATGCGCTCGAAGCAGTTCGCCGCGAATGTGGATCAGCTCCTGATCGTGATCGCGGTCGAGCCCACGTTTTCCGATGACCTGACCGGGCGGGCCCTGACCGGCGCCTGGAGCGCCGGCATCGAGCCGCTCATCATCCTGAACAAGATCGACCTGGTCGCCGGCCTGCCAGCCGCCCGCGCGCGGCTGGCGCCGATCCAGGCGCTGGGCGTGCCGGTGGTGGAGCTGTGCGCGCAGGATCACGACAGCGTGCGCGAACTGCTCGCGCCGCGGCTGACCGGCCGCGTCAACCTGCTGCTGGGCCAGAGCGGCATGGGCAAGTCGACCCTGCTCAACAGCCTGATCCCCGATGCCCGCGCGGCCACGCGCGAGCACTCGACCGCGCTCGACATGGGCCGGCACACGACCACCAGCACCCGGCTCTATCACCTGCCCGCGCCGGGCGGCGACCTGATCGACTCGCCCGGATTCCAGGCCTTCGGCCTGCAGCACCTGAGCGGCGAGGACATCCTGCGCGGCTTCCCGGAGTTCCAGCCGCACATCGAAAGCTGCCGGTTCTACAACTGCACGCATCGGCACGAACCCGGCTGCGGCGTGGTGGCGGCCCTGTCGGCCGGCAAGATCGACCCGAGCCGCTACGCGCTCTACGAACGGCTCCTGGCCGAAAACGAAGCGACTCGTCACCGGTACTGACAAGTCGCTTGCGCACGGGCGCTACACTGGAGGCCATGCGCGTCTCGTTATGAGACATATGTCATAAGGACCGCGCCCGCCATGCCGGGCCGCGGCCATGCCTCAGAGGACTGTTGCAATGCCTCGTTTTGCCGCCAATCTGACCACCATGTATGGGGAATTGGAATTGCCCGAACGCTGCACCGCGGCCGCGCGCGACGGCTTCCGCGCCGTCGAGATGCAGTTTCCCTATGCGCACCCTGCCCGCACCTGGCAGGCGCAGTTGAACGCGTCGGATCTCGAAGTCGTGCTGTTCAACACGCCGCCGGGCGACGCCGAGCGCGGCGAACGCGGGCTGGCCTGCCTGCCGGGCCGCGTGGATGATTTCCGGGCCGGCCTGGACCAGGCACTCGACTACGCCGCGGTGCTGCTGTGCCCGCGCATTCACGTGATGGCCGGCTGCCCGCCGGCGGACGCCGATCCCGCGGCCGTGCGCGGCACCTACATCGAGAATCTGGCCTACGCGGCCGAGCAGGCCGCGGCCATGAATGTCGACATCATGATCGAGCCGATCAACACCCGTGACATTCCGGGCTACTACCTCAATCATCAGCAGGTCGCGCACGACATCGCCGCCGCCACCGGCGCCGACAACGTCAAGGTGCAGATGGATCTGTATCACTGCCAGATCGTCGAAGGCGACGTCAGCACCCGGCTGCGCACCTACATCCCGCAGGGGCGCGTCGGTCACGTGCAGATCGCGGGCGTGCCGCTGCGCCAGGAACCCGACCACGGCGAGCTGAACTACCGCTATCTGTTCCAGATCCTGGACGAGCTGGGCTACAACGGCTGGGTGGGCTGCGAATATCGGCCCCGCGCCGACACGCGCGCCGGCCTGGGCTGGCTGCACGCCGCCCGCCGCGCCTCGTCGCACTGAAACGGGCGCGGCCCGTCCAGGGGCTCAGGCGCCGGCGGGCCCGTGCGCGAGGGTGCGGTAGAGGTTACGCAGAATGCCCGCCGTGGCGCCCCAGATGAAGCGGTCGCCGAACGGCATGGCGTAGTACTGGCGCACGCGGCCATCGGGCAGCTGCGCCTGGTAGAGGCGGTGGTTGGCCGGGTCCATCAGAAACGACAGTGGCACTTCAAAGAGCTCGGCGACTTCGAAGGTGTCGATGGACGGCGCGAAGTCCGTGCGGACCAGCGACACCACGGGCGTGATCGAAAAGCCGGTCGAGGTCAGGTAGTCGGGCATGCTGCCCAGGACTTCGACGCGGTCGACAGGCAAGCCGGTTTCTTCTTCGGCCTCGCGCAGCGCCGCCGCGACCGGCGTGCCATCGCTGGTCTCCACCCGGCCGCCCGGAAAACTGATCTGCCCCGCGTGGTCATGCAGATGCGCCGCGCGCTGGGTCAGCATCACGCTGACGCCCTCGGGGCGCATCATCATCGGAATCAACACGGCCGCCAGCACGGGCGCCCCGTCGCGGCCCGGATAGGGATCGACCTCGAGGTTGAGCGGATCGAGCGTCCAGCGGCCGCTCGCGAACTCAGGCCGCCGCAGTTGGTCGCGCAGCCGCTCGGGCGTCAGCACCGATGCGGGCAAGGCCGACAGGCCGCGATCGGCGGGCTGCCAGGGTTGTGCCATCGGGTCGAAGAGCGGGCGCACTGCCGGACGGCGGGCCCGCGGCGGATTGGATTCGGGCATAGTCCCAATAGATACAAAAAAGGCACCGTGCAGTGACCTGCAGGTGCCTTTCTTTTAACCCGGAAAACCGTTCGGGGATGCAACCATGAGCGTACTCATGAGACCGCTGTTCCCCGGAACGGCTGCCGTCTGCGATCAAGCCGCCTTGGCTTGCTTGCTGACGAGCTTTTCCTTGATGCGCGCCGACTTGCCCGAGCGGTTGCGCAGGTAGTACAGCTTGGCGCGGCGCACGTCGCCGCGGCGCTTGACTTCGATGCTCGCGATTTGCGGCGAGTAGAGCTGGAACGTACGTTCCACGGCTTCACCCGACGAGATCTTGCGCACGATGAAAGCAGAATTCAGACCGCGATTGCGCTTGGCGATGACCACGCCTTCGAAGGCCTGGACGCGCTTGCGGGTACCTTCCACGACGTTGACGTTGACCACCACGGTGTCGCCGGGGGCGAACGAGGTAACGGTCTTGTCGCCGGTCAGGCGGGCGATTTCTTCCTGCTCGAGGATAGCGATGAGGTTCACATGAACTCCTAGATCATCTTGCCTTTGCGGGGTGAAGCTTTGCCGAGAGATAAATCCGCAGCAGACAGAGGCCAGACCCGTGGGATCGAAAACCACGCACCAAAGCGCGGGCCCCGACCTCACCGGCTGCCGAGTCGGCCGCGGCGTACATTGTTGTACTCGTGCCGCAAGCAGAGGATGAGATTTGGCAAACCCAGCATTCTACATCAGGGTGCGATGCTCGGCCAGCAAAACTGCGCATTATTTGCGCAGGACCGGCAGCCATGCCGGGGACAACGCCAGGCGAAAAACCAGGGACGCAGCTGGGTGCGCGGCAGCACGAACGCAACCTGCCCGCGATCCAGCCCGGCATGGCCGTAGCCCCTGACTCACCGAGACCGATCATAGCCGCGGCCGGAGCCCCTATCTGCATCGAGACCGCTCGTAGCCGCGGCCGGCCCCCGTATCTGCATCGGGACCGCTGATAGCCGCGGCCGTAACCCCTATCTGCACCGCGACCGATCATAGCCGCGACGCGACCCGATACAGCGCAGCCGAATCGTGGCCGATCCGCCACACTTTCGGCGGCCGTCATGCCTCTGCAAACATCTACCCTGCCGCGCGCCACCGTACCGTGCGACGCGGCGCGACGCCCGGCAGGCGCGGCCGAAAGCCCCGCTCCCGCCACCACAATTCATCTATACCTTTTGCTGTCAAGCCGCATGTTTGCTGGCTCGCCAACTATGACAAAACGCTGCACCGCCGCGCCGGTTGCAGTAATCTGCTTGGCTTTCCTGCTGCTGCGATCGCCCGCCCGGGCGTCTCCCGATGTCTGCTACATCCCTGCTGTTGGTCGTCCTCGCCGCCGTGGCGCATGCCAGTTGGAACCTGCTCGCCAAGCGAGCGGCCATGGTCGGCCCGATGTTCGTGTTCGCGTACGGCCTGGCGGCCAGCGTGCTCTATGCACCCTGGGTCATCTGGGTGCTGCTGCACGAAGGCATGGTGTGGAACTGGCCCGTCGTGCTCTGCATCCTGGCGTCGAGCCTGCTGCATCTGGGATACAGCCTCTGCCTGCAGCGCGGGTATCAGGTGGCGGACCTGTCGGTGGTGTATCCCATCGCGCGAGGCACCGGCCCCCTGCTCTCGACCTTCGGCGCCTTTCTGCTGCTGAGCGAGCCCGCGTCCGCGAGTGGCATCGCCGGCATGCTGTGCGTGGTCGGCGGTGTGCTGCTGATCGCCACCCAGGGCAGGCTGAGTCTGTTTCGGCAACCGCATGCCTGGGTTGGCGTGCGCTGGGGCGTGATCATCGGCCTCTTTATCGCGGCCTACACCGTCGTGGACGCGTACGGGGTGAAGGTCTTGCTCATCATGCCGGTGTTGTTCGACTGGTTCACGTGCGTGACCCGCACCCTCATGATGACGCCCCACGTGCTGAAACGCCGGGCCACGTATGTGCCCGCCATGCGCGGCTACTGGCACCTGGCCATCGCCGTGGGGTTTTTGTCGCCGCTCGGCTACATCCTGGTGCTGTATGCCTTGCGCAATGGCGCGCCGCTCAGCCTGGTGGCGCCGGCGCGCGAGATGTCGATGATGCTGGGCACCCTGGCCGGCATGATGCTGCTGCGCGAAAAGGTCGGCCCCGGCCGGCTCGCGGGCTGCGCGGCCATCCTGGCGGGCGTCGTTCTGCTGGGGTCGTCGTGAGAAAGCTCGACGAGCGTCGGATCGCCGCGCGACGCCTTGTCGTTCAGAAGCCGACCGCCGCACCCACCCACATCACTGCGGGAATCATCACGCCCCACGCGAGCACCAGCGCGACATCGAGCACCTGACGGCGGCGCCACTGCTGGCGCAGCCCGGCGTCGGACGCCAACATCGCCGCGAACGCCGCGCTCGACACGCCTGCCATCGAGGCGCCCGGCACATGGGCAGCCTGGGTGGGAGCAGGATCGGGCAGATCGTGCGGCACATCGAGCGGCGCGCCGGGCGACGCCGGCACGGCCGAGAACGGCCAGCGACGCGCCCCCTGCGTGGCGGTGGCGAGGTCGGCAGCGGTCGCGGTGGCGGTGGCGCTAACGGTGGCAGCAGCGGCAGCGGCAACGGCACTGGTAGCAGCAGCGGCAACGGTGACAGTGGCGGCACCGGCAGCGGCAGTGGCGGCACCGGCAGCGGCCGCATGGCGTTGGTCCGCCTGCCGCGCGTGTCCGGCGGCAGCCGCGGGTGCCCGCAGCGGCAACATCAGGCGCGCCGCGCCCTTCAGACCCGCACCCATGCCTCGCATGCTCGCGGCGACGGCCGTACGCAGGCCGGTCGGGACGACACGGCGAACCGACATCGGGCCGCGGACGTCAGCGGCATCGAACTCGTCAAGCACATCGGTGGAAAGCATTACGCTGCTCATGATCACTCCTAGATCGTGATGCCCGAACCCTGCAGGTCGGAGCATCTGGCCGAGATTCGGCAGTTTTGGCGGATATCTCGCCATCGGACCGCGGTCTGTGCCTCCAGACTGCGGCGAGCTCGCCGGCCGGAACCCTCAGGTGAGGCTGAGAACCCAGGCCTGGCGCCGAACTCGGCCAGATTCGAGAGCCACGGCACCCACCGGCGCCGCGACCAACCATCGCCGTGCAACGGCACGGCAAAACCAGACAACAAAAACAGAAGACAACAACGACGAAAACAACGGCCGACGGGCAGACCACGAGCGGACCACTGGCGGACTACTGACGGACCACTGCCAGACCATCCGCACGCCACTAGCACGTCAACAGCACCCCCCCCCGCACGTCACCAGCACCGCACCAGCACCCCACTCGCACAGGGTGCTAGCCCCGCCTGCAAAGCGCGGTCAGAAGAGATCGAGCTGCCCTTCGCGGCGCGCCTGCTCGACCTGCTCGCGCCGCGACACACGCGGCGCCTGCTGCGGGGGCACGAAGTGCTCGCACGACAGCACCGGCCGCTCGGCGCGAAACGACAGGCGCCGCATCGCGACCTGAAACCGCTGCTTGATCAGATCTGCCCAGATGCCCGTGCCGCGCATGCGCGTGCCGAAGTCGGGGTCGTTGAGGCGGCCGCTGCGCATGTCTTCGATGCGATGCAGAACGCGCTGGGCACGATCCGGAAAATGCGCGTGCAGCCAGGCTTCGAATACGTCTTTGACTTCCCAGGGCAGCCGCACGACGGTGTAGCTTGCCGAACGCGCGCCCGCGGCCGCCGACTGCTCGAGAATCTGCTCGAGCGCGTCGTCGTTGATGAAGGGGATCACCGGCGCGACATTCACGCTCACCGGGATGCCGGCACGCGCCAGGGTGCGCACGGTCTGGATACGCCGCCACGGCGCCGACGCGCGCGGCTCGAGCGTGCGCGACATGGCGCTATCGAGCGTGGTGATACTCATGTACACCGTGATCAGATTGCGCTCTGCCAGACGCTGAAGCACGTCGAGGTCGCGCTCGATAAGAGAATTTTTGGTGACGAGCGTGGCGGGATGGCCGGTTTCGTCCATCAGCTCGAGCAGACCGCGCGTGAGCTTCCAGGTGCGCTCGATGGGCTGGTAGACATCCGTGGCCGACCCGATATTGATCGGGGAAACCTTGTAGCCCGGCTTGGCCAGTTCGGCCCGCAACGCCTCGACGGCATTGGCCTTGGCGATGAGTCGGGTTTCGAAATCGAGACCGGGCGAATAGCCCAGGTAGGCATGCGTGGGACGCGCGTAGCAATACACGCAGCCGTGTTCGCATCCGCGATAGGGATTGACCGCCTGATCGAACGGAATGTCGGGCGAATCATTGCGCGACAACAGCTTGCGCGCCTGCTCCGCCTTGACGGTGGTCTTGAGGGCGCCGCCGGTGGGCAGGATGCTGGGCCGGCCCAAGGCTGCCGGATCGCCTGCACCCACGGCCTCGCGATTGCCCGCGGCACCCGGCCGGGTCAGCCCGGCCGCGTTGTCCGCCGCATCCGTATCGAGACCGCCCGAGGCCGAACCCGGGGCATCCATCGGGGCGGCATCGGCGCCAGTGATGAAGGCACGGCGAGGAAAAAACACCACCGGCGCCTCGTTGGGATCGCCACCGCAGGCCTCGTTGGCCGCGCGAGCGGCCGCCTGCAGCGCCTCGGTGAGCGCGCGCGCGGCGCCGGCGTCGGCACCGGTATAAGGCGGCATGCCGTCGTGCGCCGCGGCGGCGGTGAGCGAACTCGCGCCGGACGCGACCAAGCTGGACGAAGCCAAGCTGGCAGAACCCGGATCGACCGACAGGCCGGAGGCATTCAAGCCGGACGCGTTGAAGCCGGACGCGTTAAAGCCGGATGCGTCAAAGCCGGATGCATTAAGGCCGGAGGCATTCGCCGCGGCCGACCTGAGACTGGGCGGCACCGGCGGATACGCCACCGGATAGACCACGGTGGTGCGCGCGGCACGCTGCTCCAGCGCGGCCCGGCCCTGCGGCTGGCACTGCGGTGCCGCCGGTGACTGTGACTGTGACTGTGACTGTGCCACCGCCTGTGCCACTGATAGCGACTGACGCGGCCCCCCCTCGCCCGGCGCCGCAACGGCGCGGCTGCGCATGCCGGACGCCAGACCGCGATCCACCGGCACCCGGTCCCAGAAACCCGCGCGGCGCGCCGCGGAGCCTACCTGCCCCGCGGGCGATGCCGCCGAAGACGGTTCGTCGAAGCGCTCGGCGCGGCGTGCGCTGCGCCCGGCGTGCGGGAAATCATCGGTGGGCACATCATCGGTGGGAACATCATCGGTGGGGGAATCAAGGCCCTGAGCGGCCGGATCGATGTCGAGATCGGAGAAATCGTCATCGACAGCCAGATCGTAATCAGGGACGGGCTCGGAGACGAGCGACTCGACCGCATCGTGGCCGCCCTCGTCGGCGGACCGATAGGAGATGTCGTCGATGAAATCGGCGACATCGGATACATATTCGCCAGGCAAGCCATCCAACGCGTCGGTTGCGCTGTGCGATGCAGCATCCAGCGCCTCGCTGTGCCAGCCATCATCGATACCTTCTCGGTCGGATTGCTGGAAGCGATGCGGAACATTAGTAACCGCACCCCGACCGCGCGAGGCGGCGGGGGCGGCAGCCGGGGACCCATAACCGGCGGAAAGCGAATGTTCGGTGCTAGCCATGGAAGTACTGTACAAAAAACCAGTACTTTGTGCAAGCCCCGAACCGCGATCCCAATTTAACGCAAGTCGTGCCGAGGTGGTCACGGCGTTCCGGGAAAAGTTGTTAAATCGCCGGGAGACCCGCGCCAAATAAGGATTTAGCCGAAAAACAACAAGGCTCGGCCACGCCCTTCTTGACCTTCAGCGCAACATGCCGGCGGCCGCCGTCTGGTGCGTCGCCTCGTCGATCAGGATGAATGCGCCATTGCTCGGAATGTCGTCGTACGCATCGACCGCGAGCGACTCGCGCGTGATGAGTGAGACGCGTCCGATGTCGTTCATCTGCAGCACGCCCGCCTCGTTCGGAACCTCCTGCAATTCGTGAATATCGCGGCGCGTGTGCAGCGCACGAATCTTGGCCGACGTCAGGCGCGTGCCATGCTTGAGCAGGTAGCGACGCGCGGGGTTGAGCGCTTGCGTATCGAGCCAGCACAACTCCGCATCGAACTCGCGCCCCACGCGCGCGGGCGCATCGGCATGCACGATCACATCGCCACGCGAAACGTCGACGTCGCGATCGAGCACCACGGTGACCGAGTCGCCCGCATACGCGGCCTCGAGCGCGCGATCGTGCAGACGCACTTCGCGCACGACGGCACTCACCCCCGATGGCTGCACCTGTACCGTATCGCCCGGCCGCAGCACGCCGCTGGACACCCGGCCCGCGTAGCCGCGGAAGTCGTCGGCGCGGTCGCCGCCTTCGCGCGACACCCATTGCACCGCCAGCCGCAGCGGCTGGTCGCTGCCGTTGTCATCCACGGCCAGCCCTTCGAGCAGCGTGAGCAGCGGCTCGCCGCGATACCAGGGCGTGCGCGGCGACAGCGTGACGACGTTGTCGCCGTTGAGCGCCGACAGCGGCAGGATCTGGAACGACGCAATGCCGAGCCGCTCGGCCAGTTGCGCGTACGACGCATGGATGCGCTCGAACACCGCCTGATCCCAATCGACCAGATCCATCTTGTTGACCGCGACCACGATGTGACGCAGGCCCAGCAGCTTGGCGATCGTGCTGTGGCGCTTGGTCTGCGGCAGCAGCACGCCGTCGGCCGCGCGCGTGGCGTCGATCAGGATGATGGCCGCGTCCGCCGTCGAGGCGCCCGTGACCATGTTGCGGGTGTACTGCTCGTGGCCGGGCGCGTCGGCGATGATGAACTTGCGCGCGGGCGTGGCGAAGTAGCGATAGGCCACGTCGATCGTGATGCCCTGCTCGCGTTCGGCCTCGAGGCCGTCGGTCAACAGCGAGAAGTCGATGCCCTCGCCCGCGACGCGCTTGTACTTGGCGCGCGCGATCGCGTCGAGCTGATCGGCGAACACGCCCTTGCTGTCATAGAGCAGACGTCCGATGAGGGTGGACTTGCCGTCGTCGACCGAGCCGGCGGTGATGAGGCGCAGCACACCGTTGTCGGCGCCGCCCAGAAATGATTCGTTCACTGCGTTCATGATGTGTCCCTGTGTTCGATTGCGCGGCGCGATCAGAAGTAGCCTTCGCGTTTGCGGCGCTCCATCGAGGCCTCCGAGGTCTGGTCGTCCATCCGGGTGGCGCCGCGCTCCGTGATGTCCGTGACGGCGGTCTCCGCGATGATGTCGGCCGTGGTGCTGGCCTCCGAGGCCACCGGGCAGGTGCACGAGATATCGCCCACCGTGCGAAAGCGCACCTGCAGCCGCTCGACCGTCTCATCCTCGCGCGGCGGCGTGAGCCGCGTCACCGGCACGAGCAGCCCCTTGCGCCGGACCACCTCGCGTTCGTGGGTGTAATAGATGGACGGCAGCGCGAGCTGTTCGCGCTGGATGTACTGCCACACGTCGAGCTCGGTCCAGTTCGAGATCGGAAACACCCGCATGTTCTCGCCCGCGTGCACGCGGGTATTGAAAATGTTCCAGACCTCCGGACGCTGGGCCTTGGGATCCCACTGACCGAACTCGTCGCGGAACGAAAAGATGCGCTCTTTGGCGCGGGCCTTCTCTTCGTCGCGGCGCGCGCCGCCGATGCAGGCGTCGAGCTGCAGCTCCTCGATCGCCTCCAGCAGCGTCACGGCCTGGGCCGCATTGCGCGAGTCGGTCTCGCGGCGCAGCACCACGCTGCCCCGCTTGATCGAATCCTCGACACTGCGCACCAGCAGGGTCTCGCCCAGCTCGGCCGCACGTGCGTCGCGGAACGCGATCACCTCATCGAAATTGTGACCCGTGTCGATGTGCAGCAAGGGGAACGGAAACCGGCCCGGGCGAAACGCCTTTTCGGCCAGGCGCAGCAGCACCACCGAATCCTTGCCGCCCGAGAACAGCAGCGCGGGCCGGGCGCACTCGGCCGCGACCTCGCGCAAGATATAGATCGCTTCCGCCTCGAGCCAATCGAGATGACTGCGGTTGATGACGACAGACATGGTGAATCCTCAATGCGTGGGGGGTGCGCCCGCGGGCACGATAGAAATGATCTGGCTGCGAGGCGCGGGCGACGCGGCGTTGCCCGCGTGCAGCCCGCACTCCTTGGAGTCCGACGACTCCCACCACCAGCGGCCCGCGCGCAGGTCTTCGCCGGGGCGGATGGCCCGCGTACAGGGCTCGCAGCCGATCGACGGGTAGCCCTGGTCGTGCAGCGGGTTGTAGGGAATGCCCAGCTCGCGGATCGCCAGCCAGACATCGGCCTCGGTCCAGGCGGCCAGGGGATTGAATTTGTGCAGGCCGAATACCGGATCGTGCTCGTCGAACGGCAGCTCGCCGCGCGTGACGGCCTGCTCGCGCCGCTGGCCCGTGATCCAGGCGCTGCGGCCGGCGAGCGCGCGCTTGAGCGGCTCGACCTTGCGGATCTGGCAACAGGCCTTGCGCAGGGCCACGCTCTCGTAGAACGCGTAGGCGCCATGCTCGGCCACATGGGCCGCGACGGCGGTCGCATCGGGGCGCCACACCTCGATCTCCCGGCCGTAGTGCTCGTGTACGGTATCCAGCATGGCGAGCGTTTCGGCGTGCAGGCGGCCGGTGTCGAGCGAAAACACGCCCAGCGGCACGCCGCCGCCGAAAATGGCGTGGGTGAGCAACATGTCTTCGGCGGCGAGCGAAGACGCGAGCACGGCGTCGGGGTGCGACGCCGCGATGCCGGCCAGCCGCGCCTGCAGCTCGTGCCAGAGCTGGGCCACGCGGGGGTCGGAAAGTGCGGATTGCGTCATGGATCAGGCCTGTGCGGCGAACACCCGGGCGCGGCGCGGCCGCGCCAGCAGGGGTTCGCCTTCTTTCAGATTGAGTTCGCGGAACAGCCGCTCGGGCACCTCGGCCTCGATCAGCGCGTCGGCGTCTTCGCGCGCGAGTTCGAGGTAGGCACTCGGGCCGGCCAGGTAGGCATGCGCCAGCCGCACCGGCACGCCAGCCGCGCCGGCCCCCGCGTCGGCGACGCGCAGCACCTCGACCTCGTGCGGCCGGACGTAGGCGATGGCGCCGACGTCGTGTCCCTGCTCCAGCCCCGGCGCCGGCAGCGCGACGCCATGGGCATGCCACTGGCCGTCGCGGGCGTGACCGTGCAGCTGGTTCACGTCGCCCAAAAAGCCATAGACGAACGGCGTGGCCGGGTTCTCCCAGACCTCGCGCGGCGTGCCCACCTGTTCGATCTTGCCGGCGTTCATCAGCACCACCCGGTCGGCCACCTCGAGCGCCTCTTCCTGATCGTGGGTGACGAACACGCTGGCCACGTTGAGCTCGTCGTGCAGGCGGCGCAACCAGCGGCGCAGCTCCTTGCGCACCTTGGCGTCGAGCGCACCGAACGGCTCGTCGAGCAGCAGCACGCGCGGCTCCACGGCCAGCGCCCGGGCCAGCGCGATGCGCTGGCGCTGACCGCCCGAGAGCTGCGAGGGATAGCGGTCGGCCAGCCAATCGAGCTGCACCAGTTGCAGCAGTTCGTGCACCTTGGATCGGATGTGCGCCTCGGACGGGCGCAGCGAGCGGTGCTTCACGCGCAGACCGAAGGCGACATTCTCGAACACCGTCATGTGCTTGAAGAGCGCGTAATGCTGGAACACGAAGCCGACCTGGCGGCGGCGCACGTCCACGGCGGTGGCATCCTCGCCCGCGAACAGCACGCTGCCCTGGTCCGGCGCTTCCAGCCCCGCGATGATGCGCAGCAACGTCGTCTTGCCACAGCCCGACGGCCCCAGCAGCGCGACCAGCTCGCCGGTCTCGATCGAGAGCGACACGTCGTCCAACGCACGGAAGTCGTTGAAACGCTTGGACAGATTGCGAACTTCGATACTCATGCCTTATCTCCTTCAGGCCACGGCGGCCGAGGTCGCCGGCGACGGGGCCACCGGGCGCTCCACCGGCAGCGATGCGTCGCGCAGCAGCTTGTGGTTGCGCCACTCGACGAGGTTCTTGATCAACAGGGTCACGAGCGCCAGCAGCGCCAGCAGCGACGCCACCGCGAACGACGCGGCGAACTGGTACTCGTTGTAGAGAATCTCCACGTGCAACGTCATCGTGTTGGTGAGGCCGCGCACCTGGCCCGACACCACCGACACCGCGCCGAATTCCCCCATCGCCCGCGCGTTGCACAGAATGGCGCCGTACAGCAGGCCCCACTTGATATTGGGCAGCGTGATGCGCCAGAAGATCTGCCAGCCGCTCGCGCCCAAGGTGAGCGCGGCCTGTTCTTCCTCGCTGCCCTGGGCCTGCATCAGCGGAATCAGCTCACGCGCGACAAACGGAAAGGTCACGAACAAGGTGGCGAGGATCACGCCCGGCACGGCATACACGATCTTGATGTCATGCGCCTGCAGCCACGGGCCGAACCAGCCCTGGGCGCCGAACAACAGCACGAACACCAGACCGGCCACCACCGGCGACACGGAAAACGGCAGGTCGATCAGGGTGATCAGCACCTGCTTGCCGCGAAACTGAAACTTGGTGATGGCCCAGGCCGCCGCCACGCCGAACACCAGATTCACCGGCAGCGCGATCGCGGCCACCAGCAGCGTCAGCTTGATCGCCGACCAGGCGTCGTCGTCGGTGATGGCGGCCACGTAGACTTCCCAGCCGCGCTTGAACGCCTCCGTGAACACCGCCACCAGCGGCACCAGCAGAAACAGCGCAAGAAAGCCCAGACCGAGCGTCAGCAACAGGCCGCGCACCCAGCGCGGCTCGGTCAGATGGTCGGGACGAATGTCGGCGCTCATGCGAGCCTCCCGTTACGGCGGGTCTGCCAGCCTTGCAGCAGGTTGATGAGCAGCAGCAATGCGAACGACATCAACAGCATCACCGTCGCGATCGCCGCGGCGCCCGCATAGTCGAACTCTTCGAGCTTGGCGATGATGAGCAGCGGCGTGATTTCCGACACCATGGGCATGTTGCCGGCAATGAACACGACCGAGCCGTACTCGCCCACCGCCCGGGCGAAGGCCAGCGCGAACCCCGTCAGCAGCGCCGGAAACAAGGCGGGCAGCAGCACGCGGCGCACCGTCTGCCAGCGGTCGGCGCCCAGGCTGGCGGCGGCCTCCTCGATCTCGCGCTCCACGTCTTCGAGCACCGGCTGCACCGTGCGCACCACGAACGGCAGCCCGATGAATATCAGCGCGATCACGATGCCCAGCGGCGTGAACGCCACCTTGAGATCGAACCAGCGCAGAAGCGGCTCGCCCAGCCAGCCGTTCTTGGCATAGAGCGCGGTGAGCGCGATGCCGGCCACGGCCGTGGGCAAGGCGAACGGCAGGTCGACCAGGGCATCCACGACCTTCTTGCCCGGAAAGCGGTAGCGCACGAGGACCCAGGCGACGATGGTGCCGAACACCAGATTCACGAGCGCCGCGATCAGCGACGCCCCGAACGTCAGTTTGTAGGAGGCGACGACGCGCGGCGCGGTCACCGTGTCCCAGAAGCCCTCCCAACCCAGCCCGGCGCTCTTGATCGGCAGCGCGGCCAGCGGAATCAGCACCAGCAGGCTGAGATACAGCACCGCGAAGCCCATGGAGATGCCAAAACCCGGCAGGACGCCGGGGCCGTTGCGTCGGCGGGGCAACGCAGCGCCCCCCGCGGAAATGGAGACCGAACTCATCGTGTCGCTTCCGCTATCGCCGCTTATTTCTTCTGCGGCTGGTACACCTGGTCAAAGGTGCCGCCGTCGCTGAAGTGATCCTTCTGGGCCTTGCGCCAGCCGCCGAAGATCGGATCGTCGATCGTCACCAGCTTGAGCTTGGGGAACCGGCTCTCGTACTTGGCGGCGACATTCTTGTCGGTCGGGCGGTAGAAATTCTTGGCGATGATTTCCTGTGCGGCCGGGGTGTACAGAAACTCGAGATAGGCCTGCGCCGCGGCGCGGGTGCCCTTCTTGTCCACGACCTTGTCCACGATGGCCACCGGGGGCTCGGCCAGGATCGAGAGCGACGGCACGATGATGTCGAACTTGTCCGGACCCAGCTCTTCCTGGGCCAGGAAGGCTTCGTTCTCCCAGGCCAGCAGCACGTCGCCCACGCCACGCTCGACGAAGGTCGTGGTCGAGCCCCGGGCGCCGGTATCGAGCACCGGCACGTTCTTGAGCAGCGCGCCCACGAACTCACGGGCTTTGTCGGTGCTGCCGTTGTTCTTCTGCAGCGCATAGGCCCAGGCGGCCAGATAATTCCAGCGCGCGCCACCCGAGGTCTTGGGATTGGGCGTGATGACCTCGACGCCCTGCTTGATCAGGTCGTCCCAATCCTTGATCTGCTTGGGGTTGCCCTTGCGCACCAGGAACACGATGGTCGAGGTGTACGGCGAGCTGTTCAGCGGCAGACGCTTTTGCCAGTCCTGCGGCAACAGGCCCTTGTCGGCGATCGCGTCGATATCGTAGGCCAGCGCCAGCGTGACCACGTCGGCATCCAGACCGTCGATCACCGAGCGCGCCTGACGACCCGAACCGCCATGCGACTGGCGAATCGTGAGATCGGTGTTGGCCTTTGCCTTGTATTCCTTGATGAAGGCATCGTCCACCGCGCGGTACAGCTCGCGGGTCGGGTCGTACGACACGTTCAACAGCGTCTGCTTCTGCTGGGCTTGCGCCACGGGCAGACCCAGGGTGAACGTCATGGCGAGCGCGGCGAGCGCGGTCAGGAATCCGGCATTACGGGCAGGCATCTGTGCATCCTTGGTTTGTTTGTAGTGAGTGGATGCAAGTGTGCGTGCGGCACGTTGTGAACGGAACGAATCATTAATTGATTGTTCATCGCCGCAAGGCATAAGAAAAACCGGGACGCCACGCAATGAAAAAAGGCCGTTTTCCCGGGGAAAAACGGCCTTTTTTCATAGAGGGCAGCCAGCGACTGCCCCTCCGCGCACGGGCTCGAAAATCGAGCCGCCGCTACAGAAAAGTCATTTACTTATTCGGTTGCGGCGTGATGCGCAGATACGGACGCACGGCCTTGTAGCCCTTGGGGAACTTCTCTTTGATCACCGCTTCGTCTTTCAGCGACGGCACGATGATGACGTCATCGCCGTCATTCCAGTTCACCGGCGTGGCCACGCTGTGGCTGTCGGTGAGCTGCAGCGAATCGATCACGCGCAGGATCTCGTTGAAGTTGCGGCCGGTGCTGGCCGGATACGTGATGATCAGACGCACCTTCTTGGCCGGGTCGATGATGAAGACCGAGCGCACGGTGGCCGTGGCGCTGGCGTTCGGGTGGATCATGTCGTAGAGCTCGGAGACCTTGCGATCCTCGTCGGCCAGGATGGGGAAGTTGACCTGGGTGGACTGGGTCTCGTTGATGTCGCCGATCCACTGCTGGTGCGAATCGACGCCGTCGACCGACAGGGCCAGCACCTTGACGTTGCGCTTGGCGAACTCATCGGCCAGCTTGGCCGTGTAGCCGAGTTCGGTGGTGCACACCGGCGTGAAGTCGGCCGGATGCGAAAACAGCACGCCCCAGCTGTCGCCGAGATAATCGTAGAAACGCAGCGTGCCCGTGGAGGACTTTTGTTCGAAATCGGGGGCGGTGTCGCCCAGACGGAGTTGACCCATCGCTATCTCCTGACGGCAAGTTGTGAGGCCAGATGATTCTTGCATCAAACCTGGCCACGGGGAAATAAGGAACTTATATAACCTTATGCAATATCGGCGAGCGCGGCGCTGGCGTCCGTGACCTCGCCCGCGCGCACGGTGGCGGACAGCCCCAGCGCACGCGGCAGCAGCTGCGCGCCGTAGAACAGCGCCGTGCCCAGCTTGTTGCGATAAAAGGGATCGCTGCTGCCATCGGCCAGATAGCGGCGGCTCACCAGGGCGGCGCGCGCCATCTGCCAGCCGCCGTGCACGATGCCGGCCAGCATCAGATACGGCACGCTGCCGGCATACACCGCACGCGGGTGGGTGCTGGCGTGCTGCAGCAGATAATCGACCGCCGACTCATAGGCCTGGATCGCCTGATCGAAGTTGTCGCGCAGCAGGCGCAGGCCATCGCGCTCCGTGGCGTCGGCGCGCGCCGCGTCGCCCTCCAGCGCCTTGAGCGTGTCGCGCATGGCGGCGATCGAGGCATACGCAGTGGCGCCGCCGTCGCGCAGGGTCTTGCGTCCGACCAGATCGTTGGCCTGGATCGCGGTCGTGCCTTCGTAGATCGGCAGGATGCGGGCGTCGCGGTAGTGCTGCGCCGCGCCGGTCTCCTCGATGAAGCCCATGCCGCCGTGCACCTGCACACCGAGGGACGCCACCTCGACGGCCGACTCGGTCGAGAAGCCTTTCACGATCGGGACCAGGTATTCGTAGAACGCGCGGTTGCGCGCCCGCACCTCCGCGTCCGGATGATGCGTGCCCTTGTCGTGCGCCGCGGCCGCCACGTAGGAAATCGCACGCGCGGCTTCGGTCAGTGCGCGCATGGTGAGCAGCATGCGCTGCACGTCGGGGTGATGCGAGATCGTGACCGGCCCCGCCGAGCCTTCGATGGCACGGCCCTGCACGCGGTCGCGCGCGTAGGCCTGCGCCAGCTGGTAGGCGCGCTCCGACAGCGCGATGCCCTGCTGCCCCACGGAATAACGCGCCGCGTTCATCATGATGAACATGTACTCGAGGCCGCGGTTCTGTTCGCCTACCAGATAGCCCACTGCGCCTTCGCCCACATCGCCCTTGCCGGAGCCATACAGCAGCACGGCCGTCGGACTGCCGTGAATGCCGAGCTTGTGCTCGAGCGAGGCGCACCAGACATCGTTGCGCGCGCCCAGCGAGCCGTCGTCGTTGACGAGGAACTTCGGCACGATGAACAGCGAGATGCCCTTCACGCCCGCCGGCGCATCGGGCGTGCGCGCCAGCACCAGATGGATGATGTTTTCGGCGAGATCGTGTTCGCCATAGGTGATGAATATCTTCTGGCCAGACAGGCGGTAGCTGCCGTCGTCCTGCTTGACCGCGCGCGTATTGACCAGCGCCAGATCGGAGCCTGCCTGCGGCTCCGTGAGGTTCATCGTGCCGGTCCATTTGCCGCCCAGCAGATTGGGCACGTAGGCACGGCGCTGCGCCTCCGAGCCCACGGTCAGCAGGGCCTCGATCACGCCATCGGTCAGCATGGGACACAGCGAGAAAGCGAGGCTCGCCGCCTGGATGTTCTCGCCCGCCGGCGCGGACACCAGATGCGGCAGGCCCTGCCCGCCCCATTGCTGCGGGTGCTGCAGGCCCTGCCAGCCGCCCGCCGCGTAGTCGGCGAAGGCCTGGGCGAAACCGGGCGTGGTCGTGACCTTGCCGTCCTGCCAGACAGGCGGCTTCGTATCGCCCGCCACGTTCAGCGGCGCCACCGCCTGCTGCACGAATCGCGCGTTTTCTTCGAGGATCGCTTCCACCAGGTCCGGCGTCACCTCTTCGAACCCCGGCAGCTTCAGGATCTCGGCCAATCCGGCCAGCTCGTTCAGGGCAAAGCGGATGTCGCGTGCGGGCGTGGTGTAGGTCATGTCGTCTCCGTTGATATAAGCGCGGCGGACAGCGTGCTGGCACGCCATCCGCGGAAAAACTCAAACGTTGAACCGCTAGCTTGCATGGTAGGCCAGCGCCACGATGAGTGGCCCCAGCACGGGCAGAAGCACGTTGGCGATCGCGTACGTGACGGTGTAGCCCAGGAGGGGAATGGGGCTGCCCGCCTTCGCGATCACCGCGCTCACGGTGGGCGTGCTCACGTGCTGGCCGGCGATCGCCCCCAGCAGGAGCGGCCCTTCGATCTTGAGGATCTTGTGCCCGATCCAGAGCGATGCGCATGCCGGGCCCAGCGATACCAGAAGCCCGAGCAACGGCAGTACCAATCCGTGCTCTTTCAAAAGCGTAATCGCCTGCGGACCTGCGGACAACCCCACGCACGCAATGAAGATCGCCAGACCCAGCTCCTTGAGCAGGCTCAGGGCCGGCGCCGGGATATGACCCACGCCCGGGCGCTTCGCCGCGATCCAGCCGCAGATGAGCCCGCTCACGAGCGCCCCGCCCCCACTGCCGAGCGACAGAGGAATGCCGCCGAGCGTGACCGCGAGGCTGCCGATCAGCAGGCCGGCCAGAATGCCGGCCGACAGGAACACGAGGTCCGTCATGCCGTCGCGGCGCAACTCGCCGCCCAACCGCTG
The DNA here is from genome assembly GCF_002261315.1 of Bordetella genomosp. 5. Taxonomy (NCBI): domain Bacteria; kingdom Pseudomonadati; phylum Pseudomonadota; class Betaproteobacteria; order Burkholderiales; family Alcaligenaceae; genus Bordetella; species Bordetella genomosp. 5. The sequence continues at coordinate 95,802 of NZ_NEVP01000008.1, forward strand.
CGCGGCCTCGCCGAGCTCGGGGTCGGTGCCGACCAGGGTCACCACGTCACCGTACTGCACCGTGGTCGACGGCAGAATGGGCAGATCCAGACCGCCGCGCTCCAGGTTCACGAGGAACACGCCGCGCGCCGCCGCGTTGGCCTCGGCGCGGCGGCCGAGTTCGGCCAGCGTCTGCCCATTGACGCGCTTGCGGTTCACCACGACCTGCTTTTCGCGCAGGTTGAGGGCTTCCGCGTGCGCGGCGGGAATATCGATCTCGGGGCCCACCAGCGCATTGGCGCGCAAGGCGAAGCCGCGCAGGCCGAGCACGACCACGATATCGCCCGAGCGCAGCGTCTCGGCACGGCTGGCGGGCACCGCCTCGCCATTGCGCAGGATGCGCGTGATCACGGTACGCCCGCCCAGTTCGGCCTCGATCGCGCCCACATCGCGGCCATCCGCCTCGCGCACGAGGTGCGTGCGCCCGACCAGCCGCGGCAGCGCCGGCAGGTTGTCTTCGTCCTTGTCCGGCACGCCACCGAGCTTTTCTTCCAGCGCCTTGGACGCCTTGCGCAGGTCGATGCCGAGCAGCACGGGCGCGACCTGACTGGTGAAGATCACGATGCTGATCATGCCGACCAGATAGGTGAGCGAGTAGGCGATGGCGATGTTGGCTTCCATCTGCTGCACCTGGGCGGCGTTGAGCCCCAGGTGGCGCAGCGCCTCTGAGGCCGTGCCCACCACCGCCGACTCCGTCGCGGCGCCCGCGGCGAGGCCCGCCGTCGTGCCAGGATCGAAGCCGAACAGGCGTGCCGCCATCAGTGCGATGCTCAGCACCAGCACGGCCTCGACCAGCGGCAGCACCATGAAGCGCAGGCTGGAACGATTGAGGTTGGCGAAGAAGCCCGGGCCGCCGGAATAGCCCATGGCAAAGATGAACAGCGCGAAGGCGATGTCCTTGACCTGGAAGCTCGCCTGGCACCCCGTCTGCCCCAGCAGCAGGGCGACGATCAGCGTGCCACACACGCCGCCGAGCTCGACGGGTCCGATGCGTAATCGCCCGACCAGAAAGCCCAGCCCCACCGCGAGAAAGACGATCGCGATCGGGACGCTATTGAAAAAACCCACCGAGCAGGAGAGGTCTCTCATCGGAGCACCTCGCCACGCAGCCACACGGGATATCGCCGAGCCATGCCCATCTCCTTTGCCGGTCCAGGAACGCGATGAAGGGTGTTGCGACATGCGGTGATGCGAACGACGCGCCATGGCCGGTCATGCGGCCCCGAACGCGCGTCCGGGAGACATTAGCACCAAACTTGCGAGCATGGTGGGGTGGCGATGCGCGCGCGCTCGCCGCCCTCGCGGGCGCCCGCATGAAGCCGTGCATGGGGCCGCGCAAGGACGAAAAAAAACCGCAGGCCGAAGCCTGCGGTTTTTTGGGGATGGGCGGCTTGCGCGGCCCGGCCCCTGACTTACAGCGCGGAGGTCAACTCCGGAACGACCTGGAACAGATCGCCCACGAGGCCGTAGTCGGCCACGCCGAAGATCGGCGCTTCGGGGTCTTTGTTGACCGCGACGATGACCTTCGAGTCTTTCATGCCGGCCAGATGCTGGATCGCACCCGAGATGCCGACCGCCACGTACAGCTGCGGTGCGACGATCTTGCCGGTCTGGCCGACCTGCCAGTCGTTGGGGGCGTAGCCCGCATCGACGGCGGCGCGCGAGGCGCCCAGGGCGGCGCCCAGCTTGTCGGCGAGCGGATCGAGAATCTTGAAGTTCTCGGCGCTGCCCAGACCACGGCCACCCGAGACCACGACGCGCGCGCCGGCCAGTTCGGGACGGTCGCTCTTGGCGACTTCGCGGCCCACGAACGAGGACAGGCCCGAATCGGCCACGGCTTCGATCGTTTCGACGGCAGCCGAGCCACCTTCGGCGGCCACGGCGTCGAAGCCGGTGGAGCGCACGGTGATGACCTTGACCGAGTCGGCCGACTGCACGGTGGCGATCGCATTGCCCGCGTAGATCGGGCGTTGGAACGTGTCGGCGGATTCGACGGCGGTGATGTCGGAGATCTGGGCCACGTCGAGCTTGGCGGCCACGCGCGGGGCGATGTTCTTGCCCGAGGCGGTCGCGGGGAACAGGATGTGGCTGTACGAGCTCGCCACGGCCAGGACCTGAGCGGCGGCGTTCTCGGCCAGCGCGTCGGCCAGTTGCGGGGCGTCGGCCAGCAGGACCTTGCTCACGCCGGCGATCTTGGCGGCCTGGTCGGCCACGGCGCGCGCGTTGCTGCCCGAAACCAGCACGTGCACGTCACCACCGATCTTGGCGGCGGCGGCAACGGTGTTCAGGGTAGCGCCCTTCAACTGGGCGTTGTCGTGTTCGGCAATAACCAGCGTCGTCATCACACCACCTTCGCTTCGTTCTTGAGTTTGTCGACCAGCGCGGCGACATCGGCCACCTTGATGCCGGCCTTGCGTGCCGGCGGCTCGCTGACCTTCAGCGTCTTCAGGCGCGGCGCGGCATCCACACCCAGGTCATCGGGCGTGAGGGTGTCGAGCTGCTTCTTCTTGGCCTTCATGATGTTGGGCAGCGTGACGTAACGCGGCTCGTTCAGGCGCAGGTCGGTGGTGACGATGGCGGGCAGCTTGAGCGCGACGGTTTCGAGACCGCCGTCGACTTCACGCGTGACCGTGACCTTGCCGTCGGCAAGCTCGACCTTGCTGGCGAACGTGGCCTGGGGCCAGTCGAGCAGCGCGGCCAGCATCTGGCCGGTCTGGTTGGCGTCGTCGTCGATGGCCTGCTTGCCCAGGATGACCAGCTGCGGCTGTTCCTTGTCGACCACGGCCTTGAGCAGCTTGGCCACGGCCAGCGGCTGGAGTTCGGCGTCGGTCTGCACCAGCACGCCGCGGTCGGCGCCGATGGCCATCGCGGTGCGCAGGGTTTCCTGGCTTTGTGCAACGCCGCAAGAGACGGCGATGACTTCCGCAACGCTGCCCTTTTCCTTCAGGCGCGTCGCTTCCTCGACGGCGATTTCATCGAAGGGGTTCATCGACATCTTCACGTTGGCGATGTCCACCCCGGTTTGATCGGACTTCACGCGTACCTTGACGTTGTAGTCAACGACACGCTTGACGGGTACCAGCACCTTCATCCAGCAGCCTCCTAATAAACAATCATTGCCCGGCATGGAGCCGGGCCCGCATTGCACAAATTTCTTTCGATTCTACAGCTTTGAAAGGGATCGTATGTGCGCAACAACACTTCGGCCCAATGCCGACAGGTTGTAACCCCCCTCCAGCATGCTGACGACGCGGCCCTGCGCGTGCTTGTCGGCCAGCGCGACGAGTTGGTCCGTGATCCAGGCATAGTCGGCCTCCACCAATCCCATTTGCCCCATGTCGTCTTCGCGGTGGGCATCGAAACCCGCGGAGATCAGCACCAGCTGGGGCCGGTGCGCCTCCAGTCGCGGCAGCCAGGTGTCGCGCACGATGTCGCGCACCGCCGCGCCGGCGGTGTAGGCGTCCACCGGCACGTTGACCATGTGGTCGGCCGGATGATCCGTCCCGCTATTGGGAAAAAACGGGTGCTGGAAAAAGCTGCACATCAGCACGCGCTCGTCGCCGGCGAAAATCTCTTCGGTGCCGTTGCCGTGATGCACATCGAAATCCACGACCGCCACCCGCTCGAGCTTGTGGAATGCGAGGGCATGCGCCGCCGCGATCGCCACATTGTTCAGAAAGCAGAATCCCATGGCCCGCGCCGACTCGGCGTGATGCCCGGGCGGGCGCACCGCGCAGAACGCCGTGCTCGCCTCGCCGCCCATCACCGCGTCGACCGCCGCCACCCCTGCCCCGGCGGCATGCAGCGCCGCCTCGTAGGTGTACGGATTCATCAGGGTATCGGGATCGATCGTGGCGTAGCCCACGTCGGGCTGGCGCGCGCGCAGGTTATCCAGATAGGCCACGGTGTGGACGCGCAGGATGTCGGCGCGCGAGGCTTCGGGCGCCTGCCGTTCGTTGACGTAAGGCGCCAGCCCGCTGGCCAGCAGCTGGTCGGAAATGGCATCCAGCCTCTGTGGGCTCTCGGGGTGCCAGCTGCCCATTTCATGCATGCGGCATGAGGGGTGGGTAAGATACATGGTCTCCATAAGGAAGATTATGTTCATCAGTGGTCGTTTCCTGCAAATCACCGCGCTAGCCGCCGCCCTCGCCACCTCCCTCGCCGGGTGCGCCACCCGCGCGCCCCAGGCCGCTCCCGCCGCGGCCGCCGCCCCCGAAATCGCCCCCGCGGCCGCCCGTGGCACGCCTGGCGCGGTTCGGATCGGTCCGACCGAACCGCCCGCCGAGCCCTCCGCCACGCTGGATCCGAGCGGCAAGCTGCGCCCCGAGGTGCGCGCTTTCGGCGAACAGCTCGCGCGCGACCGCAGCCTGCCGCTGAATCAGGTGCTCACCACGCTGGAGTCGTCCCGCTATAACGCCACGGTCTCGCGTCTGATCGCGCCCTCGCCGCCGGGCAAGAAGGTATGGCGCAGCTGGAACACCTATCGCGCACGCTTCATCGAGCCCAAGCGCATCGGTTGGGGCGTGGACTTCTGGCAGGCCAATGCCCCCCTCCTCGACCGCGCGGCGCAGCAGTACGGCGTGCCGGCGTCGATCATCGCGGCCATCATCGGCGTGGAGACGCTCTACGGCCGCAATATGGGCAATTTCCGCGTGCTGGACGCGCTGGCGACCCTGGCCTTCGACTACCCGGATCCCGCCAAGCCCGAGCGCGCCGAGATGTTCCGCGGCCAGCTGGCCGACTTCATCACGCTGTCGTATCAGGGCAAGCTCGAAATCGACGCCGTGGGCTCATTCGCGGGCGCCATCGGCATGCCGCAGTTCATGCCCGGCTCGATCGCGCGCTATGCCGTCGACGGCGACGGCGATGGCCACATCCACCTCGAGAGCAGCGTCGAAGACGCCGTGATGTCGGTGGGCAATTTCCTGGTGCAGCACGGCTGGCAGCGCGGCCTGCCGGTGTTCGCGCCCGTTACCCTGCCGGCCGATCCCGCGCCGCTGGTGGCGGGCGGCCTGCAACCCACGCTCGACTGGCCCGCCCTGCAGCGCGCGGGCGCGCGTCTGGCGCCGGGTGCCGCGCCTGCCAGCTGGCAGACGCATCCGCTGGGTGTGATCGACCTCGCCGAAGAAATGCGCGGCACGGCGGTCTATCGCACCGCCACGCCCAATTTCTTTGCCCTCACCCACTACAACCGCAGCTACTTCTACGCCACGGCGGTCGCCGACCTCGCGGCCGAGCTGCAAAGCCGCATGAACCGCCAGTCCGCGGCCGGCACGGCCGCGCCGGGCACGACGAAGCGCAATTAGTTGAACACGCCGGTCGACAGATACCGGTCACCCCGGTCGCAGACGATGAACACGATGGTGGCGTTCTCGACGCGCTCGGCGACGCGCAGCGCGCCGACCAGCGCGCCGGCCGACGAAATGCCGGCGAAGATGCCTTCTTCGGCGGCCAGCCGGCGGGCCATCTGCTCGGCATCGGCCTGCACGATCGACTCGTACGCGTCGACCAGGCTGCGATCGAAAATCTTGGGCAGGTAGGCTTCGGGCCACTTGCGGATGCCCGGGATCGACGAGCCTTCGGCGGGCTGCGCACCCACCACCTGCACGGCGGGGTTGCGCGACTTGAGGTAGGTGGACACACCCATGATCGTGCCGGTGGTGCCCATGGCGCTCACGAAGTGCGTGATGCGGCCGCCGGTCTGGGTCCAGATTTCGGGACCGGTACCTTCGATGTGGGCGCGCGGGTTGTCCGGGTTGGCAAACTGATCGAGCACCTTGCCCTTGCCTTCGGCCTGCATCGCCATGGCCAGGTCCCGGGCGTATTCCATGCCGCCCTTGTCGGCCGGGGTCAGGATCAGCTTGGCGCCGTAGGCGGTCATGGCGGCGCGGCGCTCGACCGAGAGGTTGTCGGGCATGATCAGGATCATGCGATAGCCGCGCATCGCCGCCGTCATGGCCAGCGCGATGCCGGTGTTGCCGCTCGTGGCCTCGATCAGCGTGTCGCCCGGCGCGATCTCCCCGCGCTCCTCGGCGCGCAGGATCATCGACAGGGCAGGACGATCCTTGACGGAACCCGCGGGGTTGTTGCCTTCCAGCTTGGCCAGGATCACATTGCCACGCGCCTCGCCGGCCGAGCCGGGGATGCGCTGCAGGCGGACCAGCGGCGTGTTGCCGACGGTCTGTTCGATGGTGGGATAGGTGACTTTGCTCATCGGCTGATCATACCCGCGCGGACGGCGGCGGGGGCGAAAGCCCCGAATGGGCTCAGGGCCTCCACGACAGGCGGCCGTCAGGTGCGTCGGGACCGGGCCGCTGGCACGGCGCCCGGCAAGCCCCTCGGGCAGTGGCGGCGACAGGGAGTGGCGGGGTCCACGGGCGGTGGCGGCCCCACGCAGGGACGCGGGCCACCGGCAGTGGCGGCCCCAGGCAGGGACGGAGGCCACCGGCAGTGGCGGCCCCAGGCAGGGACGGAGGCCACCGGCAGTGGCGGCCCCAAGCAGGGACGCGGGCCACCGGCAGTGGCGGCCGCAGGCGTGGTGGGTGCCACGGGCAGTGGAAGCGGTCGCAGGCAGGGGCGGCGGCCACGGATACCGGTGCGCTGCCGTACCGCCCTGCCCGAGCCCTCGGGCTCAACGGCCCGCCGCCGCGCCGGACTGGGACCGGCCACGGCCGGCCGGCGCCGCCGTGCCGCCCTCCTTGCCCGGCTGCGGGGCACCGGCGGAGCTCGCCCCCGCGGCGGGCGGCGAAGCCGCGGGCGCCGCGCTGGCACGAGAGGCGCCCTGCTCCGCACCCGCGGACAGGCCGGCCTCGCGCAGCGACTGCAGCGTCTTCTCGCCGATGCCCCGCACGCGCTCGCGCAACGCGTCGAGCGTGGCGAACGGACCATTGCGATCCCGTTCGGTCAGGATGCGCTGCGCCATGCTGGGACCGATACCGCGCAGGGTTTGCAGCTGGGAGGCGTCGGCCCGATTGACGTCGAGCGCGCGGGCATTACCGGCGGGCAGCGCCAGACCGCCCATCAACGCCACGCCGAGCAGGGCAGCCCGCGCACGGCCACCCAGCGCGAGCCACGCGCGGCTCGCGGCGCGGCCGGACGGCACGGCGGGTGGCACGGAAGACGACGGCGCGACGCGACTCGGCGGCGCCGGTCGAAGATGCGTCGGGCGGATCGGTGCGGCGGGTGTGCGGGAATGAAAGCCGTGAAAGACGGGGAAATGGAAAGACGTCGGGCGGGACATGGCAGGCTCCTGGGAAGGATGACGGCCGATACGGCCGCCACACCTCATGGTCGGCCCGCGCGGCCCCGCGTGCACGGGGAGTGCACGCGATTGCCCCTGCGGAAGCCCCGCAGGGCGAGCGCGACACCCGCCCTGCGATTGGCCATCATCGACTTGCCGTCCGCGACTAGCCGTCCGCGACTAGCCGTCCGCGACTAGCCGTCCGCGACTAGCCGTCCGCGACTAGCCGTCCGCGACTAGCCGTCCGCGACTGGCCGTCCGCGACTGGCCGTCCCGCCTCTCCGACCGCGACTCGCCTTCTGCCTCAGCCCTGCGAACGCCAGTAGCGGACGTATTCCGTCACGCCGGTCTGGACGTCCCGCATGGGAGCGACGAAACCCGTTGCGCGCAGGTTGTCGACGTTGGCCTGCGTGAAGCTCTGATAGCGCCCCTTCAGATCGTCGGGGAACGGCACATAGCGGATCAGTCCCTGCTCGACCTGCTGCGCCAGCGTGAGGGCCGCCTCGCCGCGTTCGGCGCGCAGCGCGTTGACCACGGCATGCGCGATGTCGTTGAAGGGCTGCGCCCGGCCGGTGCCGCAATTGAACACGCCGGAAATCTGCGGATGGTCGAGGAAGTGCAGGTTCACGGCCACGACATCCTCGACCGAGATGAAGTCGCGGCTCTGACCGCCGTCGGCCCAGCCGTCCCAGCCGCCGAACAGGCGCACATGTCCTTCGGCCAGGAACTGGTTCATGTTGTGGAACGCCACCGAGGCCATGCGGCCCTTGTGCTGCTCGTGCGGACCGTAGACGTTGAAATAACGCAGGCCCACGACCTGCGCCGTGAGGCGGTCCATGCGGGTGCGCAGCACCTGATCGAACAACAGCTTGGAGTAGCCGTAGACGTTGAGCGGCTTTTCGTTGGCCGGCTCTTCGACATACACCGACGAGCCGCCATAGACCGCGGCCGACGAGGCGTACAGGAAAGGCACGCGCTGCGCCTGGCAGTACTCGAACAACTCCAGCGTGACGCGGTAGTTGTTGTCCATCATGTAGCGGCCGTTGCGCTCGGTCGTGTCGGAACACGCGCCCTGATGAAACACGGCGCGCAGCTTGGGCAGACGCCCTTCGCGCACGCGCTCGCGGAAGTCATCGTGGCCGATGTAATCGGCGATGCGGCAATCGACCAGATTGCGGAATTTGTCGCCGTCGGTCAGATCGTCGACGACGATCACGTCGTTGATGCCCCGGCGGTTCAGGCCGCGCACGAGGTTGCTGCCGATAAAGCCGGCGGCGCCAGTAACCACGATCATGGTGTCTCTCCTGCAAGTTCGGCGGCCGTCACCACCGAGGTACCGAGTTTGCCGACCACGATGCCGCCGGCACGATTGGCCCAGCCCATCGCGTCGGCCCAGGGCAGGCCCGCGGCGCGCATGACGGCCAGGGTGGCCAGCACGGTATCGCCCGCGCCGGACACGTCGAAAACCTCATGAGCCTGTGCGTCCACATGCTCGCGGCCTTCCTGGGTGAAGAGGGTCATGCCCTGCTCCGAACGCGTGACCAGCAGCGCGTCGAGATCGAGCTCGCCGCGCAGGCGCTGCGCGCGCTCTGTGAGCTGGGCCTCGGTCGTCCAGCGGCCCACGGCCTGCTGCATCTCGGAACGATTGGGCGTGACCAGGGCCGCGCCGCGATAACGCGTGTAGTCGTCGCCCTTGGGATCGACCAGCACCGGGATGCCCGCGGCACGCGCCATGGAAATCAGATGCCCGACACGCTCCAGCGTGCCCTTGGCGTAGTCGGACAGAATGACGATGTCGTGCCGGCCGAGCTGACGCGCGAACGCGGACTCGACGCGGTCCAGCGCGGCGGCGTCGGGTTGTTCTTCGAAGTCGACACGCAGCAACTGCTGCTGGCGGCCCAGCACGCGCATCTTGAGCGTGGTGTGACGCTGCGGATCGCGGACCAGCTCGGCCTGGACGCCATCGGCGCCCGCCAGGGCCTGGATGCTCGCGCCGGCTTCGTCGTCGCCGATCACGCCGATCAAGGTGACCTGAGCGCCTAGCGCGGCGATGTTGCGCGCCACGTTGGCCGCGCCGCCGAGACGATCTTCGCGGCGCGCCACGCGCACCACGGGCACGGGCGCCTCGGGCGAAATGCGGTCGACCTCGCCGAACCAATACCGGTCGAGCATCACGTCGCCCACGACCAGGATGCGGGCCCCGGCGACTTTATCGGAGGGAAAACGATTCATTCGGATTCTTCCAGACGACGCGGCGCGTAGGTCTCCCAGGCATTGCAGCCGGGGCACTGCCAGTAGAAGCGCCGCGCCTGAAAGCCGCAATTGCGGCAGGCATAACGGTCGAGACGCTGCGTGTGCTTGTGGATCAGGCTGCGCAGCAGGGTGAGATCCGCGCCGGGCACGGGGCTCTCTTCGCCCGCGCCGGCCGGGCTGGCCAGCTCGGCCTCGAGGAGGCGATCCAGGCCCAGCAGCGAGGGGTGGTGGCGCAGCGCATTGCGGGCGAATGCCCAAGCCGTCGCGCTGCCCTGCTGCACACGCAGCTCGCGAAACACCACGTTGAACAGATCGAGCGAGGCATGGCGCTCGTATTGCTTGTGCAGCAGCTCCAGGCCCACGGCGGGCTGGCCCGCCTGACGATAATTGTTGAGCAGCGTCTCGGCGACCAGGCCCGCGAACTCGGGCGCGTCGCTCAGCACCGACTCGAGATGCAGGCGCTCGCTCTTGGTGTCCTGGGTGGCGGCCGCGAGGCGCGCGCGCAGCATCGCGGTGCGCACCTTGGAGGCTTTGCTCAGGCCCCCGCTCTTGCCGGCCAGCTCGGCGGCGTGGTCGGCGGCGTCGAGGGCCGTCTGTGCCGCCTCGATGGCGGGCGGCTTGGCCGACAGCGCCGTGTGGGCCTCTTCGCAGTAGTAATGCACGATCTGCGGCACCGGTTCGTCGACCAGGCCATGCAGCGTCTTGACGGCCTCGATGGCGCGCGGCCAATCGTGCTCGGACTCGTAGATGCGGATCAGCGAGCGCAGCGCCGGCAGCGCGTAACGCGTGTCTTTGAGCGATTCGAACGTGGCCTCGGCACGATCCAGCATGCCGGCCTTGAGAAAGTCCTGGGCCAGCTCGTGCTGCGCGTGTTCGCGCTCGGCCGCGGGCAGGTCGGACCGCGCCAGCAGGCTCTGGTGCACGCGGATCGCGCGCTCCATCTCGCCACGGCGCCGGAACAGGCTGCCGAGCGCGAAGTGCAGTTCGGTGGTTTCGGGGTCGAGCTTGGCCACTTCGACGAACGCGTCGATGGCGCGGTCGGGCTGCTCGTTGAGCAGAAAATTCAGGCCCCGAAAATACGAGTCGGGCAGCGTGCGCGTCTCGCGCAGCATTTGGCGGAAGTCAAACCGCGCCGCCAGCCATCCCAGGGCAAACAGCACGGGCACGAAAATGAGCCACCAAGGTTCAAAATCCACAGTGTGGGCACTCGCAGGGTTGCATAAATAACAACGATACCGTCAGCCTGGCGGAGACGGTATCGAAAAAATCAAGAAAAACGGCCGAACGCGGGATGAATGAACCCGGATCAGAGCGGCGACATGGGCGCCACGGCTTCGGGCACCACGGGCTGCGGGGTGCCGTTGGCGGCGGCCTGCAGGCGCTCGACCTCGCGGCGCAGGCGCTGGGCCTCGCGGCGGCGGCGCATGGAGGCCGGAACGGTCAGCAACAGGCCGAACAAGGTACCGAGCACGAAGGTCACCAGCATTACCACGATGAGCGGCACGTCGTGCACCACGTAGTCGGCATAGAACTTCACGGCAACCGGGTCGGTGTTCTTGAGCGCGAACATCAACACCGCAACGAACACGAGCAATCGCAGTGCCCAGACAAGGTAGCGCATGACGCATGCTCCAAATAGAGAAACTCAACGCGGGTGATTGTAAGCGAGAAGCGTCCCCTGCTCCGCTTCGCCAGGCCGCGGCGTCGCAGCTCGCCTGAAATCCGGCACGGGCGCCAAAAAAACAAAGCCCCTCGATCACTCGAGGGGCTTTGTGGGTCGAGACGACCGTGCAGCGCGCCGTACGCGCCCGCCTTGCTCAATGCATGGCGTGCAGGTCCAGCACGGACTGCAACGGGTCGGACGATCCATTGGAGGAATCGCCACCCTGTTCGCTACCAACCAGATCCACGCGTTCGCGCAATTCCTTGCCGGCCTTGAAGTGCGGCACCTGTTTACCAGGCACCAGCACCTGTTCACCCGACTTGGGATTGCGACCGACGCGGGGCGACCGCTGGGACAACGAGAAGCTGCCAAAACCGCGGATCTCGATGCGCTGACCCGAGGCCAGGGCCTGAGTCATCGCGTCGAGCATGGTCTTGACGGCGTAATCGGTGTCGCGGGCGGCCAGCTGGGGATAGCGGGCCGCCAGAGCGGCGATCAGCTCCGACTTGGTCACGTATTAACCGTCGTTGCGCTGTTGGTCCAGCTTGGCCTTGAGCAGAGCACCCAGGTTGGTGGTACCCGAGGAGGCGCTGGCTTCGGACATGCGCTGAATGGTATCGGCGGTCTCGGCGTTGTCGCGAGCCTTGATCGACAGCTGGATCGAACGCGCCTTGCGGTCGATGTTGATGATCATGGCTTCGACGTTGGTGCCAGCGGACAGAACCGTGGTGGCATCTTCGACGCGGCCCGAGGAGATCTCGGAAGCGCGCAGGTAACCTTCGACGTCGACGGACAGCGTCACGACGGCACCCTTGGGTTCGACCGACTTGATCGTACCGGGGACCACGGCGCCCTTGTCGTAGGTGGCCACGAAGTTGTTGAACGGATCGCCTTCGAGCTGCTTGATACCCAGCGAGATGCGCTCCTTGTCGGTGTCGATACCGAGCACAACGGCTTCGATCTCGTCGCCCTTCTTGAAGTTGCGCACGGCTTCTTCGCCGGTTTCCGTCCACGACAGGTCGGACAGGTGAACCAGACCATCGATGCCGCCGGGCAGACCGACGAACACGCCGAAGTCGGTGATCGACTTGATGGCGCCGCGGACCTTGTCACCACGCTTGAAGTTGGTGGCGAACTCTTCCCACGGGTTCTGACGGCACTGCTTCATGCCCAGCGAGATACGACGACGGTCTTCGTCGATTTCCAGGACCATGACTTCGACTTCTTCGCCCAGGGTCACGACCTTGCGCGGATCGACGTTCTTGTTGGTCCAGTCCATTTCGGAGACGTGCACCAGGCCTTCGATGCCGGCTTCGACTTCAACGAACGCGCCGTAGTCGGTCAGGTTGGTCACCTTGCCGAACAGACGGGTGCCCTGCGGGTAGCGGCGAGCGAGGCCGACCCACGGATCTTCGCCCAGCTGCTTGACGCCCAGCGACACGCGGCTCTTTTCCTGGTCGAACTTGAGGACCTTGGCTTCGACTTCCTGACCCACTTGCAGGACTTCGGAAGGGTGACGCACACGGCGCCAGGCCATGTCGGTGATGTGCAGCAGGCCGTCGATACCGCCGAGGTCCACGAACGCGCCGTAGTCGGTGATGTTCTTGACCACGCCCTTGACCACAGCACCTTCGTGCAGGGTTTCGAGCAGCTTCTGACGCTCTTCGCCCATGCTGGCTTCCAGCACTTGGCGGCGCGACAGCACGACGTTGTTGCGCTTGCGGTCGAGCTTGATGACCTTGAACTCGAGGGTCTTGCCTTCGTACGGGGTCGTGTCCTTGACCGGACGCAGGTCGACCAGCGAACCCGGCAGGAACGCGCGGATGCCGTTGGTCATGACGGTCAGGCCGCCCTTGACCTTGCCCGTGATGGTGCCGGTAACCAGCTCGCCATTCTCCAGGGCCTTTTCCAGCTGCAGCCATGCCGACAGACGCTTGGCGCGGTCACGCGACAGGATCGTGTCGCCGTAGCCGTTTTCGAGCGAGTCGATCGCCACCGAGACGAAGTCGCCAGGTTGAACTTCCAGTTCGCCCTGGTCGTTCAGGAACTCTTCCAGGGGGATGAGCGCCTCGGACTTCAGGCCGGCGTTGACGACGACGAAATTGTGGTCGACGCGAACGACTTCGGCGCTGATGACCTCGCCGGACTTCATGTCCTGGCTCTTGAGGCTCTCGGCAAACAGGGCGGCAAAGCTTTCGCCGCCGGCAGCTTGAGTGGAAATGGAAGACATTAGGTTGGAATCCATTAGGCCAAAATGGCCGTTGAAAACACACCGCAACGGATTGCCCGCCACAGTGGAGTGAAAAAACCTGGCGATTGCGCCGGCTCTTGCGGGGTGGTCCCGTGGGAGCGCGGTCTGGCCGTCAGGGCGGTAAAACCATCCCGTGCGCAAACATCCCGCACGGGGTACAAAATCGAGTCAAACCAATCGGCCTGGGCCGGCGGTGCCTGTGAGCATCCCGCACACCATTCGCGGGATATTCTCGCCGGCATTCGGGTCACATTCGGGTCACGTTCGGGTCACATCCGCAAGGATCAGGCCTGCCGGGCGCGCCACAGATCGAGCACCGCGGCAACGGTCTGCTCGATCGTGAGACTGGACGAATCCAGCTCCACGGCGTCGGGTGCCGCGGCAAGCGGCGCCACCGCTCTCTGGGTGTCGCGGGCGTCACGCTCGCGCATATCCTTCAAGAGGTCGGCTAGGTTAGCAGAAATTCCCTTTTCGATCAACTGCTTACACCGCCTCTCGGCGCGGGCCTCGACGTCGGCGATCAGGAAGATTTTCAGGGACGCGTCGGGGAAGACGACGGTGCCCATATCGCGGCCGTCTGCCACGAGTCCGGGCGGGAGCCGGAAGGCGCGCTGGCGCTCCAGCAGCGCCTGGCGCAGGGCGGGATAGCCCGCGATGCGCGACGCGAAATTGCCCACGGCCTCCTGGCGGATGTCATGCCCCGCGTCACGGCCGGCCAGATACATATGCGGCCCCTCGAAGCGCACGTCGAGGTTCTGGGCCACGGCGACCACGCCCGCCTCGTCGTCGGGATCGATGCCCGCCTGACGCGCGGCGAGCGCCGTCAGGCGATACAGCGCGCCGCTGTCGAGCACCGTGAAACCCAGCGCCTTCGCCACACGGTGCGCGATCGTGCCCTTGCCCGAAGCGGTCGGGCCGTCGATGGTGATCACCGGCGCCTGGGCGCCTGCGGCTGCGGGAGTGCTCATGTGTGCTTCCAGTAATGAGGCCCGCGGCAGGCGGGCCGGCCGGCGGGGCCGGCAATGGGATGTTGCGGTCGATGCGAACGTCGGTGACACGGGACGGCGGCAGGCACGGCGTCGCGACGACCCCGCTCCCGCAGCCCTCCGTGGCCGTCAGGCCCTGACCAGCCCGGCGTAGACGTCGAAGTAGTCGGGGAAGGTCTTGCTCACGCAACCGGGATCGAGAATGCGCACGGCCGCCGGCCCGAAGGCGGCGAGCGAGAAGCACATGGCCATGCGATGGTCGTCGTAGGTGCCGATATGCGCATCATGCCACTGCCCCGCCGCCGGCGGCACCACCTCGAGCCAATCCGGCCCCGAACTGACGGTGGCGCCAAGCTTGGCGAGCTCGGTGTGCATGGCGTGGATGCGGTCGGTTTCCTTGACGCGCCAGCTGCCGATATTGCGCAGGCGGCAGGGGCCATCGGCGTAGAGCGCCAGCGCCGCGGCCGTCATGGCGGCGTCGGGGATCAGGTTGAAGTCGGCGTCGAACGCCTTCAGGCGCGCGCCCTGCGCAACTTCCACGCCACTGACCTCGATCCAGTCGGGCCCCTTCTCGACGCGCGCGCCCATGGCGGCCAGCGTGTCGGCAAAGGCCACGTCGCCCTGGATGCTGTCGGCACCGACCCCGGTGACGCGCAACGGCCCGCCGCCAATGGCGCCCAGCGCCAGGAAGTACGACGCCGTGGAGGCATCGCCCTCCACCGCGATCTTGCCCGGGCTACGGTAGCGGCTGGCGGCCGGCACCGTGAACCGTTGCCAGCCATCGCGCTCCACCTGCACGCCGTAGCGCGCCATCAGGTTCAGCGTGATCTCGATGTACGGCTTGGAGATCAGTTCGCCCACCACCTCGATCACCACCGGCTGGCCGCTGGCGGCGCAGTGGATCGGCGCGGCCAGCAGCAGCGCGGTGAGGAACTGGCTCGACACCGAGCCCTGCACACGCACGGGGGCGTCGGTCGCGATGGCGCCCTGCCCGATCCGCAGCGGCGGATAACCGGGCTGGCCCAGGTAATCGATGCGGGCGCCCCACCCGCGCAGCGCGTCGGCCAGATCGCCGATCGGCCGCTCGTGCATGCGCGGCACGCCCGAGAGCGTGTAATCGCCGCCCATGAGCGCGAGCGCCGCGCACAACGGCCGGAACGCGGTACCGGCGTTACCCAGGAACAGTTCGGCCTGCTGCACGGGAAAGCGCGTCACGCCCTCGACCGCCACATGCCCCGTACCCAGGGTCTCGACCGTCACGCCCAATTGACGCAGCGCGGCCAGCATCACGCGCGTATCGTCGGAATCGAGCAGCCCGGTGATCTCGGTGCGGCCCTCGGCCAGCGCGGCCAGCAGCAGCACGCGATTGGAAATGCTTTTGGATCCGGGCAGCGCCACCACGCCCTGCGCGTGACGGACCCGCGGCAGATCGAGATAAGCCTGGGCGTTCATTCAGTGAGACTCCTTGCGCCAGCCGCGGCGCGCATCGGCGGCCTCGGCGAGCAGGTCGTGCATGGCGTCGCCATCGCGCGCGCGCAGCGCGGCCTCGGCGGCGTCGAGCACCGCACGCACATCGGCCAGCTCCGCGAGCATGGCGTCGCGATTGGAAAGAAAGATATCCCGCCACATTTCGGGCGAGCCCGCGGCGATGCGGGTGAAGTCGCGAAAGCCCGAGCCGGCCAGCGCCAGCCGCGTGGCGGCGTCGTCGGCGCGCGCCACCTGCGTCATGTACACCGACGACAGAAAGTGCGGCATGTGGCTGATCGAGGCCAGCACGCGATCGTGCACGACCGCGTCCATGTCGAGCACGCGGGCGCCGCAGGCCTGCCAGCTGGCGCGGACCCGTTCGAGGGCCGCCGCGCCGTTCTCGGGCAAGGGGGTCAGGATCACGTCGCGCTGCTGATACAGGCGGGCGTCGGCCGCCTCGGGTCCGGTGCGCTCGGCCCCCGCGATGGGGTGGCCGGGCACGAACTGGCCGATGCGATCGCCCAGCGCCGCGCGGGCGGCATCGATCACTTCGGCCTTGGTACTGCCGCCATCGGTGAGCACCGTGTCGGCCCGCAGATGCTCGCGCATCTGCGACAGCACGGCACCCAGGCCGCCTACCGGCGTGGCCAGCATGATGAGATCGGCCTGGGCGGCCGCCTCCGCCGGCGTGGCGACGGCATCGATGAGACCCAGCTCGCGGGCGCGCTCGAGCGACTGCGGATTGCGCCCCACCCCCAGCACGCGGCCGACGTGGCCGGCCTGGCGCAGCGCGGCGGCATACGAGCCGCCGATCAAGCCGACACCGACCACCGCCAGCACGCCGATCGCGGGCGCCTGCGCGCCGCCGGGCTTGGCGGTGAGACTCATGCCGACAGAATCTCGGTCAGGGCGTCGATGAAGCGGGCGTTCTCGGCCGGCAGACCCACCGTGACGCGCAGCCACTCGGGCAGGTCATCGCCCGCCACCGGACGCACGATCACGCCGCGCTTGAGCAGCGCGAGGTTGACGCCCGGCGCGTCGCCGACATGCACCAGCACGAAGTTGCCATAGCCGGGCACGTAGCGCAGCGACAGCGCCTCGAACGCGCGGTAAAGCTGTTCCTTGCCGGCCTTGTTGGCTTCGTAGGCACGCTGCAGATACTCGGCATCGGCCAGCGCGGCGATCGCGGCGGCCTGCGCCAGCGTATTCACGTTGAAGGGCTGACGCACGCGATTGAGCAGATCGGTCAGGGCCGGCTGCGCCACCGAGAAACCGACGCGCAGGCCTGCCAGGCCGTAGGCCTTGGAGAAGGTGCGCGAGACGATCAGGTTGGGGTGCCGGCGCACCAGCGCCGTGCTGTCGAAACGCAGTTCGGGATCGAGATATTCGTTGTACGCCTCGTCGAGCACGACCGTCACACGGGTGCCGTGGGCCTGCTCCACGCGCTCGAGGAAGCGCGCGATCTCGTCGCCGGGCACGAAGGTGCCGGTGGGATTGTTGGGGTTTGCAATGAACACCACGCGCGTATCGGCCTCGATGGCGTCGAACATCGCGTCGAGGTCATGGCCGTAGTCGCGCGCCGGCACGACGATGTGACGGGCGCCGCGGGCCTGGGTGGCCAGGCGGTACACCGCGAACGAATGTCGCGCGTACACCGCCGAGGTGCCCGGCTCGAGCAGCGCGAGCGCCACGATCTCGAGAATGTCGTTGGAGCCGTTGCCCAGCGTCAGCCAGTTGGCCGGCACGCCATAGCGCTCGGCGAGCGCCGCCTTCAGGTCGAAGCCATTGGGATCGGGGTAGCGGGCCAGCGACGCGGCCGCGGCCAGCATCGCCTGGCGCGCCGACTCCGGCATGCCCAGGGGGTTTTCGTTGGAGGCCAGCTTCACGATGCCGGCCGGATCCAGCCCGAACTCACGAGCCAGCTCCTCGATGGGCTTGCCGGCCTGGTACGGGGCGATAGCGCCGACGTGGGCGGGCGCGACGAGAGTTTTTTGTGCGGTCATGGTGACGAACGAGGGGCGAAACGTTGAACGGACGGCAGCGGGACGGGTTGCAGCGGAAAGAAAACCTGTGCGCGGAGAAAGCAGGACAGCGGCGGGCAGGCGTCCTGCCCGCGCGCCGATCACTGTGCCGGGTAGGATCCCAGAATCTTCAGGAAAGCGGCCTGTGCCTGCAATTCGGTCAGGGCGGCCACCACCTGCGGATCGCGCTGGTGACCCAGCACGTCGACATAGAAGTAATACTCCCACTGACCCGTGCGTGCCGGACGCGATTCGAAGCGGGTCATGGAGACGCCGTTGGCCGCCAGCGGCTTGAGCATCTCGTAGACGGCGCCGGCGCGATGCGGCACGGCCAGGATGAGGCTGGTCTTGTCCTTGCCGCTGGAGAGCGGCTCGATGTGGCCGATGGCCAGGAAGCGCGTGCGGTTATACGGGTCGTCCTGGATGCCGGCCTCGACCACGCGCAGCTTCCAGGCCGGCGCCGCGACCTCGCCCGCGATCGCCGCGACCGCCGGGTTTTCGGAGGCCACGCGCGCGGCTTCGGAATTGCTCGCGGCGGCGACGCGCTCCAGATTCGGGTAGTGGCGAGTGAGCCAGCCCTGGCACTGGGCCAGCGCCTGCGGATGCGCCGAGATGGTCGTGATGCCGTCCATCGTGCCCGATTGCGTCATCAGGCAATGGCGGATCAGCAGCGAGCGCTCGCCCATGATCTTGAGCGGCGTGTTCAGCAGCAGGTCCATGCTGCGATTGACGGCGCCTTCGGTCGAATTCTCGACCGGCACCATGCCCACGTCGGCCTGGCCCCCTTCGATCGCGCGGAACACGTCATCGAACGAGGCGCACGGCAAGCCCTGCACGGAATGGCCGAACTGCTCGAAGGCCGCCTGCTCGGAAAACGAGCCCTGCGGGCCCAGATAGGCGACGGTCATGCCACGCTCCAGGCCACGGCAGGCCGACATGATTTCGGTCCAGACGGAGGCCACCGCGGCGTTGGGAAACGGCCCCGGATTGCGGGCCTGCAGACCGCGGATCACCTCGGCCTCGCGCTCGGGGCGCAACACCGGGCCATCGGCCTGGGCCGCATGCTTGACCACGCCCACTTCCTGCGCGGTCAGGGCACGCTGCGACAGCAGTTCGAGAATCTGTGCATCGATCGCATCGATGCGCGCGCGCAGCGGCGCGAGCTGGGCCTGCAGCGACTCATCCATGGCGGCGCTCGAATTCCTTGAGGTACTCGACCAGCGCCTGCACGCCGGCCAGCGGCATGGCGTTGTAGATCGAGGCGCGCATGCCGCCCACGCTCTTGTGGCCCTTGAGCTGAGTGAGGCCGGCCGCGTCCGCGCCCTGCAGGAAGGCGTCGTTGAGCGATTCGTCGCGCAGCACGAACGGCACGTTCATGCGCGAGCGCACCGGCGCATGCACGGGGTTGCGATAGAAGCCGCTGCTGTCGAGGAAACCGTAAAGCAGGTCGGCCTTGGCACGATTGGCGGCTTCCATGCCGGCCACGCCGCCATTGGCCTTGACCCACTTGTAGACCAGGCCCGCCACATAGATGGCGAACGTGGGCGGCGTGTTGTAGCGCGAATGCTCGGCGGCCACGTTGGCGTAGTCGAAGGCCGACGGGCAGATGGGCAGCGCCTTGCCGATGAGGTCACGGCGCGCGATGACGACCGTCACGCCGGCGGGGCCTGCGTTTTTCTGGGCACCGGCGAACACCAGGCCGGCGCGCTGCACGTCGAGCGGACGCGACAGGAAGTGCGAGGACGCGTCCACCACCAGCGGCACGTCGGGCGCGCCGAGCGCGGCCGTATCGGGCCACTCGGTGAACTCGACGCCACCGATGGTTTCGTTGCTGCACAGGTGCAGGTAGGCCGCTTCGGGACGAACCTGCCAGCTTTCGACCGGCGGCACCCACGAGAACGGCGCCTGCTCGACACCGTCGAGCCTGGCGGCCACGCCGCTGCTGGCGGCGATGCGCGCATCGCCGTAGCGCCCGGCTTCCTTGTGCGAACGGGTCGACCAGTGGCCGGTGACCACGAAGTCGGCCGCGGCGGCGCCGCGGCGGCCGATCAGGTTCATCGGCACGATCGCGTTTTCGCCCAGACCGCCGCCCTGCATGAACATCACGGCATAGTCGGCCGACACGCCGAGCAGTTCACGCAGATCCGCTTCGGCTTCGTCGCAGATCTGCACGAAGTGGCGCCCCCGGTGACTCATCTCCATCACTGACATGCCACTGCCATGCCAGTCCAGCATCTCGGCAGCGGCCTGCTGCAAGACGGTCTCCGGCAATACCGAAGGACCGGCCGAGAAATTCCAGGGGCGGGCCATTTTTACTCCGTAGGTTCTGTCGTGTCGGTTGCGGCATCGGGCTTGGCATCGCCCTCGCCATTGTCATCGGCGGCCGCGTCGGCGCCGTCGGCATCGTCTTCGGCGCCTTCGTCGGCGTCGCTTTCGACCACGCGGCGCACGCCCGAGAGCGAGCTGCCATCATCGACGCTGATGAGCGTGACGCCTTGCGTGGCGCGGCCCATTTCGCGAATCTCGCCCACGCGGGTACGCACCAGCACGCCGCCCGTCGTGATCAGCATGATCTCGTCGGTCGGGGTGACGAGCACGGCGCCCACCACCTTGCCATTACGCGAGCTGGTCTGGATGGCGATCATGCCCTTCGTGCCGCGGCCGTGGCGCGTGTACTCGACGATCGAGGTGCGCTTGCCGTAGCCGTTTTCGGTGGCGGTCAGCACGCTCTGGCTTTCGTCGCCGGCCACGAGCAGCGAAATCACGGTCTGGCTGTCTTCGAGCATCATGCCGCGCACGCCGCGGGCGTTGCGGCCCATCGGACGCACGTCGTTTTCGTCGAAACGCACGGCCTTGCCTGCGTCGGAGAACAGCATGACGTCGTGCTTGCCGTCGGTCAGGTCGGCGCCGATCAGGTAGTCGCCATCATCGAGGTCGACCGCGATGATGCCGGCCTTGCGCGGATTGGAGAAGTCGGACAGCGGGGTCTTCTTGACCGTGCCGCGCGAGGTCGCCATGAACACGAAGTGATCTTCGCTGAATTCCTTGACCGGCAGCACCACGGTGATCTTCTCGCCGTCGGCCAGCGGGAACATGTTGACGATGGGCTTGCCACGCGAATTGCGCGTGCCTTGCGGCACTTCCCAGACCTTGAGCCAGTACACGCGGCCGCGGTTCGAGAAGCACAGCAGATAGTCGTGCGTATTGGCGATGAAGAGCTGGTCGACCCAGTCGTTTTCCTTGGTGGCGGTGGCCTGCTTGCCACGTCCGCCGCGCTTCTGCGAACGGTACTCGGACAAGGGCTGGCTCTTGATGTAGCCGCCGTGCGAGAGCGTCACCACCATGTCCATGGGGGTGATCAGGTCTTCGGTGTCGAGTTCGGTCGCGTTGACTTCGATGTCGGAGCGACGCGAATCCTTGGCCGAGGTGGAGAACTCCGCCTTGATGGCCTGCAGCTCTTCGCTGATGATCGACGAGATGCGCTCCGGCTTGGCCAGGATGTCGAGCAGATCGGCGATGGTGGCCATCACGTCCTTGTACTCGCCAATGATCTTGTCCTGCTCCAGCCCGGTGAGGCGTTGCAGGCGCATGTTCAGGATTTCCTGGGCCTGGGTGTCGCTCAGGCGGTACATGCCGTCGCCCTGCAGACCGAATTCGGCCGCCAGGTCGTCGGGACGGAACGCCGCGCGGCCACCGGCCGCATCGCCATCCACGCGCGACAGCATCTCGCGCACCAGCGACGAATCCCAGGTGCGGGCCATCAGTTCCTGGCGCGCCACCGGCGGGGTCGGCGCGGCCTTGATGATCGCGATGAAGTCGTCGATGTTGGCCAGTGCCACGGCCAGGCCTTCGAGCACATGACCGCGCTCGCGCGCCTTGCGCAGCTGGAATACCGTGCGACGCGTCACCACTTCGCGGCGATGCTGCAGGAAGTATTCGATCATCTGCTTCAGGTTGAGCAGACGCGGCTGACCGTCGACCAGCGCGACCAGGTTCATCCCGAAGGTGTCCTGGAGCTGGGTGTTTTTGTAGAGGTTGTTGAGCACGACCTCGGGCACTTCACCGCGCTTGAGCTCGATCACGAGACGCATGCCGTCCTTGTCGGACTCGTCACGGATGTCGGAGATGCCTTCGATCTTCTTGTCGTTGACCAGCTCGGCGATGCGCTCCTGCAGGGTCTTCTTGTTGACCTGATAGGGAATCGCGTCGACCACGATGGCCTGACGGTTGCCCTTTTCGAGGTCTTCGAAGTGGGTCTTGGCGCGCATGATGACGCGGCCGCGGCCCGTGCGGTAACCCTCGCGCACACCGGAGATGCCATAGATGACGCCACCGGTGGGGAAATCAGGGGCCGGAATCAGCTCGATCAGTTCGTCGATCGTGCAGCCGGGGTTGCGCAGGCAATACAGGCAGCCGTCGACGACTTCCTGGAGATTGTGCGGCGGAATATTGGTGGCCATGCCCACCGCGATACCCGAGCTGCCGTTGACGAGCAGGTTGGGCAGACGCGACGGGAGCAGGAGCGGCTCTTGCTCGCTGCCGTCGTAGTTGGGACCGAAGTCGACCGTTTCCTGGTCGATGTCGGCCAGCAGCTCGTGCGCGATCTTGGCCAGGCGGATTTCGGTGTAACGCATCGCCGCGGCGTTGTCGCCGTCGATGGAGCCGAAGTTGCCCTGGCCGTCGACGAGCATGTAGCGCATGGAGAAATCCTGCGCCATGCGGACGATGGTGTCGTAAACGGACTGGTCGCCGTGGGGATGGTACTTACCGATCACATCGCCGACGATACGAGCCGACTTCTTGTACGCGCGGTTCCAGTCGTTGTTGAGTTCGTGCATCGCGTACAACACGCGCCGGTGCACGGGCTTGAGGCCGTCTCGCACATCCGGTAGCGCCCGACCCACGATCACGCTCATTGCGTAATCGAGGTAACTGCGGCGCATCTCTTCTTCCAGCGATACCGGAAGCGTCTCCTTGGCAAAGGAATCCATATATATAACGACTGAATCGTGTTTAAGAAGGAACCCAGGCCGGGTAAACGCGAAATTCTATCATCCGAACGTCGTAGGCACCCCGGGGGCGCCTCAAGGAGGCCCCGGAGTCGGCGGACGAGATGCCGCCATCGGCTTGCATTGCGCCGCTTCTCGGCCTGTTGCCAAAAACCAACATGAAGAACGCGCCGACCCGCTAAATGGTCATATCCTGAGCCAATGGGGGGCACCAAGGAAGCCAAAGGTCCCCAAATGCCTTAAGATTGTTTCCAGCACGCAGGAGACCCAGTGGCGATCCTTTGAACCTGTTCTTAGCGTTGCTATACTGGCCCCGTTTTCCTGATATGCGGCGGGGGTTCGCTGCGAGTCACTTATCCAGCTTCAAGCTCAACGAGGAGAAACATGAACAAACCCTCCAAATTCGCTCTGGCGCTCGCCTTCGCCGCCGTTACGGCCTCTGGTGTAGCCTCGGCCCAGTCCTACCCGCAGACGGTGGACAACTGGCGTAATGCGTTCGGCGACGTGTGGAAGAACGGCACGAACGAACTGTGCTGGCGCGATGCGTTCTGGACCCCGGCCACCGGTATCCCCGGTTGCGACGGCGTGCCGGTCGCTCAACAAAAAGACAAGCCGGCTCCGATGGCTGCCAAGGTCGTCTTCAACGCTGACACGTTCTTCGACTTCGACAAGTCGGTTCTGAAGCCCGAAGGCCGTCAACTGC
This sequence comes from Bordetella genomosp. 5, assembly GCF_002261315.1. NCBI lineage: Bacteria > Pseudomonadati > Pseudomonadota > Betaproteobacteria > Burkholderiales > Alcaligenaceae > Bordetella > Bordetella genomosp. 5. The sequence continues at coordinate 119,434 of NZ_NEVP01000008.1, forward strand.
TGGATCAAGTGGCCCAGCAAGCTGGCACCATCGATCTGGAAACCATCATCGCCGTCGGCCACACCGACTCGATCGGTACCGAGGCTTACAACCAGAAGCTGTCCGAGCGCCGTGCCGCTTCGGTCAAGGCCTACCTGGTCAGCAAGGGCATCGACCCCAACCGTGTCTACACGGAAGGCAAGGGCGAGCTGCAACCGATCGCCACGAACAAGACGGCCGAAGGCCGTGCGCGCAACCGTCGCGTGGAAATCGAAATCGTCGGCAGCCGTCGCAAGTAATTGCTTCGTCAGTCGTACTGAAAAAGGCCTCGCTCATGCGAGGCCTTTTTTTATGCCCGTCTCGAGCGACTCGGCGGCCGGATGCGGCCATACCCCCCTGATTTTTCAGGCACAATCTAGGCTGAGGGCGGCCCAGACCTGCCCGCCGCTGCTCGCGATCCTGACGCAGGATCCGCCAGCGCTCCCTTTTCGTTTGCGCACGCATCCGGCCTCGCGCGCGCCACAGCCAGCCACGCCCATGACCGTAGATACCCCTACCCCCTCCCGCCCCGTCAACGCCGACCAAGCCGAACTCGACAAGTTCGCCGCCCTGGCCTCGCGCTGGTGGGATCCGGAAAGCGAGTTCAAGCCGCTGCACGCCATCAACCCGTTGCGCCTGGAATGGATCCAGGAAGTGGCGGGCCCGCTCACCGGACGCCGGGTGCTGGACGTCGGCTGCGGCGGGGGCATCCTGTCGGAGAGCATGGCGCGCGCCGGCGCCGACGTGACCGGCATCGATCTGGCCGACAAATCGCTCAAGGTGGCGCGGCTGCACGGCCTGGAATCGGGCGTGAAGGTCGAGTACCGCAAGGTGCCGGTCGAAGAGCTTGCCGCCGAGCAGCCCGGTCAGTACGACGTCGTGACCTGCATGGAAATGCTGGAACACGTCCCCGACCCCGCCTCCATCGTGCGCGCCTGCTCGGCGCTGGTGAAACCGGGCGGCTGGGTGTTCTTCTCCACGCTGAACCGCAATCCGAAGTCGTTCCTGTTCGCCATCGTCGGCGCCGAATATGTGCTGCGGCTCTTGCCGCGCGGCACGCACTCGTATGCGCAGTTCATCAAGCCGAGCGAACTGGCCACCTCGGCCCGTCAGGCTCAGCTCGAGCCGGTGGGCATGCGCGGCATGGAATACAACCCCATTACCCAGGTCTACACCCTGAGCGGCGATACCTCGGTCAACTACCTGATGGCGACCCGCAAATGAGCGCGCTGGTTCTGTTTGATTTTGATGGCACCCTGGCCGACACGGCGCCCGACCTGGCGGCGGCCGCCAACCAGCAGCGCGTGCGCCGCGGGCTCGCCCCCCTGCCCTACGAAACGCTGCGGCCGGTGGCCTCGCAGGGCGCGCGCGGATTGTTGCGTGTAGCGCTCGAACTAACGCCCGGCCATCCCGACTACGAACCCACGCGACTGCAGTTTCTGGAGGACTACGCGGCGGGTTCTACGGTGCACAGCCGGCTCTTCCCGGGCATCGCGGCACTGCTCGAAAAGCTGCGCGATCGGGGGCTGTCGTGGGGGATTGTTACCAATAAAGTCACGCACCTCACGTTGCCCATTGTTGCTTACCTGGGCCTGAATGAGCACAGTGCAGTGTTGGTTTGTGGCGACACTACGGCTCATGCGAAGCCGCACCCGCTCCCGCTGCTCCACGCCGCCGAACAGGCCGGTTTCGCACCGGATCGGTGCGTTTATGTGGGCGACGATCTCCGCGACATCCAGTCGGCCCATGCGGCCGGCATGCCCGCCATTGCTGCGGCTTACGGGTATGTCGGTCAGGATGAGGACTGCACGACCTGGCTTGCCGAAGCCACGGTGCATACGCCAGACGCGCTCTGGCCGGCAATCGAATCTTTGCTACCGGACGATCTGCACTGATTCGAGGCCGTTGGCAATGCTGCTTACGGCCTCTTTCAAATGTGTCTCGTATGTGAGACTTTAATACGCAGGATTAAGCATCTTGCTATATCCTGCCACGCAAATATTCTAGTTTTCAGATTATTGCGAGGCTTATCGCCCACGCAGAATCTGCGCTCGGGGCCACTCATTCTTTGACTGGTGCGTCCGATGAAAATCCTGTCGATCTTTGGTACCCGGCCCGAGGCCATCAAAATGATGCCGCTGGTTCGGGCATTGCAACAGGAACGCACCGTCGAGAGCGTCGTGTGTGTCACCGGCCAGCATCGCCAGATGCTGGACCAGGTGCTGCAGCTGTTCGAGATCCAGGCCGATCACGATCTGGATGTGATGGTGCCCAACCAGACGCTCAACGGCCTCTTCGCCCGCATCATGACGCGCGTGGACGCGCTGCTCGAAGAGGTGAAGCCCGACGTCGTGCTCGTGCACGGCGATACGAGCACCGCCACCGCCTGCAGCCTCGCCGCCTTTCATCGCCGCATTCCGATCGGCCACGTCGAGGCCGGTCTGCGCACCGGCGATCTCGCACAACCCTTTCCTGAAGAAATGAACCGCCGCGTCGTGGATGTGGTGGGACAGTGGCTGTTCGCACCCACGCTGACCTCGCGTGCGAACCTGCGCCAGGAGAATCTGCAGGGCCGCATTTACGTGACCGGGAACACCGTGATCGATGCGCTGGACCTGACCTTGACAAAGCTTGACAGTGATCGGGCCCTCAATAATGCGCTATCGACGCGCTATCACTGGCAGAATCCGGACCGCCGACTACTGCTTGTTACGGGGCATCGTCGCGAAAGCTTCGGAGAGGGCTTTCGCAACATCTGCGCCGCCCTCGCCACCCTCGCGAAACGCGATGACCTGGATATCGTCTATCCGGTGCATCTGAATCCGCAGGTGCGCGAGGTCGTGATGGGCACGTTGTCGGGACTGTCGAACGTCCACCTCATCGATCCGCTCGATTACCTCGATTTCGTTTGGTTCATGCGCCGCGCCCACATCATTCTCACCGACTCTGGTGGTGTCCAGGAGGAAGCCCCTCACCTGGGCAAGCCCGTTCTCGTCATGCGCGATGTGACGGAACGGCCGGAGGCCCTGGCCGCCGGCACGGTGGCGCTGGTCGGCACGGAATCCGACCGCATCGTGCGGGCGGTCAATGCACTGCTCGATGATCCCGCGCATTACGAACGCTTCGCCCGGGGCGTCAATCCCTACGGCGACGGCAACGCAAGCGCGCGCATCGTGTCTGCCCTGCTGGGTCGCGCGGTGCAAGAGTTCGATCCCAGCCAGCCTGGCCTGGCCGTCCCTCACTCCTTGGTCGCCTAAAACCCCATCATGGTCATCACTTCTACCCGCACTTTCCGCCTCCATGCCGCGCGCCGCGCGCTGCTGCTGGCCTGCCTCGCCGGTCCGGCAGCCGTCATGGCCAGCCCGGCCAGCGACGCCCTGCTCGAGCTGGGACGTGACGGTTTGATCCAGCGCAGTCTGTCTCTGAAGGACCTGGGCATCGGCAATCCTGTTGTGCTCGACCAAAGCGATAACCGCCAGGAATTCTTCCTGCCGGTGCCGCGCGGCGTGACCTTGACCGATGCCGCGCTGACGCTGGAAGGCAATTACCTGAAGGGCGAGGACGTGCCCGCCACGCTGAACGTGGCGATCGATGGACGTCCTCAGGTCGCGCAGCGCGTCGTGGATCGCGAAGGCAATCTGCATCGCGCCCTGCCGATCGAGCCGCGTGCGCGTGAATCGGGCTTCGTGCAACTCACCGTGAACTGGAGCTCGCCGATCGGCCTGCGCCTGTGCGAGTCGGACCGCCTCACGGCCAATGTGCTGACGCTGTCGCCCGACACGCGCCTGACCTACCGCTATCCCGCCCAGGCCGTGCGCGGCCTGGACGACACCTGGCACACGCTGCCGGGCCAACCAGTCCTGCTGGTGGCCGGTGGCAAGCTCGACAAGCAGAGCTTCGACGCGGCGTGGCGCGTGGGCGTCGCGCTCGAGCGCACCGGCAAGCGCGCGGTCGTGAAAAGCCTGCCCGCCGTGGGCGACGAGATCCGCCTGGCCGGCCTGCAGGTGCCCGCCGCGCTGAGCAGCATCCCGGCCTTTGCCGCCTTCGCGGGCAAAGACACGCACAAGATCGCCGACCCGGCCGAGGTCGGCGCCTTGATCGTGCTGGGCGGCGCGCAAGGGGATCTGGCGATCACCGATAGCGCGCTGACCGGCCAGATCGATCAGGCGCTGGATGCGCTCGCCGGGCAGTTGCAGAACGATGCCGACGCGGCCCGCGAACTCACGCAATGGCGTGAGCGCCATGCCACGCTCGCCAGCGACAAGCCGGCCGCGCAGCAGGTCAAGGTGGCGCTGCTCGGGCATCAGCCGATGATCTCGATCTCGCCGGACGCCGGCGCGCAAGCCGCCGGCATCTTCGACAGCATCTGGCGCCGCGTGCTCACGTCGCGCCAGGCCACGGTGTTCCAGGCCGGCCAGAACGCAGCCAGCCTGGGTGACACGACGCGCCTGACGGCGCTCGGCGCCTCCACCACGGTGTTCGATGTGGTGACGCGCGGCGACTGGAACATGACGTTCCCGCTGGCCGCCATCTCCAGCGATGGCCGCATTCCGGGCGAACTGGTGCTCGACCTGGCCGCCGCGCCCGGCGCGTCCATCACGAAGCCCGTGGCGTCGGTCATCTGGAACGGCGTGCTGCTCAATGCCAAGCAACTCGACGCGGACGGCCACCCGGAGCGGCTCGCCGCGCGGGTGCCGGGCTATGCGCTGGGCGTGACCAACAACCTGCGCGTGTCGTTCCAGCGCCAGCCCGTGTCGCCCAACTGTGCCGAAACGCCGCAGGGCTATCCGGTGAACGTGCTGCCTTCGAGCTTCGTGCGTGCCGGCAGCGCGCAACCGGACGGCACCTTCGTGGGCATCCTGCCGCTGCTGGCGGGCACGCCGCAGGTGCTAGTGCCGCAGACCGCGCTCGACGCGCCGGTGACGCCGCTGCGCAACCTGATCGCGCTGGCCAACGCCAGCGCCCTGTCGCCGGTGCGCGCCGAACTCGTGCTGGCCGACGGCGCACAGGCCGTCAAACCGACGAAGCCGTTCCTGTCGATGGGTGTGCCTGTCGACGGCGTGGCACCGGTCATCAATGTGGTCGACGGCAAGCGCCTGACCGTCCGTGGCAAGGCGCAGAACGACCAGCCCTGGCTCGACGTCGAAGGCCCGGACCGTCTCAGCACGGCGTCGGTGGTCAAGTCGGGCACGCAGAACGGCATTCTCTGGCAGGCACTCGGCGAGCATCCCGCGCGCTTCGCGGAGTCGTTCGTGCTGACCCGCGGCAACGCCGTGGTGCTGGGCGAACAAGGCGCGCTGGCCTGGATCGACACCACCGACCCCGGCCTGAGCCAACCGCCGGGCATGGGTGGCGGTCCGTTCTATGAATGGCGTCAGTATCTGGGCTGGGGTGTGCCGCTGCTGGGCGCCCTGATCCTGCTGGCGCTGGTGCTGGCCGTGATGGCGCGCCGCGCCCGGGCCCGCAGCGAGAAGAAGTAAGGACGGCGGGCGATCATGTCCTCGCTCTACCTGCCCTATCTGGTGGCGGACTACTATCGCGGCCTGGAGATCATGGCCGCGATCGTAGGCGTGCTCATCATGCTCTCGAGCCTCGATGATCTGTTCATCGATCTCTGGTACTGGGTGCGCGAAGCCTGGCGATCGGTCACGATCAAGCGGCGCTACAAGGCCCTGACGGCCGAGGAGCTGCGCGCCAAGCCCGAGCAGCCGCTGGCGATCATGGTGCCGGCCTGGCTCGAGTACGACGTGATCGCGCCCATGCTCGAGAACATGGTCGCCACGCTCGAGTACAAGAACTACATGATCTTCGCGGGCACCTACCAGAACGACGCCCGCACGATCCAGGAAGTCGAGCGCATGAAGCTGCGCTACCGCCAGCTCGTGCGCGTGGAGGTGCCGCACGATGGCCCGACCTGCAAGGCCGATTGTCTGAACTGGATCGTGCAGGCGATCTTCGCGCAGGACGCCAAGCAGGACGAGCCGTTTGCCGGCGTGATCCTGCACGACAGCGAAGACGTGCTTCACCCGCTCGAGCTGAAGTACTTCAATTACCTGCTGCCGCGCATCGACTTCATCCAGCTGCCCGTGACCTCGCTCGAACGTCACTGGCACGAGTTCGTTGCCGGCACCTACATGGACGAGTTCGCCGAGTGGCACACCAAGGATCTGGTGGTGCGCGAGAGCATGTCGCGCATGGTGCCGTCGGCCGGTGTGGGCACCTGTTTTTCGCGCCGCGCCCTGCTCGATCTGGCGGCCCAGACCCACAACCAGCCGTTCAACACGGATACCCTGACCGAGGATTACGACATCGGCGCGCGGCTATCGCAGCGCGGCATGAAGCAGATCTTCGGCAAGTTTCCGGTGGACTACGTCGCCAAGCGCCGGGGGCTCTTCGGCTGGGGCAAGGAACGCATGGTGGCGGTGCACATGCCGCTGGGCGTGCGCGAGTACTTCCCGAACACCTTCCGCACCGCCTACCGCCAGAAGGCGCGCTGGACGCTCGGGATCGGGCTGCAGGGCTGGCAGCAGGTCGGCTGGACGGGCTCGTTCGCGACCAAGTATCTGCTGTTCCGTGACCGCAAGGGCCTCTTCACGTCGTTCATCGCGATCGTGGCGTACCTGCTGCTGGCGCAGTTCGTCCTGTTCATGTTCATCAATGCGATGGGCTGGTGGACCGTGTTCTTCCCGTCGGCATTCGGGCCCAGCAGCTGGGTGCTGAACCTGATGTGGATCAACACGATCCTGCTGGGGCTGCGCCTGACGCAACGCGCGTATTTCGTGGGCCGCCTCTACGGATGGGAGCACGCCCTGCTGTCGGCGCCGCGCATGATCGTGGGCAACTTCATCAACGCCATGGCGGCGGCGCGCGCGTGGCGCCTGTACCTGGGCCACCTCATCTTCCGCAAGCGCCTGGTCTGGGACAAGACCATGCATGACTTCCCGTCGGCCGACCAGCTGACGCAGCAGCGTCTGCGTCTGGGCGATCTGCTGCTATCGTGGCGCGCCGTCGACGAGAACCATCTGCGTCAGGCGCTGGAAGCGCAGGCGACCGAACACCGCCCCCTCGGGCAAATCCTGCTCGAGCGCGGCTGGCTCGACGAGCCGACGCTGAACGAGGCGATCTCGTATCAGCACGGCAACGCCGCACCGAATCACCCCCCGTCGGCCTCGCCCCAACAAAGATCGAACCCAACATGATTGCATTCACGCGCCCCCTGCTGCTGGCCGCAGCCTTGTGCGCCGTTACCGGCGCCAGCCTGGTCCCCGCCGGCCCTGTCCTGGCGGCCGAAGAAGTCCCGCTGAGCGGCGAGGCCTTCGAGCTGGCCGACCAGGCCTACAAAAGCTACAACGCCGGCAAGTTCGCCGACGCGCTGACGCAGGTCAACGGCGCGCTCAAGACGCGTCCGGACGTCGCGCGGCTGCAGCTGCTGAAGGTCTACACGCTGCAGAAGCTCGGCCGCATCAAAGAGGCGCGCGAGGCCGCGCAGGCCGCGCTCAAGCAGGGGGTGGACGATCCGGGCCTGCGCGCCGCGGTGACCAACCTGCGCCAGGGCCCGGCCCCCGGCGCCGGCGCCGGCAATGGCCGCAGCGCCGCCTACAACCGCGCGTTCCCGATCGCCACCAAGGCCTACGCCGACTACAACCGCGGCGAGATGCAGGCGGCGGCCGCCGGCGCCGAGCGCGCGGTGCGCATCGATCCCTCGCAAGGCGAGTGGTCGATCCTGTGGGTGGACTCGTTGCAGGCGCAACAAAAATTTCCCGAGGCCGAGAAGGCGGCCACGGCCGCCATCGCACTGGGCGCGCCCAACAAGGGCGACCTAGAAGCGCGCCGCGCGGCCATCAAGCGCCGCATCGCCATCGATCCGGTCGCGGCCGCCTACCGCGAACTCGCCGTGGATCGGCCCGCCGCGGCCATCCCGCTCGCGCGCGAAGCCGTGGCGCTCGCGCCCGATGTCTCCAGCTACCGCCTGCTGCTGCTCACCACGCTGATGCTGGCCGACCAGCTCGACGCCGCCGAAGCCGCCGCCAGCGACGCGCTGGTGCAGGACGACGAAAACACCGTGGCGCTCGTGCTGCGCGGCTATCTGAAGCAGCGCCAGGGCAAGACCGCCGAAGCGAACGCCGATTTCGACGAAGCGCTCAAGCAGGACTGGCTCGACGACGATCAGCGCCGCAACATCCGCCTGATCGCCATCGACGGCGCCATCGCCGCGGGCGACTACGCGCGGGCGCGCAGCATCATCGAGCCCATGGACGCCAAGGACGAAGGCGTCGCACGGCGCCAGAAGCTCATCCGCGCGGGCAAGTCCGCGCCCATGCTGACGGCATCGAACTATCCCCCGCCGGCGCAGGCCTGCCGCGACACGCCGTACGGCACGCAGTGCGAGCTTGCGCCCTCGGACGAAGCCGGCGGCGGCAACAGCCCGGCCGCGCTGGCCTACGCGGCCTATGGCCGCCAGCACTACCAGGAAGCGATCGAGCAGGCCCAGCGCGCGGTCGCCGCGTCGCCCGATGACCCGGCCCTGCAGCAATTGCTGACGACCGCGCTCGCTTCGGGCAATGCCGCCCAGGCGGCGCAGGCCGAGCAACGGCTCGATGCCGCGCTGGCCAAGACCCCGCAGGATCCGTCGCTGCTGATGCAGCGCGCCTACCTGCGCCAGCGCACCGGCCGGCCCGAACTGGCGCTGCAGGATTTCCGTGCCGCGCGCGACACCGGCAAGGCACCGCCCACGGTGATCCTCGACGAGGCGTATGCGCTCTCGGCCACCGGCGATAACCGCCAGGCCGTCGAGAAGCTCAAACAGGCCATCGATCTGGACGACACCGGCAATCTGAAGCTCGATCCCCAGCAACGCGAGAACACGCGCGGCGCCATCGCCGGCCTGTCGCGAGAATGGGGCGCCATCGCCTCGATCGGCTATCGCGGCGCGCGCCCCGCCTCGAGCAGCCTGGACGGCGCGGCCATCAGCACCCCCGGAGACGCCGCGTTCAGCACGGCCGAAGTGTTCTGGCGTCCGCCCGCGACCAACAACCAGTACGGCACGCTGGAAGCCTACGCCCGCCTGTCGAACACGATCTACGAGGGCAGCAGCAAGTTCCAATCCACCCGCTTCGTGGATCCCTGCGGCATTCAGAACGACGTGGAAGTGACCGGTCCCGACGGCACCCTGCGCTCCCGCTCGGCCACCGGCTTCCCGAGCACCATCGGCTCGCTCGGCCTGCGCTACGCCTTGTCTGACACGGGCGTGTCGTTCGGCCTCGAGCGGCGCTTCTTCCTGGGCAGCGCCACGCGCCAGGGCTCGCTGAACCCGGCCTCGCGTCAGCTCCAGTGCGACATCCGCCAGCAGTTCGATCCGCGCCTGCAGAACGCGACCGCGTCGTACAAGCTGAACGGCGACGCGGGCGGCTGGATGACCTACCTGACCTACGGCTACTACTACGGCAACAGCCTGCGTTCCGACGTGCCGAGCTGGCTCACGATCGAAGGCTACTCGCAGCTGGGCTATGCGTGGGACAGCAACAGCGCGCGCTTCGACGTGCGCGGGATCGACTCGAATCTCAACACCGCCGACCGCTACCAGTCCCGCGGCAAGCTCTCGCGCGACCAGGCTTTTGCCTCCGCCGAGTTGCGCGTGGGTCAGAGCTTCCGCCTCGACCGCATCAGCAACAAGCTGGTTGTGTTTCCGCACGCGGTGCTCGCGACCGACTGGCTGTGGCAGAAGAGCCGTGTCAGCGGCGTCGATTACGGCGACCCGCTGGGCACGCAAAGCTACGCCCTGTCGGGCAACGGCAAGAGCTGGTCGATGGGCGTGGGCCCCGGTATCGACGTGCGCTACTGGTTCCGCGAAGACCACTACAACGCGGCCCGCTCTTATTTCAATGTGTCCATGCAGTACCGCACCCCTATCGGTGGCGGCGCGACCGAGCGCGCCAAGGGCTTCTTCATGAACATGACGATGTACTACTAGGCCGAGCCCGCCACTTATCACCAGGAGAATCGCTTGAGCACCCTCTTTCGCACCCTGACCGCCCTGCGCCGCCCCGCGGCCGCGGTTGCCCTCACCCTGGCCGGCCTCGGCGCGGCGCACGCGCAGGCCACCACGTCGTCGATCGTCTTCATGGGCAAGGACGGCTGGCTCTTCCCCGGCTGGGGCAGCCTGACCCAGGTCGACACGGCCGGCATCGACGCCTCGACCCAGCTCATCAAGGACACGCGCGACGCGCTGGCCAAACGCAACATCCAGCTCGAAGTGCTGGTGCTGCCGGACAAGACGCGCTTCTACGGCGACAAGCTGCCCGCCGACAAGTCGTTGAGCCCGGCCGTGCAGGGCCGCTACCAGACCATTCTGGGCAAGCTCAAGCAGGCGCAGATCCTCGCGATCGACGACGAGGCGGTGCTGCAGAAGGTCAAGCAGGGCGGCCAGGACGTGTTCTACCGCAGCGACCAGCACTGGACGCAGCCGGCGGCCGACGCCACCGCGGTCGCCGTGGCGGCCCAGATCAAGCAGAACGTCAAGCAGCTCGCGGGCAAGCCGGGCACCGGCATGCCGCTCGGCACGGTGTTCAACGAGCGTCGCTATGGCGACCTGGCCGAGCTGTTCCTGACGGCCGAGCAACGCAAGCAGATCGGCCGCGACACCTTCACGGTGCGCCGCCAGGCCGAAGGTCAGAGCCTGCTGGAGGATGCGCCCGCGCCGGTGCACGTGACCGGTCACAGCATGGTGCAGCCGTACTTCGGCTTCCCGCAGAAGCTGTCCAACGAGCTCGACCGTCCGGTCAGCGTCAACTGGAAGCCGGGTAACGTCGGCCACTGGACCATGCTGCTCGAGTATCTCGAGTCCCCCGCGTTCAAGCAGAACCCGCCGCAAGTGCTGGTGTGGCAGATGTTCGAGCCCGCCTACTCGCAGGGCCCGAACGCGCAAGGGCTGTGGGATAACGCCTCGATCATGAGCCCCGACACCTTCCGCAGCCGCATGCGCCGCGCACTGGGTCAATGAGCATGAGCACGCCGCAAGAGCCCGGCGAATCGGGCGCGCAGACCGCGCCCGGCATGGCCGCGGGCAAGTTGGCCGCGAAGGCCGGGGCGCCCGGTATCAAGAAGGCGGGTTCGCCCCCGCCGGATACCGGGCCCGAGCCGTCGCACCGGCTGACCGCCATCGTGGTCGCGAGTCTGCTGACCGTGGGCGGGCTGTCGGGCATGTGGATGCTGGCCAACGCCAAGGTCAGCGCCGATCAGCTCACGCCGTCGTCGTGGGCCGATGGTCACGCCGGGAATGCGCTCAATGCGGCGTTGCGCCTGCCGATTCAGGCAGAAATGGATACCGCCACCGCGGCCGCCCGCTATCGTCTGCTGGGCGATCTCGGCCCGCAGGTGACGATGGGTTGCCCCGACTGGCTCTATTACCGCGACGGCCTGCGTCCGCAACCCGGCGTGCGCGATGCCTATGAAGGCCGCATCACGCTGATGCGGCACTGGGTCGACCGCCTGCGCGAGCGCGGCGTGCAGGTGCTCGTGGTGCCGGTGCCCGACAAGTCGCGCATCCAGGCCGACGGACTTTGCGGCCTGCCCTACTCGCAGGCCATGCGTGACCGCCTGGACGACTGGCAGCGCGTGCTGGGCAGCTACAAGGTGCCCTATGTGGACCTGCGGCCCGCGCTCGCGCAGGGCACGGCGCCGCGCTTCTTTCATACCGACGTACACATGACGTCGGTGGGCGCGCAGGCGGCGGCCAACGCCGTCGCGCAGGCCGCCTTGCCGCTGCTGGGTGGACGCGGTCCTCAGGCTTTCAAGGTGGATCCGCCCGGGCCCGCCGTGCCGCGCATGGGCGATCTGATCGTGCTGGCCGGTCTGGAGCATGCGCCGCCGGCCTGGCGTCCGCCGCTGGACAAGGAACCCGAACAGACCATCGCCCCGGTGCGTGGCGGGGGCCTGCTCGACGACACGCCGCCCGTCGAGGTGCTGCTGGCAGGCAGCTCCAACGGCCGGCGCAGCCTGTTCGCCGAACGCCTGGGCGAAGGCCTGGGTCGCGAAGTCTGGAATCTGAGCCTGGATGGTGGCCAGTTTTCCGGCGCCCTGCTCGCGGCATTCCAGCAGCAGGACAAGTGGCCGAAGAGTCTGAAGCTGGTGATCTGGGAGTTCTCGGAAATGGCGCTTTCGCTGCCGCTCACGCCCGAAGAACGCAAGGCGCTTGCCGCGCTCAAATAACAACGACGACGCCGCGATGCTCTTCAACTCCTATCTCTTCCTGCTGGTCTTCCTGCCCATCACGCTGGCCGTGCACTACGCCGTCGGCTCGGTGAGCCTGCGCCTGGCCGCGCTCTGGCTGTGCATCACCTCGATCGTTTTCTATGGCTGGTGGAATCCGCAGTTCGTCGTGCTGCTGTCGGGCTCGATCGCCTTCAACTACATCGTCAGCCAGATCATCTTGAGCCTGGGCTCGCGGCCCAAGCTGCAGCTGCTCGTGACCGGCCTGGGCGTGGCGGGCGACCTCGCCCTGCTCTTTTATTACAAGTACTTCACGGCGCTGCTGGGCTTTCTGCATGGCATGGGCATGGGCAGCGGCGGCCCGATCGACGACATCCTGCTGCCGCTGGGCATCTCGTTCTTCACGTTCACCCAGATCGGCTACCTGCTGGACTGCCGCGCCGGCGTGGTCAACGAGCGCAGCCTGCTCTCGTACGTGCTGTTCGTGACGTTCTTCCCGCACCTGATCGCCGGCCCGATCCTGCATCACAAAGAGATGATGCCGCAGTTCGCGCAGCGCGATAACTACCGCTTCCGCTCCGAAAACCTGTCCATCGGCGGCATGCTGTTCCTGATCGGCCTGACCAAGAAGGTGGTGCTGGCCGACTCGATCGCGCCGTATGCCGACGCGGGCTTCGCCGAACCGGGATCGCTGCAGTTCTGGGCCGCCTGGGGCGCGAGCATGAGCTACGCCCTGCAGCTCTATTTCGATTTTTCGGGCTACTCGGACATGGCCCTGGGCCTGGCCAAGATGTTCGGCATCCGCTTCCCGCTGAACTTCAATTCGCCCTACAAGGCAACCAGCATCATCGATTTCTGGGCGCGCTGGCACATCACGCTGACCCGATATCTGACCGCCTATCTCTATTACCCGGTGGCCATGGCGGTGTCGCGCTGGCGCACCGACCGCGGCAAACCCGTGGGCGCGGCGGGCGTCGCGACCGCCGGCGGCTTCGCCTCGACCATCGTGCTCCCGACCGTCTTCACCATGGGGCTCGCCGGGATCTGGCACGGCGCCGGTCTGCAGTACCTGGTGTTCGGCCTGTTGCATGCCGGGTATCTGTCGATCAATCACGCCTGGCGCATCTTCGTGGTGGGCCGCCAGGCGGCCGTGTCGCGCAACCCCGGCCGCCTCGCCAAGATCTTTTATCTGCTGCTGACCTTCGCCGCGGTCCTGGTGGCCCAGGCCTTCTTCCGTGCGCACAGCACCGCGGATGCCTGGCTGCTGGTGCAGGGCATGATGGGCCTGCGCGGCTTCGAAGGCATGGAGACCTTCTCCTACCTGTCGGGCGTCTCGTTCGCGGACGGCTGGCGCATGCTGGCGGGCCGCCACATTCAGCTGCTGTACGTGATCGTGCTGCTGGCCATCGTGTGGTTCACGCCCAACGCGCACCAGATCATGGGCCGCTACTCGCCCGCCCTGGTGCGTCCGAATCCGGCGCCCACGCCGTGGATGCGCTGGCGGCCCAACCTGGCCTGGCTGGGCGTGATGCTGCTGATGCTGGCCCTGTGCCTGCTGAATCTGCACAAAGAAACCCGCTTCCTCTACTTCCAATTCTGACCTCACTGGAGCCGTCATGGACATGCAAGAACTCGAACAGCAAGTTGCCGACATCATCGAAGGCGTCATCCTCACCAAGGTCGATGCCGATACGCTGCTGGTGGAATCCGGCCTGATCGATTCGCTTTCGGCGGTGGACGTGGCGCTCGCCGTGGAACGCAAGTTCGGCGTCAAGATCCCGCCGACCGAGATCGACGTGCATCTGGAATCGGTGCAGGCGCTGGCGCAGTTCATCGCCGAAAACAAGCAAGGCTGATCGTTCACTCGCGCCGCCGCGCGCATCCGCAGCAGGAGTTCCGACATGCGCTTCGATTTCGATCTTTACGACTTCGCCGATACCGATGTCGCTGCGGAGGCGCCCGCCATCCAGGATGCCAGCGGCACGATGAGCTGGGGCGCGCTGCGCCAGGCGACCGACGCGTGGATCACGCGCGCGCGCGCCGCGGGTGTCGCCCCCGGCTATGCCCTGGTGATCTCGGGCCACAAGGAAGCCGGCTTCCTGGTGGCCATGCTCGCCTGCCTGCGCATGGGCGTGACCTACGTGCCGGTCGACACCATCAATCCGCAGCAACGCATCCAGCGCATCGGCGATATCGTGCAGGCGCCCGTGCGTTACGACGCGACGGCCGACCGCTTCGAGCCGGCCTGCGCCGACCCGCAGCCGCTCAGGCAGACCGGCCTGGCCTACATCATGTTCACCTCGGGCAGCACCGGGGATCCCAAGGGCGTGCAGATCGGCCGCGAAAGCGTGGCGCTGTTCGCCGGCTGGATCCGCGACTGCCTGAATCTGGGTCCGGCGCCCGCGTTCATGAACCAGATGCTGTTTTCGTTCGACTTCTCGTTGTTCGATATCTGCGGCGCGCTGGTGCTAGGCGGCGTGTGCGTGCTGTGCCCGCGCGAGGTGATCGGTCAGCGCGACCAGTTCGTGGGCTATCTGGCGCAGAACAAGATCGAGGTGTGGGCGTCCACGCCTTCGTTCGTGCGTCAGCAGCTCATCAACCCGGAGTTCAACCACGAACACCTGCCGGCACTGAAGGTGTTCGTGTTTGGCGCCGAATCGCTCACGCCGACGCTGGCCGAGGAGCTCTGGACGCGCTTTCCGTCGGTGCGCATCATCAACTCGTACGGGCCGACCGAAGCCACCTGCTCCACCACCTGGGTCGAGATCGACCCGGCCCTGCGTGCCCGCGCGCCCAATCCGTTTCCGATCGGCCGCGCCAAGCCCTACGCCGAGGTCTTCCTGGTGGACGGCGAAATCTGCATGTCGGGCGATCACGTCATGTATGGCTATCTGAACCGGCCCGATCTCGACCAGAACGTGCTGTTCACGCACAACGGCAAGCGGGCCTATCGCAGCGGCGACCTGGGCGTGATCGATGACCAGGGCCTCGTGACCTTCAAGGGCCGCAAGGACGACCAGATCAAGATGCACGGCTACCGCATCGAGCTGGCCGAAGTCGACGCCGCGCTCGCCACCCTGCCCGGCGTGCGCGCCGGCGCCACCGTCGCATTGCGCCGGCCGGACGGCACGCTCGTGCGCATGATCGGCTTCGTCGAGCTCACCCAGACCGCCGCGCCCGGACTGGGTCCGCTGCCCGACGCGCTGGCGAGCTGGAAAGACCTGCTGGCGGTGCGCATGCCGCCCTATATGATCCCGTCGGAACTGCTCGCCTGCGACGCGTTCCCGACGACCAACAGCGATAAAGTCGATCGCAAGAAACTCGAGCGCATGTACCTCGATGCGCGCACCAGCCGATCCTCGGAGAAAGCATGAACACCCTGTCGTCCCGCCTCCTGGCTGCCGCGCTGGCCGCCGCCGCCCTGAGCGCCACCGCCCCCGCCGCGGCCCAGGCCCAGGCCGAAGGCGCCTTCGCGCAGCTGTACGCGCCGCGCCCGCCCGCGGGCTCCTCCTTCGTGCGCGTGGTCAATCCCGGCACGGCGCCGATCAAGGTCAAGCTCGCCAGCGGCCCCGAGCAGGAAATCGGCCCCAAGCAGCGCGCCAGCAGCTATGCCATCGTCAAGGGCGGCCAGTCGTTCGAGATTCGTATCGACGGCAAGGTGGCCGGCTCGCTGCAGGTGCAACCGGACAGCTTCAACACGCTCGTGCCCACGCCGGGCGCCGCGCAGCCGTTCAAGGCGCTGGATGATTCCAATGGCAACCAGGATGCGCTGAAAGCGGAGATCCGGTTCTACAATCTGGCTCAGGATTGCCCCGCGGGCAGCCTGACGGTGGCCAATGGCCCCACGCTGTTCGCCGATGTGGCGCCGGCCAGCGCCAAGGCTCGGGCCATCAACCCGGTCACGGCGAGCCTCATGGCCACCTGCGGCCAGGCCGTCACCGCCGCCTGGCCCCTGCCCGCCCTGCAACCCGGCGACCATTACAGCCTGTTCCTGACCGGCAGCGCCGCCTCCCCCCAACTTTCGGGCCAGACCGGCCAGACCGACCCGTACACCCGCTAGGCAGCACCGCATGCGCACCGTATTTCGCGACGACCACGAGCTGTTTCGTGACCAGGTTCGCCGCTTCATCGCCGAAGAGATCAAGCCGCATTACGAGCAATGGGAACGTGATGGCGTGACGCCGCGCAGCCTGTGGCGCCGCGCGGGCGAAGAAGGTCTGCTGAATTGCGCGCTGCCCGATCCGTATGGGCTGGGCGGCGACGACGGGCATTCGGCCTGCGTCATCGAAGAGCTGGCGCGCGCCAATTATCTGGGCATCGGCTTCTCGATCCACTCGGATATGGTCTCGCCCTACATCATGCGGTATGGCACCGATGCGCAACGCGAACGCTGGCTGCCGCGCATGACCCGGGGCGAGCTGATCGGCGCGATCGCCATGACGGAGCCCGGCGCGGGCAGCGATCTCAAGGCCATCCGCAGCCGCGCCGTGCGCGAAGGCGATGGTTATGTGCTGAACGGCCAGAAGACCTTCATCACCAACGGCACGAACGCCGGCATCGTGGTGCTGGCCGCCAGTACCAATCCCGATCTCGGCGCGCGGGGCCTGTCGCTGTTCGCCGTGGAAGAAGGCACGCCCGGCTTCACCAAGGGCCCGCCCATCGCCAAGATCGGCCAGCATGCCCAGGACACCTGCGAGCTCTTCTTTACCGACGTGCGCCTGCCCGCCGACGCCCTGCTCGGCGAAGAGGGGCGCGGGTTCGAATACATGAACGAGCAGCTGGCCGGCGAACGCATGGCCATCGCATTGCGCGCGGCCGCCTCGGCCGAGGGCATGTTGCGCGAAGCCGTCACCTACACCAGCGAGCGCAAGGCCTTCGGCCGCCGCGTGCTGGACTACCAGAACAGCCGCTTCAAACTGGCCGATGCGCAGGCGCAGCTCACGATGTTGCGCGTGTTTCTCGACGACTGCCTGGCGCGCCAGATGGCCGGCACGCTCGACGCGCTGACGGCCGCCGTGGCCAAGCTCAACGCCACCGAGATTCAGGGCAAGGTGCTCGACGACCTGCTGCAACTCTACGGCGGCTATGGCTACACCACCGAGTACGGCATCGGCCGCGCCTGGGCCGACGCCCGCGCGCTGCGCATCTTCGGCGGCACCAGCGAAATCCTGCGCGAGATCATCGGCCGCTCGCTGTAAGGCGTCGCGTCCACCACTACAGGCGCGACGGGCACCGTCCGGGCAGCACGGCCGGACGGGCCGCCTTCAACCGCGGCGTGCCGCCTCGATCGCGGCGATGTCGATCTTGCGCATCGTCATCATGGCCTGGAAGGCGCGTTGCGCGACGCCCGGGTCGGCGTCCATGATCGCGTCGGTCAGCGCGCGCGGCGTGATCTGCCACGACACGCCCCACTTATCCTTGCACCAGCCGCAATCGCTTTCCTGACCGCCGTTGCTCACGATGGCGTTCCACAGGCGATCGGTCTCGGCCTGATCGTCGGTGGCGATCTGGAACGAGAACGCCTCGTTATGCCGGAACGTCGGCCCCCCGTTCAGGCCCAGGCACGGAATGCCCGCCACGGTGAATTGCACCGTCAGCACGTCGCCCTGCTGGCCGGCCGGATAGTCGCCGGGCGCATGCATGACACGGCCGACGCTGCTGTCGGGAAAGGTCTGCGCATAGAAACGCGCGGCGTCGAGCGCGTCGCGGTCGTACCAGAGGCAGATGGTGTTTTTGCTGAGCATGGGCGTCTCCCTGAAAATCCGGGCAGCTCGCGGGGCGCGTTGCGGACACGACGATGCAGAGGCCCCGGCGCGGCATCCGGCAGAACCAGCTTAGCCGCGTCGGCGCGTCAGATGCGTGACCAACGGTATGCGACGGCGCGGCCCGGCTCAGGCAGGCGCGATGCCTGCGGCGTTCCGACGCGACGGTTGCGTGGCGGTTGCGTGGCGGTTGCGTGGCGGGCCCGGCGCGGCGCCCGTTCAAACGGGGTCAGAAGTACGAGCGGCGCCAGTTGCGGCGCAGCGCCCGCGCCCGCTCGTCTTCGTTGGTGACCCACGGATCCACCGCAAAGCCCACCACCTTTTCCGCCCCGGTCTGCCGTGCCCACTCGAGCTGGCGCTGCACGCGCGCCCAGTCGGCCGAGCGCGCCTTGAAATCGGTGCCGTCCTTCTTCTCGGAGGGCAGCTCCTCGAACAGCTCGATGATCACGTCGAACGGCACGCCGCGCGCGCGCAGCATTTCGATCAGCGGCGCGAGCTTGGCCAGATTGGGCCAACCGGCCACGCCCACGCCGTCCTGCACCATCGGGCGCACCGGCGCGCGTTCGAGGATGCGGGTCCAGAGCTGGGTCAGTGTGCCGGGGGTTTCGAGCTGACTGAAGTAAGTGGAGACCGCGGGCGCGCCACGGTTGGCCGCCTGCGCGCCTTGCGCCAGCGCCTGCAGCCAGCCGCTCAGCATGTCCTGCCGCGTCGGATCCGCCCAGTGGTACTGCTCGATCTCATAGGGGATATACCAGCCGGCGAAGCGGCGGCGCTGCGGCCACGGGGACGCCGCCATGAAGGCCAGCGCCGCCTCGCGCGACTGCGTGAAGAAATCCTGCAACACGCGCGGGTCCTGCGCACCGATGGCGCTCCACCAGCGATTGTCGAACGGCAGGCCCACCCTCACGTTCATGCCCTGCACGCCGGCCGTCTCGAAGATGGTCTCCATCACCTCGTCGGGCACCAGCCAGTCGGGATCCTTGCCGCCCACGAGCCCCACCCACTGCAGCACCACCTCGCGGCAGCCCAGCGCATGCATCTCACCCATGCGCCGCCGCCACTGCGTGCGCGACAGCTCCAGATGGCTTCTCCAGGGCTGCAGAAAGCTGGCCTGCAGGCCGGGCGTAGTCGCACACCCCGCAAGGGCGCCAAGCCCCAGCACAGCCGGCGTGGACAGGGCCAGGCGCAACAGCCTGCGGCGGGTCGGGTTGAGGGAATTGGACGAATCCAGGACAGACGAATCGACGGGCATCGCTACTCACGCAATCGTGGCGGACCCGCGGCAACGCGCCGCCGGGCCTCGTTGCTAGATTATGCCCTCCGGACCCGATTTTGGGGCTCGCGCGGCGGAAGTATCCGGCATCGCCCCGTGAGAGGCATGGACCCAGACGGAAAAAGGTGCGTTGGGGCACTGGAGCCGGGTTCAGGCGTCGCGTCGTGGCACCTCGCGCTTCGCGACAGCGCGAGGGTTCAGAACATCGGGCATCCCGGGGTGAGGCCGCGGCTGCCATCGGAAAAGACATACCGCACGCAGGTCAGGTCGGGGCCGTTCTCGTCATGGCTTTCCCAGGTGCTGACGCCCACGCCGGTTCGCCATTGAATATCGCCGGCGATATAGCTGCCCTGCGGAATGTCGAATCGCTGATAGCGATTGTCCGCCAGGCCCGCCAGCGAGAACTCGAGACTCACCCGCTTGCCGCCCGCTTCTTCGAGCATCAGACGCGCCTTGCCGGGATTGATGCGGGCATGCGTGCCGAATCGGATCTCGATCGCGGTCAGCGCGTGATCCCGGGACATTGCGATCAGGTCCTTGTCGATGTGCAATTTGATGCGCCGGGTCTTTTCGAGCGCCGGGCTGGCCACCAGCCGGCGCGTGCCGGGCACGCGATACCGCTCGAACCCGCGCAGCAGGTCCTTGCGCACGTAAAAGGGCCTGTCGGGCACCTGCAGATAATTTGAGTCGATCAGGGCCTGCACGCAGCTCGCGTAGCTGTCCCACGGAAACTTGTCCCAGACCTTCCACTTGTTGATATACATGACCTTGGGCGCGGCCTGCCGGATCTGCCCGCAAGCATCGATGGCGATCCCGAACTTCGGCTGCTCGTTGTATTTTTCTTGCCAGGGCAAATAGAAGAAATGGCCCGACGCAGGCAAGCGGTGCGATACCAGGTATTCGATGTTCATGAACGAATAGGCGATGATCCGATCACCCTCGTCGGTGAAATCCGCCACCAGGCGCGAAAATTCCGTCTGCACCGGTACCGGCTGCGATTCGATCTTCTGCTGGTCTCCGGGCAGCAGCAGAGAGACCTTCGCCAGACACAGCAGCAAGAACGCCAGCAGCAGCGGCCGGGAGGCAGGCGACTTGGTATCGACCGCGCTCAGGCTCAGCCCGATCAGGGGCAGGATCGCGTAGAAGTACGGCATGCCGTGCACGTCCGCGCCGCGCATCAGCAAGCTGCACAAACCGGCGAGCACCAGCAGCGTCCGCCACGGAAAGCGCGCGTCTTTCCTGGCCAGCATCGAGGCGCTCAGCAGCACGGCGACGAGCGACAGTACATGCGCGAAGTCGGCGGTGGCGACGGATAGCGCGTTCCAGATCAGCGCCATGCCGGGCTGCAGTCCAGAATAGAACGGCAGCACCTTCGCATTCAGATAAAGATGAAAGGCCATAAAGCCCGCGAAAGACCCGTATACCCCCAGAAAAACCACATTCGCCAACACACCCAGCGAGGCGCCGATCACGGCAGCGCGCAGGCTTTTTTGCCTCAATGACGCGATAAACAGCAGCCCCGCGATCGGCAGATACGTGACGGCCAGGAACGGAAGCGAAGCGATCAGGGCGGCTGCCGGGATCACCCGCGACGCCGTCAGCGCCGCGGGACAAAGGATCGCAGGGATCGTGTACTGCGCCAGAATCATGACCAGCAAAATGCCCGCAAGGGTTTGATACTGGTACATATGCCCGTATATCTCGGGCAACAGTATGAGGATGATCGTCTTGGCGGCGACCGACGCCATGACGCGGTGCGCGCCATGCTTCAAGGCGGGCGATGTGGTGATGGACAGTACGGCCAGCACCTGCAGCAGCGCGATGAATGCGCGGTGGCCGGCGATCCCGACGTCGCCGAGCTTCTCGAGCACCAGCCCCGGCAAGAACGTAAGTGGACCGTGATGATTGAAAATGTCGGCATAGAGCCGCATCCCTGCCGCCATCATCTTCGCGGTCACGATGGTCTCGGACTCGTCACCCCACTCCCGATAATCGAGCAGCAGGTATTGATAGCGCAGACTCAGGCCGGCAAACAGAAGCAGCAACAGCGCGAACAGCCACGCGTAAATACGGCGCCCGTGGGTCAGGAACATTTTCTCAAGGCATCCCGACATCGCCCCGACCTTATGCCACATCGTATTTACCCAGGCAGGCTCGAAAAAGAATGGTCAGCACGGCCCAATTGCCCTTGAAGCCGTTGATCTTGGTCGGGACTTCGCCGACCGGATAGCGCCTGGCCGTCGGCACCTCGCGGCACACGTAGCCGAGCTGCGGGACCCGGCATGACAGATAGGCCAGCAGCTCGTAGGTCATGAAGACATCGCGGAACGGGGCGATCCGGGGATCCAGCAACATCCGGCGGCTGTAGGCGCGGAAGCCCTGCGTGGTGTCTGTCCAGCGGAATCCCGAAGCGATGCTCAAGCACGGCGCATGGATACAGCGGATCGCGAAAGCGCGTGACGCCGGCGTGTTCACGGCCACCCCGCCCGGCAGAAAGCGCGACCCTTGCGCAAAATCGACGCCGTCCTGCAGCGCGTCGATAAAGCGCGGTATGGCTTCGGGATCGTCCTTGTCGTTGCCATCGAGGGTGATGATGCCCTCGTAACCCTGATCCAGCGCAAAGGCATAGGCACATCGAAGCTGGGCGCTCAGCTTTCCGGGGCCGGTTTTGATCAGCAAACCGCGCACGCCCAACTGGCGCAGCATGTCCGTTGCCAGCGAGCCATCGGTGCTGCCCCCGTCGACGATGACGATGTCCGCGATCGCAGGAATATGCTGGTGTTGCATACGCCCGAGCAGGCGTTTGATTCGCTCGCCTTCGTTGATGACGGGAATCACGACGCAATAGGGATGGCGCCTGCCCGACCACAGGGGGATGTCCATGGCGGGCACGCGCCAGGCGGCCCGGCCCGCGGGAGAGATCTCGTGTCTGGTGTTCATGTTTTATGCAAGCCGTGCCGTGATGAGTGCCACCCCTGCCATCACAAGCAGGATGCCGACGCCCGTGCTCCATTGAAACGGCTCACGGAACAGCACGACGGACGCGCAGGCGACCGTGGCGATCGCACCGGCCGTCAGGATCGGGTGCGCGACGTGCAGGGGAAGCCTGGCCAACGCCGCGGCATAGAGCAGAAAGGCGGCGCCGTACAGGCCCAGGCCCAGCCAGAACGGCCAGTTGACCAGCGCGGCGACGGGATCGGTGAGAGAGGGAAACTTTCTGGGTGCCGTCATGGCCAGCTTGACCAGGACGCTCGCCGACGCGTTGGCGACGATGCCGAGCAACAGAATCAACCACTTCATCCGGCTGCCCCCGGTGCGGTGCGATAGCACGCGAGCGCGCAGGTCAGCGCCCGCTCGATCGCCTGAAGATGAGGCTCATCGCGTGCCGCGAGCATTTCGATCGACACCACGTGATCGGGAAGATGGCGCCGCAATGCGGCGTGCATCCGCCGATGGTCGGTGCCCCCCTCGCCCAGGGGCAGCAGGTCGGGCTCACTGGCATGCACATGCCCGATCAGGCCGGCGCTGCGCAGCAGCAGGTCTTCGGGCGACTCCTGGTTGATCGTCAAGGCGCCGGTGTCGAACTGCATGCGGATCGACGCGTGCCCCACTGCGTCGACGACCTCGACCGTCTCGGCGCTGGTGGTCATGAAGTTGCAGCCGTAACGCGCGGGATTCGGCTCCAGGCATACGAGGACACCGTGCTCCCGCGCCACGGCGCCCAGGCGGCGGAAGAAGCCGACGGCGTGATCGAAGGCGTCGGCATCGCGCCAACCCGTGCGGTCACGGTTCTTGGGAGACCCGAACACCAGGCGCGTGGCGCCCAGGCGCGCGCCGATGCGGCACACGGCCCGCAGATGCGCCAGCATCGCTTCCTGACGCTCGCTCGCGCCGAACAGATTCAGCCCCGTCGTGCCGAACAGCAGCGCCTGCATGCCCGTCAGCGCGATGCCGCGGTCGGCCCACCATCGGCCGACGTGATCGATGTCGTGGTCGGTGGCCCTGGCGGGATCCGGGAAGTACTTGCCGGGCGCGATATCGATGGCGTCCACGGCGAACCGGGCCAGCAGGCTGGCGACGCAGGCGTCCTCGGTGGTATCCCAGGCGATGTTGGAGATCGCGAGCCTCACGATGCGTCTCCGGGGCCGGTCTGCACGGTCAGCGGTTCGGACTGGGCATAGGCCCGGATCGCCTGGATGGTTTCGCGCGCGCTGTACTGATACGGGCCGGGCGACCCGAAGCGTGGCGCATGCCGGCTTGTCATGTCGTAGCGTGCGGGCGGCGCATCCAGTGTCTGCGCGAAGCGCCGTCCGAATCCATGCAGCGCCACGTCCGCCACGCTGATGGGTTCGGCGGTCAGATGCACCAGGGACAGGCCCGCCGCCAGCGCGGCCTGGATGTCATACCAGAGGTTGATCATGGGATAGAACTGGAATATCCCGCGACTCTCGATGGCCTGGAGATTGTTGTGGTTCAGGAAATCGAAAATC
The DNA here is from genome assembly GCF_002261315.1 of Bordetella genomosp. 5. NCBI lineage: Bacteria > Pseudomonadati > Pseudomonadota > Betaproteobacteria > Burkholderiales > Alcaligenaceae > Bordetella > Bordetella genomosp. 5. The sequence goes on from NZ_NEVP01000008.1 coordinate 143,184, forward strand.
ACGTTCTTGCGTAATCCCGGCCCGACCAGACCCGGCAAGCGGACGATCAGAGGCCGGGCAAACGTCTGCTCGACGAAGGTTTCGAGCTGCCGGCGATGCAGGCCGTAAGGATGCAGTCCCCGCTCATCGACCCGTGTGGCTTCGTCGACGTTGGCCGGCTGTTTGAAAACATCCACCGTGCTGATCAGGATGAAGGTCTTGCACGTGATCGTTCGGAGGTGGTCCGTCAGGCCTTCGATACGCGCACGGTCGGCGGCGGGATCGCGATTGGCGAGCCACTTCTGTGCCGGGGCGCCCGCGCACACGACGACATCGAACTCCCGATGCGCGATCTCCGCGATATTGGTCGAACGATAGAGCGCGGCAAACCGCGCCTGCCTGAGCAGCGTGGTGCCGACAAAACCGGAGCATCCGATCAGAGCGTTTTGATTCATGACGCCAGCGCCACCGTGAAATCTTCCGTCTCGAGCTTTTCGAGCACGTCGTAAATGTTGTCGATTTTTCCGCCCAGCACCGAATAGCAGCCGGGCAGGTCCGCGTGTTTTTCGAAGAGAATGGGCCGGCCGTCGTCCACTTCGTTTTTCATCAGCACCGTCTTTACCTCGAAGAGCGATTCCACATACTTCGCATCGCTCACCGCCGGCAGATAACGGCCCACGTCTCGCACCATCCGGTCGACCCGCGTGACGCGGTCGTAGTGACCGAGCCGCTCGTAGGGGTCGGCACCGCGCTGGTCCTGCCACTGGCAGTGCGGGGTATAACGGACGTGTGACAGGGTGTGCAGGCCGCGCGCGGGAAAGGGCATCATCGAAAAGAACGGGCCGTCCATTACGGTCACGCCGATGTCCTCGAGCACGGCGGGCACCTGCATCAGCGCCATCTCGGTCACTTCCTGCTTGAGGCGCGTCTGCGTGCCGGGAAAATCGCCGGAGAATTGATTGAGCCCGCTGTAGGTGCAGTTGAAAACGTAGCGGCAGCGGATGGGCGAGCGCTCGCCCGACTTCGCCTCGGTCGCGACGCTCAGGCGCGGGTCGGTCGCCGACCGGAAGATCGCCAGCGCGCGGTTGGAGGTCTGGATCTCGACGCCCGCCTCCCGCAGCGCATCGACGGCCCACGCCGCCAGCCGGGTCGCGTCGAAGGCGTACTCCTCGACCAGAAACACGTCTTCGATCAGCCTCGGCTCGAACAGCCTTTTCAGGCCGGGCTCCGCAGGCTTGATGCTGGCGCCGATCTCGCGGCAGAAGCGCTCGAACTGCCTGGCCGTGACCTTGGAATTGCGTCTTGCGATCGCGTACAGCTTGACGAAGTCGCGCTTGACCGCCTGCGGCCAGTCGTGCACGAAGCGCGGCATGTTGATCCGGCTGCGGAAGGCCGTCGTGAAGCTTCGGGGATAGTGATAGCCGTTGTGCACGCGCGCCTGGTTGTTGTACGACGCGCGTGACAGCAGCGTGCGCTCGCGCTCCAGCAGAACGACGCGCCGCATGCCGCGATGTCTGGCTAGGTAGATGGCGATCGCGGCGCCGTAGAAGCCGCCGCCGATGACGACGGCATCCGCGTCCGAATCCGGAAACGACACGTTCATGCCGCGGCCTGATCCGAGGGGCGGGAATCGCGCGCCGCCGTTGGCGAAACACTCTCGATATTCAGCTTTTCGCGGCGGCTGATGCGCGTGCTCGTGAACTCCTGGCCCACGTGATAAAGCGGCCCCTCGTTACTGAGGCTCGCCATATGCAGCACATATTCGCCCAGCACCAGCAGCACGAGCGAAATCAGGAAAAACATGCCCGACAGCTGGGAAGACAGGCTGACCCAACCGGGCGCCACGTCGGATTTGAACAGCGCGACGGCGACCACGTACAGCGAATAAACCAGATTGGCGAGCGCGCCGAACAGCGACAGCGAGGTGACGAGCCGCATCGGCGCATGCGTCGTGGAAACCAGCAGCCGCGTGCCGCGATCGATGCTTTCGCGAAGTTTTTTGGTGTTGTTGGCGCGCGGCGGGGTGCTGTACTCGAGATTGATGCGCGCGAATCCCGCGGTGGCCGGCAGGTGCCGATAAGACACGGCCGGCTGGGGATGCTGCATGATGAAGTTCACGACGCGCTTGCTCAGCAGACGATACTGGGGCGCGTCCTTGGCCAGATGAATGCCGTTGAAGACCTTGTACAGAAAGTTAAAGGCGGCGCACGCGGCGCGATACGCCAGGCTGCGGGGCGGCTTCTGGCGGTTGTTGGCGAACACCACGTCCGCCCCCAGCACCGCCTTATCGAGCATTTCGGGCAGAAAGCCGATGTCGTCGAGCATGGGATCGATCACCGCCACGAAATCGCCCAGCGCATTTTCCAGCCCGACCCACGACGCGGTGTCGCCATCGACCTCTTTGGTGAGCGCATACACCTGCATGTCCGGGTAGCCCGAATGCCCGGTCAGGTTTTTGAGGACGCAGATGCTGTCGTCATCGGACGCGTTGTCGACGATGATCAGCTCGCACGCGGGCACCAGCGATGACAGTTTTTCGGTGGCGTTCCGGACGATGCTCTCCAGCTGATGGGCCTGGTTGCGCACCACATAGACGACCGATAGAAATACCGGGAAAAATGCCATTCTCTTGGTCCCTTCCGAGCCTGCGATCGCTATGCAATCGCGCATATCCGCAAAATTTTTTCATCCTAAATTTCGCGAGGGCCGAAGACTCACACACATCCTCGCAATGAATGGAAGAAACGCCATTGCGGCGGCGCGGTTGCGGCAGCGCGGTTGCGCCGACGACGAGGCGCGCCCAGAGCGGCGCCGGCGCAGAACCACCCAGGCGGCGCGGGCGCATGTCAGGACGGGATCGGTGTGGCGGGAAGCGAGCGCGACGCCGGTTCAGGGCGGGGCGACTCGGGCGCGTCGGGCCGGAAAGAATGGAAAGGAATACGCGCGGGCGTCGTCGCGTGGGGCGGACGCGGGCTACCCATAGGGTGGCCCGGCATGCGCCGGGGAGATTGCCGAGCGCGTGACGGGCGAGAGGAAGCCCAAAAGAAAAAACCCCAACCGCGAAGGGTTGGGGTTTTGAATAGTGGTGGAGCCGGGGGGAATTGAACCCCCGTCCGCAAGCCCTCCACAGTCAGTTCTACATGCTTAGTCGATCTATTTGGATTTAACCCTGGACTTAGCCGATCAACGGGCCGGACCAGGGCGATTCACGTAATTTAAACCTACGCCGTGTGACCCCAGCGCAGACCGATTCCTTGTGAATGTCGCTGCTGCGGTTCGGGGGTTACCCCCCTAAAGAGTTGCCTCTTCCCGCCTGACCCAAGGACAGATCAGTGCAGCGGCTCACCGCTTAAGCGGCGAGAGCGAAACGCTCGTCGTTGGCGTTTAGTTTGTTTCCAGTGGTTTTACGAGCGTACTGGTGCTCGGCATGCCCTGAGCTGCTTCATGACCCACGTCGAATCCGGATCGGCCCCAGGTGATCTCTATTGTACGCCAAAAGCGGGACGGGTTTTCGCGGGGCGCTGCCCCGGCGGCGCGAAGGTCAGCGGCCGGCGGTCGGGCGGCCGGCGCCCCGGCGGCTGGCGTTACGAAGCCCGGCGTCCCGCCGGCCGGAGCCCCGGCGCCCGTGAACGAGCGCCCCCCTCTCCCTCAGCCCCGGCCTTCCGCGCAGGACGCGGGCGTGGGGCACGTCAGCGCGTGGGCCTCGGCCGATCCCCGGGCATCGCGGGCGCGGGCCCGGCGCGTGGCGCCCATCAGCGCCACGCCCACCGCGATCGCCGCCGCCACGATCAGGGCGGAGGTCCAGCCCAGCGCGGCCAGGCCCAGCCGGTCGATGATCGCGCCGCCGATCACGGCGCCCACGCCGATGCCGATGTTGGCGCCGGAGATGTTCAGCGAGGCGGCGAAGGCCGGCGCCTGCGGCGCGGACTTCATCACGCGCACATGGCACACGAGGAACAGCGCGGCCTGCGCGATGCCCCAGGCGCCCAGCGCGATGGCCAGCAGCACGGGCGCGTCCATCACGGCGGTGACGAAGGTCAGCCCGAAGGCCATCAGGGCGGCAAAAAACAGCGTGGTGCCGAGCGGGCTTCGGTCGACCAGCCGGCCGCCGATCCAGTTGCCCAGGATGCCGATACCGCCGAACGCCATCATGCTCCAGCCCACGACCTTGCCGTCGAAGCCGCCGAGACGCTCCAGCATGTCGGCCAGATAGGTGTAGGCGGTGAACATGCCGGTAAAGATCAGCAGCGACAGCAGCACGTGGGTGACCACGACGGGGTCGCGCACGATGCGAAGCTGCGTGGCGAAGCGGATGGTCTCGCCGGCCATGCGCTTCTGGGGGAAATACACCATCAGCAGCAAGGCTTTGGCGAACGCCACGGCCGCCAGCACGCCGAAGGCGGCGCGCCAGCCGAACGCGTCGGAGATCAGCACGCCGATCGGAATGCCGAACACCGTGGCCGCGACGATGCCGAAGGCCACGGTGGAAATGGCGCGGCCCGCGTAGGCCGGGCCGACGATCTCGACCGCGGTGGCGCTGGCGAGCGACCAGAACACCGGCAGCGTGAGCGCCGGAATGAAGCGCGCCACGGCCATGACCCAGATGTTGGGCGCCAGCGCGGCCGCCACGTTGGACAGGCCGAACACGATCAGCACGCCGATGAACAGGCGCTTGCGCTCGATGTTGGCCATCAGGGCGGTCAGGAACGGGCCGGCGGCCGCCACCGTGAAGGCGAACAGCGACACCAGCAGGCCGGCCTGCGACACGGTGACCTGAAGGTCGCGCGCCATGGGCGGCAAAAGGCCGATGATGAGAAATTCGGTGGTCAGGATGGTGAATCCGGCCGCCGACAGCAGCAGAATGGGCAAAAGCATGGTGTTCCCTGCGCTGCGCAAAAAGGCAACGCGGACTGGCCCGGTCAACGGGCTATGGACTAGGTGATATCGGAGCTTGACGCGAGGTCAGGTGGCGCGCCGCGGTGGACGATCGAAGCGGCGGCTTGTCGAGGCGCTACTGTAGAACGGATTGCTCGCCGAATAAAGCCGGACGACTGGAAATGACTATCCGGCAGAACCGACAGAACGGGTAGGACCGGGAGAACCGACCGAACAGAGTGAACCGGGAGGAGCCGGGAGAATCGGGAAGAGCCGGGAGGGGCCGGGAGGCGCCGGGGGGACCGGGGGACCGGGGGGACCGGGGGGACCGGAGGCGCCGGGGTACCGGAGGCACCGGAGGCATCGGGAGAACCGGAAGGAGCCGACCGAAGAGCGGATGACGGGCACAAAAAAAGTGCCAAAGGCGGCGCCTTCGGCACAGGACCGCCGGAGGAACGATGCGCGGGCACTGGGCCCGCGACTCGTGCGGTACGCGCCAGCCGGTTCGTTGAGGGGTAAACAGGCCGACGCGAGCCCTGTTTATAAGTCGCCATCGCCGCCTCCATCCTCCCGAATACACGCGCCCGCGGCTTCGCCCGCCCTGGTCGCACCGTGTGCGCGCCGACGAAGGAAGCGACGAATGAAGCAGGAAAGCAGGGAAGCAAGGAAGGAACGAACGAAGGAAGGAACGAACGAAGGAAGGAAGGAACGAAGGAAGCAACGAAGGAAGGAAGCAAGCAAGAGAGGCAGCCGACAGAAACCCTGAGACCTGCGCCGGCCACCAGGCTATTTCGCAATTCTTCTATTCGCTTGCCACCCGGATTCGCCCCTAATTACAGGAGTGCGACGAGGGCCGCTAGCGGTCATTGCCGCGTCGGCATCCTCGAGCCGGTGCCACAGGGTTCCGGCACGTCGCTCCCCCTTCCGCCGACCCCGTTTCCGATGCGCATCCTCATTGCCGAAGACCACCCCGAGTGGGGCCACATTCTCCAGACCCACGTCGCACAACTCGCCTACAGCAGCACCCTGTGCACGAGCTGCGAAGAGACGTTGACCGCCCTGAACGAAACCGGCCCCCAGATCCTGCTGACCGACGCGTTGCTCAGCGATGGCGACATCCGCGACGAGATTCCGGGCATCCGGCAGCGTCTGCCCGGCCTGGGCATCATCGTGCTCACCGCGCGCACGCATTTCGACGATCAGATCCGCGCCCTCACCGATGGGGCCGACTACTACCTCATCAAGCCGATCAAGCTGCCGATCCTGACGGCCACCCTGACCGCGCTGGCGCGCCGCCTCGCGGCGCAGGCGCGCCACGCCTGCGCGAAAGCCGCGCCCGGATGGGTGTTCGACCGCGCGGCCAGCCTGCTGCTGCGGCCGTCCGACGGCGCATCGATCAAGCTCACCGACCGCGAAGGCACCGTGTTCTCGCTGCTCCTGCAGAACCCTACGTTTCCGGTGCGCCATCAGGCGCTGTGCCATGCGCTCGGCATCCCCGACTACGCGTTCGATCCTCACCGCATCGACAGCCTGATGTATCGCGTGCGCAAGAAGCTGTTGCAGGTCGCGGACTCGCCGTTTTCGATCCGCAATGTCTACGCCGAGGGCTTTTTGCTGTCCACGGGCGGGGCCAGCGTGCAGTTCAGCAGCGAAACCTGACCGCGCGCAGCGCGCACCTGCCCTCAGCTCGCATCCACGCTGCCACCGCCACCCAGGAAGTGATTCGGGCGGCGCAGCGCCGGGTCGAACGGGTTGATGCGCGCGCCGATCTGCTGGGCCTCGCGCCGCAACATTTCCACGATCATCGGCACCCGTTCCGGCGTCATGCGTTCCGACGGCGCGGCCACGCTGAGGGCTGCGACCACCGTGCCGTTGCGGTCGGTGATCGGTACGGCCAGGCCCATGGTCCCGGGATACAGCGCCGGCCCGGAGCTGAGCGCGTAGTCTTTCTCCAGGCACTCTTTCAGCAGAACGCGCACCGAGATCTCGTCCATGAAGCCGAGGTGGCGCAGACGCGGAATATTGAATCGGATCACTTCCTCGCGCTCGGCTTCGGGCAGCCGGGCGAGCAGGATCAGACCCGCCTGGCCCAGGCCGAGCGGCATCTTGCCGCCGATATCGCCCGTGTGCGAACGCACCGGAAACGGCCCGTCGATACGATCCAGGCACACCGCATCGAAGCCGTGGCGCACCAGCACGAACACGGTGTCGTTGAGCATGCCTGACAGGCGCAGCAGCGCCGGCCGGCACACATCGCGCAGCGTGGAGTGGCGGTTGCCCGCCGACGCGGCCAGCGCGAAGAACGCCACGCTCAGCTGGTAGGCCTTGCTCTGCGCCGGCTGCTCGACCATGTCTTCCTGGATGAGGGCCTGCAACACGCGGTGCGCCGTCGCCGGCGCCTGGCCGGTGCGCGCCGCGATCTCGGTCAGGCGCAGGCGCTCGCCCTGTGCCTCGGCGAGTACGCGCAACACGCTGAAGGCCCGCTGCAGCGATCCGGGCGCGCCGGACTCGCCAGCCCCTTTTTTATCCGCCATTCGTTTTCCTTGATCGGAAAAAATAAGCACTCTTAAAAACCTTCGTTCCATTTTACGGAATTTATTCAAGAAAAATTCACGTGTACGGAAAAACACCCTTGACCCGCCAAATGACGCCCTCCTAGACTGCGCTGCATCGAATGACGGCCCCGGCCACCACCGGGGTGGTCGCGAGGTCAGTCAGCACAAGGCCGCAAGCACGGCCAAACGGGGCGGAAAATGGCTTTTCTCAGACTGGAGCACGTCTCCAAGTACTACGGCGACCTGTGCGTGGTCTCCGACATGAACCTGAGCGTGGAGCAGGGAGAATTCGTCTCGCTGCTCGGGCCCTCGGGCTGCGGCAAGACCACCACGCTGCAAATGATCGCGGGCTTCGCGGACGTCACGCGCGGTGCCATCACCCTGGCGGGACGCGACATCACGCACGCCAAAGCCAATACGCGCGGACTGGGCATCGTGTTCCAGAGCTACGCCCTCTTCCCCCACATGACCGTGCAGGACAACGTGGCCTTCGGCCTGGCGATGCGCAAAGTGGGACGCGCCGAGCGCGACGCCCGCACGCGGGACGCGCTGGCGATGGTGCGGCTCGACAAACATGCCGAGCGCTATCCCCGCGAGCTCTCCGGCGGACAACGGCAACGCGTGGCCCTCGCGCGCGCGCTCGTCATCCGGCCGCCGGTGCTGCTGCTCGACGAACCCCTGTCCAATCTCGACGCACAGCTGCGCGAGGAAATGCAGTTCGAATTGCGCGATATCCAGCGCAAGACCGGCACCACCACGATCATGGTCACGCACGATCAGGCCGAAGCGCTCTCGATCAGCGATCGCGTGGTCGTGATGCAGGACGGCCGCGCGACCCAGATCGATGCGCCCTACCGCATGTACGAGCATCCGGAGACCCACTTCATCTCGCGCTTCGTCGGCAAGACGAACATGCTCGACGGCACGGTCGATCGGATCGATGCCGAGGGCGCCGATGTGCGCGCCGGCACCCTGGCGCTGCGGGTGAGCGCGGCCGGCATGCGGCCGGGCAGCGTCCGCGCGGGCGACCGGGTGAGCGTGTCGCTGCGGCCCGAAAAGCTCGTGGCGGTGGCGCCGGGCGCGGGCAAGCTGGACGGCCGCGTCACGATCCGCTACTTCCTGGGCAGCCAATGGCAGTACGAGCTCGACACCGCCGCCGGCCCCCTGCTGATGCTCGCGCCCAACGACGGGCGCGCGCCGCACGGCGATGGCGCGACCGTGGGCCTGGACTGGCCGGCCGAAATCGTGCGGGTGCTGCCCGCCGCCGCCGAGGCCTGACATGAACAGCCCCTCCCACACCCTGGCGGCGCCGGCCGCACCGCGGCCCCGCACCGATGGCGCCGCCGCCATTCTCGGTTCGATACCGCTGGCCCTGCTGTTCCTGACGATGGTGCTGACGCCGCTGGCGCTCACGCTGCTGCTGTCGTTCGCCCAGTTCGACTACAACACCGGCATCCAGCCGGGCTACACGCTCTCGCAATACGGCGAGGTGCTGACGGACTCGTACTTCCTCGAGATCTTCTGGCGCACGTTCTGGATCTCGGCGCTCACCACGCTGATCTGCGCGGCGATCGGGCTGCCCGAGGCCTACATCCTGAGCCGCATGCGCAAGCCCTGGCGCTCGATTTTCCTGCTGGTGGTGCTGTCGCCGCTGCTCATCTCGCTGGTGGTGCGCGCCTTCGGCTGGAGCCTGCTGCTCGGCCCGAATGGCCCGATCGGCGCAGCATCGGACGCGATGGGACTCGGCTCGCTGCTCTACACGCCGACCGCGGTCATCATCGGCCTGGTGCACGTGATGCTGCCCTTCATGGTGATTCCGGTCTGGACCTCGCTGCAAAAGCTCGATCCGACCGTCGAACAGGCCGCCTATTCGCTCAACGCCTCGCGCACGCAGACCTTCCTGCGGGTGATCCTGCCGCAGGCCACGCCCGGTCTGCTGTCGGGCAGCCTGATCGTGTTCGGCCTCGCGGCAAGCTCGTTCGCCATCCCGGCGCTGCTGGGCGGACGCCGTCTCAAGATGGTGGCGACGATCGTGTACGACGAGTTCCTCACCGAGCTGAACTGGCCGCTGGGCGCCGCCATCGCCGTGCTGCTGCTGCTGGCCAATCTGATCATCATGCTGAGCTACAACCGCATCGTCGAGCGCAGCTATCGCCGCAGCCTGGGCTGAGCCGGAGAATCCCATGCAAAAGAACGGCGCCATCGCGCTCGCCTTCAACGCGCTGGTCGTGGCCTTCGTGCTGGCCCCGCTGGCCATCGTCTGCCTGGTGGCTTTCACGCCCGGCTCCACACTTTCGATTCCGACCACGGAGTTCTCGCTGCGCTGGTTCCGCGCGGTCTTCGCGCACTCGGATTTCATGCAGGCGTTTCGCAATAGCCTGTGGCTGGCCTTCTGCGCGGCAAGCATCGCCTCGTGTCTGGCCGTGCCGGCCGCCATCGCGATCACGCGCTACCGCTTTCCGGGCCGCGACGTGCTCAACGGCCTGTTTCTTTCGCCGCTCATGATTCCGCATCTGGTGCTGGGGGTCGCGTTGCTGCGCTTCTTCGCGCTGATGGGGACCACGGGCAGCTTCGGCTGGCTGATCCTGGCGCACGTGGTGGTGATCACGCCATACGTGATGCGGCTGGTGATCGGCGCGCTGGTGGGCTTCGACCGCTCGATCGAACACGCGGCGCTGTCCCTGGGCGCGAGCCGCGCAACGGTGTTCTTCAAGGTCACCCTGCCGCTGATCCTGCCGGGCGTATCGGGCGGCTGGCTGCTCGCCTTCATCAACAGCTTCGACGAGCTGACGATGTCGATCTTCATCACCGCGCCCAGCACGGTGACGCTGCCCGTGCGCATGTACATGTATGCGACCGAATCGATCGATCCGATGATGGCGGCGATTTCCGCGCTGGTCATCGCACTCACCGCCGTCACCATGCTGCTGCTCGACCGGGTCTATGGCCTGGACCGCGTGCTGGTCGGCCAGAAGTGATCGCACCTCATCCCATCAGGCAACCCCGGAGACCGGCAGCATCATGCCCTTGCTCAAACGCGTGGCCGAAATCGACCGGCCGGCGCTGACTTTCATGCTCGACGGCGAACCCGTCACGGCACTCGCCGGCGACACGCTGCTGACCGCCGTGCTCACCCACGGTGAGCGGCTGCGCCGCTCGGAGTTCAGCGGCGCGCCGCGTGCCGGATTCTGCATGATGGGGGCCTGCCAGGACTGCTGGATGCAGCTGGAGGACGGCACGCGCGTGCGCGCCTGCTCGACGCAGGTACTCGCCGGCATGCGTGTGCGGACCCGCCCGCTGACGGAGACGCCATGAGCCCGGCACTATCGCCTGTCATCGTGGGCGCGGGACCGGCCGGTGTGCGCGCGGCCCAGACCCTGGCGAACGCGGGACTGCGCCCCATCGTGATCGACGAGGCCCCGCGCGCCGGTGGACAGATCTACCGGCAGCCTCCGCCCGGATTCGTGCGCGACAAGCGCGCGTTGTACGGCTCGGAGCATCGCAAGGCCGACGCCGTGCATCGCGCCATGGAGGGCCTCGCGGCACGCATCGACTATCGCCCCGGCACGCTGGTATGGAACGGCGAGGACGGCATGCTCGACCTCATCCGCGACGGCGTGGGCAGCGAACTGCCGTATCGGCACCTCATCATCGCCACGGGCGCGACCGACCGCGTGCTGCCGTTTCCGGGCTGGCTCACGCCCGGCGTCTACACGCTCGGCGGATCGCAGGTGGCCCTCAAGTATCAGGGCTGTGCCATCGGCGAAGCGGTGGTGTTTCTGGGCACCGGCCCCTTGCTCTACCTCGTGGCCTATCAATACGCTCGCGCCGGCGCGCATGTCGCCGCCGTGCTCGACACGGCCGGCGCGGCGGACCGCATGCGCGGTCTGCCCGGCATGCTCGCCGCGCCCCTGCTGCTGGCCCGGGGCATGTATTACATGGCGTGGCTGCGCGCGCATGGCGTGCCATTGCACGGCGGCGTGAAGCCGCTGCGCGTGCTGGGCGCGGATCGCGTCGCCGGCCTGGTCTGGCAGGATGCGGCCGGCCGGCAACACCAGACCGACTGCGATGCCGTGGGCTACGGCCTCGCGCTGCGCGCCGAGACGCAGCTGGCCGCGCTGACCGGCTGCGAGTTCGACTTCAACGAGCGCGACCGCAACTGGCTGCCGCGCCGCGATGCCGCGGGCCGCAGCTCCGCGGCAGGCGTTTATCTGGCCGGTGACTGTGCCGGCATCGCCGGCGCCGACGCCGCGGAAATGGCGGGTGAACGCGCCGCACTGGCGGTGCTGCAGGACGCTGGGCTGCCCTTCGATTCGCGCCGCGCCGCCGCCCTGGAGCGGCGTCTGGCCCGAATCAGCCGGATCCGCGATGCCCTGGAACGCGCCTTTCCCTTCCCGGCCGACTGGGCCCGCGAGATCGACGACGAGGTGGTGCTGTGCCGCTGCGAGGAGATCACGGCCGGAACGCTGCGCGCCGCCGCGGCCAGCGGCGCCGCGCGCGAGATGAACCGCTTGAAGGCGCTGACCCGCGTGGGCATGGGCCGCTGCCAGGGCCGGATGTGCGGCGCCGGCGCCGCCGAGGTGCTGGCCCATGCGCTGGGCGTGGCCCCCGGCGCGGTGGGCCGCCTGCGCAATCAGCCGCCCATCAAGCCGATTCCGATCACGTTCGTGGCGCCGCCCGCGGCGGAGCAATCACGATGAACCGCCCCGAGAACGCGCCACGGAACACCGAGGTCGTCATCATCGGCGGCGGCATCGTCGGCGCGAGCGCCGCGCTGTTCCTGCGCCGCCGCGGCGTCGACGTGACCTTGCTGGACATGGGGGCGTGCGGCGCCAAGGCCAGCGGCGTGAATTACGGCGGCGTGCGCCGCCAGGGCCGGCCGCTGTCGCAGATGCCGCTCACCGCCCGCGCGCACGAACTCTGGCAGCAACTGCCCGCGCTGATCGGCACCGACGGCGAATATGTTCGCAGCGGCCATCTGAAGCTGGCGCGCACCGAGGCCGACCTGCACGCGCTCGAACAGTATCGCGACGCCACCCGCGGCTACCGCATGAATCTGCAGCTGATCGGCACGAATGAGCTGCGCCGCCGCTTCGGCTGGCTGAGCGCCGATCTGGCCGGCGCATCGCTCTGCCCCGACGACGGCCACGCCAACCCGCGACTCGTATCGCCCGCGTTCGCGCAGGCCGCCGCCGCGGCCGGCGCATGCATCCTCGAAAACACGCGGGTCACGCGCGCCACGCACGACGGCCAGCGCTTCGAGGTCGAGACCGAACAGGGCCCGCGCATCCGCGCGCGTTACCTGCTCAACTGCGCCGGGGCCTGGGCGGGCGACATCGCCGCCGGCTTCGGCGAACCCGTGCCCGAAGATGTCATCCATCCGCTCATGATGGTGACCGAGCCGCTGCCGCAGTTCATGGCCGTGAGCCTCGGCATGCAGGGCGGCGGCATCTACGCGCGCCAGGTCGACCGCGGCAACTGCGTGATCGGTGGCGGACGTGGCGTGATGCAGCCCGATGGCTACGCACGTCCCGCGCGCAGCGCCCTGCCCGCCCTGCTCGCCAGGGCCGCCGAGCTGTTGCCGCCGCTGCGCGGCGCGCACGTCATCCGGTTCTGGACGGGCGTGGAAGGCAGCATGCCTGACCACAACCCCGTGCTGGGCCCGAGCCGGCGCGTGCCCGGCCTGATCCATGCCTTCGGCCTCTCGGGCGCGGGCTTTCAGGTCGGCCCAGCGATCGGCGAGATCCTTTCTGAATTGGTCGTCGATGGCACGTCGACCATCCCTATCGACGCATTTGGCGTCGAACGATACGCGGTCCCCGCTCATGAGGCCGCGCATCGATCCGAGCTTTCTCGTGAGCAATCGCTGGAGTCAACATGATCAATCGGAATCGCGGCGCACAACAGCGCGTCAAAAAAATCGGGGGTTGGGTCGCGGGCGCACTGATGCTGGCAGCCTCGGCCGGGGCCGTCGCGCAGCAGAAGACGCTGTACGTGGGCATGAATGGCGGCGACATGGAACGCGCCTTCACGCAGCACGTATTCCCGGCATTCGAGAAGGCCAACAACGTGAAGATCGTGGTGGTGCCCGGCACCTCCACCGACGTGCTGGCCAAGGCCCAGGCCTACAAGGACAAGCCGCAGATGCACCTGATGTTCCTCGATGACGGCGTGATGGCGCGCGCGATCTCGATGGGCCTGTGCCAGAAAATGGACGACGCGCCGGTCTTCCAGGATCTGTACCCCACCGCCATCATGAAGGACCGCATGGCCGCAGGTATCGACATCGGCATGACCGGCCTGGGCTACAACACCAAGATCTTCGCCGACAAGGGCTGGGCCCCGCCCACCTCCTGGATGGACCTGGCGGATCCCAAGTACAAGGGCAAGGTCGTGTTCCAGTCGGCATCGGGCAGCACGTTCGGCCTGCACGCCTTTTTGATGTACAACCGCATCCTGGGCGGCGACGACAAGAATCCGGAGCCCGGCTTCAAGAAGTGGAGCGACACGATCGGCCCCAACGTGCTCGAGTACATTCCGAACTCGGCCAAGCTGGCGGAGATGATCCAGGGCGGCGAGGCGGCGATCTTCCCGCTCACGCCGACCGCGATCGCGCGTCTCAAGAAACGCGACATTCCGGTCGAGTATGCGCAGCCCAAGGAAGGCTCCGTGATTCTCATGGTGGGTGAGTGCGTGATCGCCAACAACACCGAGCCGGCCCTGTCGCAGAAGCTCGCGCAGTACCTGCTGTCGCCCGAGGCGCAGAAGGCCGCGCTGGAGTTCGGCGGTCACTTCCCGTCCAACCGCAAGGTCCAGGCCGACGCCGCCAATGCCGCCACGCTCAAGCAGTTCCAGGGCTATATGGAAAGCGCGAAGGTGCTGGACTGGGACGTGATCAACGCCAGCCGTCCGGCCTTCAACGCGCGCTGGAACCGCACGGTCGAACGCTGAAAGCCCGCGGCCGGTGTCGACGCCGCGTTGCGCGGCGCGGCGCCGGCCGCGCCAGCGGGATCGCGTGGTTGCGCGGCGCGGCTGCGCCGCCCCCTTCATTCTTTTCAAGCAACAAGGAAGTCGTTATGAGCAGCACCCAGTTTCACTTCGAGGGCAAGGTCGCCGTGGTCACGGGCGGCGCGCAGGGCATCGGCGCCGCGTGCGTGCGGGCCCTGGCCCGCGCCGGCGCCACCGTCTGCATCTGGGACGTGGCGGACGCGCCCGGCGAGGCCCTCGCGCGTGAACTGGACGGCGCCGGCACGCGCGTGCATTACCAGCGCTGCGACGTGTCCAGCAAAGCCGACGTCGACGCGGCGCTGGCGCAAACGCTCGCGCAGTGCGGGCGGGTCGATCAGCTCGTCAACAACGCCGGCATCGTGCGCCCCTGCGATTTTCTCGACATCACCGAAGCCGATTGGGATCTCGTGATGGGCGTGAACCTCAAGGGCGCCTTTCTGGTGGGCCAGGCCGTGGCCCGCGCCATGGCCGGCGCCGAAGGCGGCGCGATCGTGCACATGAGCTCGGTGAATGCCGTCATGGCCATCCCGACCATCGCGTCGTACAACGCCAGCAAGGGCGGCATCGCCCAGCTCACGCGCGCGATGGCGCTCGCGCTGATCGACCGCGGCATCCGCGTGAACGCGGTGGCACCCGGCACGATCGCCACCGAGCTCGCGCAGAACGCCGTGATGTCCGATCCGGCCGGCCGCGCGCGCCTGTTGAGCCGCACCCCCATGCGCCGTCTCGGCGAACCCGCCGAAGTCGCCGATGCCGTGCTCTATCTGCTGAGCGACGCCTCCAGCTACATCACGGGCGAGACGCTCTTCGTCGACGGCGGCCGCCTGGCGCTGAACTACACGGTCTGAGCATGCGCATCGCGATCGCTTCCGGCGGCCCGGCCGCCCTGCCCGAGTGGCAGGCACATTTCCAGGCGTTCGACCCCGCCATCGAGGTGCTGGGCTGGGAAGCGGCGCAAGCCGATCCGGCCGGCGTGCGCTATGCGCTGGTGTGGCAGCCCCCGCACGGCGGGCTGGCCGCGCTTCCCGATCTGCGCCTCATCATCAGCGCCGGCGCGGGTGTGGACGGCATTCTCGACGACCCGCTGCGCCCGGCCCACCTGCCGATCGCGCGCATGATCACCGACAGCACGCCCGACGTGATGGCCGAATACGTGCTGAGCGCGGCCCTGATGCTGTTGCGCGAGGGGCGCCGCATGGCGCTGAACCAGGCCGAACGGCGCTGGGACATCCTGCCCGCGCCGCGGCGCATGCAGGACACGCGCGTGGGCGTCATGGGCCTCGGGCAGCTGGGCAAGGCGAGCGCGCTGCTGCTCGCGCGGGCCGGGTTCCCGGTCTCGGGCTGGTCCCGTACGCCCACCGAACTGCCCGGCGTGCGCACGCATGCCGGCGTGGCGGGCTTCGATGCCTTTCTGGCCGACACCGACATCCTGGTGTGCCTGCTCCCCGCCACGCCCGCCACCCAGGGCATCCTGGGCGCGCGCACCTTCGAGCGCCTGCCCGCCGGCGCCGCGGTCATCAACGTGGGCCGAGGCAGTCACCTCGACGAGCCTGCCCTGCTGGCCGCGCTCGACGCGGGCCGGCTCTCGGGCGCGGTGCTCGACGTGTTCGAGACCGAGCCCCTGCCGGCCGCGTCGCCGCTCTGGTCGCACCCGGCCATCATCGTCACGCCGCATTACGGCGCGACGCCGTCGCGGCGCGATCGTGCGCAGCACGCCGTGCAGTTGATCCACCTCGCCGAGCGGGGCCAGCCGCTGCCGCATCTGTACGACGCCGCCCGCGGCTATTGAGGCGGGCTTGCGGGATAATGGCTGCATCATCACTCGCGAGCACAACCATGGAATGGCATCTCTACCGCACGGCCCCGATCGACGTGGGCTGGGATTTTCTGCTGACACTGGCGGAGGCCTTCGCGCTGCTCGAAACCGCCGAGGCGCGCGAAGAGCCGCTGGGCATCGACCACGATCTGTTGCGCGCGCAATTCAATGAGGTGCAGGAGCGCGCCGAGCAGCTCGGCTGGGAGGGCGACTTCCGCACCGAGCCGCACGTGCTCATGCTGCCCGACCCGGCGCAGGGCCGGCTCGCGCCCGGCTTCGTCTGGAAACAGGACAACGGCGGCCTGTGCTTCGTGGCCTCGCCGATCGCCCTGCCCTGGCTCGATCAGCCGGCCTGACGCTCAGTCTTGGCGCGCTGCCGCGCCGGTGCCGAGGTCGCTCGCCGGACGGCTGCCTGCCGCCGAGTACACATAAGCGCGGTCGCGCCCGGCCTCCTTGGCGTCGTACAGCGCCTCGTCGGCATGCTGAAACACGATCTCGCTGGTCTTGCCCGACGACGGGAAGTGCGCCACGCCCACCGAGATCGTCATCGGCCGCCCGCCCTCTACCCGCAGCCGCGCCACGCACTCACGCAGGCGCTCGGCGAACACGGCGCCGCCCTCCAGCGGCACGCGGGGCAGCACGATCATGAACTCGTCGCCGCCCAGGCGCGCCACGGCATCGCGCCGGCGCGCCTGCTGCTCGATCGCGCGTGCCACCTCCTGCACCGACAGATCGCCGATGTGGTGGCCGAAGGTGTCGTTGATGGTCTTGAAGCGGTCGATGTCGAAGGTGACCACCGAGAACGGCACGTCGGCGCGCTCCAGCGCCTCTACCACGTTCTGCAGACCGCGCCGGTTGAGCAGTTCGGTGAGCGGGTCGCTCTCGCTCTCGCGCCGCAACGACCGGATCCGGCGCAAGGTGGCGGTCAGGCCGATCAACAGCCCCCGCCTGAGATCGGCCGCCTCCTGATACCAGGCGCGGATCGTTCGCACGTCGTTGGGGGTGGCCGGATCCTGCATGGCCGTGGCGGCCCGGGCCAGTTGGCGCAAGGGCCGCGTGATGAGGCCCGACAGCCACCAGATGCCCAGCAGGCTCAGGCCCACCAGCGGCAAGGCGTACATCAGGGTGCGCCATAGCGCGGCGTCGACCCGGTCGAGCGCGGCCTCGGTGGGCTTCTGGATGATCACGCCCCATCCGGCCGACGGCACCGGGGCATAGCCGCCCAGCATGTCCACCCCCTCCTGATTGACGAAGCGCATGGCGCCGCGCTCGCCGCGCCGGGCGGCGGACTCGGCCGCATTGCTCACCACTTCGCCCTCGCGCGTGGTGGTGGGGTGGTAGATCAGCGCGCCGCTTCGGTCCACCACATAGCCATAGGTGCCGTCGAGAAACGTGTGCTCGTCGAGGATGGCCTGCAGGATGGCGGGCTCATGCAAATAGATGAGACCGGCGACGAAGCCCAGGGCGCTGCCGTCGGCGGCCCGTATCGGCTGGGACAGCATCACCGCCCACAACCCGTTCGGGCGGCGATAGGGCTGACCGGTCAGCGGGCCGTGCGCCTCGAGCGCCGCCCGCGCCTGCGGGCTGTCCACCCGCGTGCCGACGAGGTCCGCCGTGGCGTCGGTGCCGGCCAGCACGACGGAACGGGTGTCGACCACGACCAGCGCATTGAACAGATCGCTTGCGCGCAGCATGTGCTCGACGGCGGCCTGCGCCCGCGCGGGCGTGAGCGGCTGGCCGCCCAGGTCGTCGCCCAGCGTGGTCAGCAGCTGACGGCAGCTGCGCAGGTAGTTTTCGGTGACGCGCGCGAGCTTCTCGGCGTAGACGCGATGCGAGGCGAGGATGTCCTGCAGCAGTACGTCGCGCTTGACGATGTAGGTGGCGTAGAACGTGTTGGCGAAGACGGCCACCACGAAGAACACGCAGATCCCCAGGATCAGGCTGCGCAGGTGCACGCGTATGGGAAGTAGCATAGGCAGGCAGCAGGACGGGCAAGCTACCTATGATAGCGACACACCATGGCAACGGCGAGCGCATGCCATGGCCGGAACAAGCGCCGTCTCACGCGCGCCACGTCTGTGCGTATGGCCGGGCCATAGGCCGCCTGCCCGCCAGACCCCGCCGCTCGGTCTGGCTGCCGGGTCAATCGGGATTCTGCGCGGAGCACACCCGATTGCGGCCGCTGGCCTTGGCGCGGTAGAGCGCCTGGTCCGCGCGCGCCAGCGTCTCGGCCAGCGTGGCGCCATCCTGCGGATAGGCGGCCACGCCGATCGACACCGTGCGCGCGCCCTGCGGGATGGCCTGGAATCCCTCGATATCCACGCGGATCCGTTCGGCCACGCGCAGCGCCACATCGTGCGGCGCGCCGGGCAGCAGCATGACGAACTCCTCTCCGCCCAGCCGTCCGACGATGTCGTGGCTGCGGGCGCGCTTGCTCAACAAGGCCGCGATGCCTCGCAGCACCGTGTCGCCCGCGGCGTGGCCGTGCTCGTCGTTCACCGACTTGAACAGGTCGATGTCGATCGCCAGCACCCCCACCGGCGCGGCCAGCGTAATCTCATGCTGCAGGTATTCGTCGAGCCCGCGGCGATTGAGCGTGCCGGTCAGCGGGTCGGTCAGGCTCTCCTGACGCAGGCGGTCGAACTTGTTGCCGATGCGGCGCCGCGCGGCGGCCAGCGAGCGCTTGATCTGATCGGCTTCGCGGTACCACGCGCTGATGGCCTCGATCCGGCGCGGCGCGCGGAACTGGTCCAGGTCGACCGCCACCGCGGCCAGGCGCGAGAGCGGGCGCACGATGCGGTTGGCCAGCCACCACACGAACAGGATGGACAGGCACAACCACGGCAGGGAGATCTGAAGCGTGCGTTGCACCAGCTGGGGCGAGCGGGCCAGCACGGTATCGACCGGGCGCTGCACGACCAGCCCCCACCCCGCCGTGCGCACGCGCGCGTAGCCGGCGAGCATCTCGCCGCCTTGCGGCGCCGTCAGCCGCTGGGATCCCTCTTCGCCACGCATCAGCGCGGCCACGGCCGGATCGTCGACCAGATCCGCCCCGACCGTCTCGAACCTCGGGTGATACAGCACCACCCCTTCGGCGTCGACCACGTAATGCTCGGTGCCGTTGCGGTGCACCTGCTCGCCCAGCAACTCGCTCAAGCCATTGGGCTCGTGCAGATACAACACGCCGGCCACCATGCCGCCGTAGCTGCCATCCTCGAGAAACACCGGATGCGAAATGGAGACGACCCACCGGCCCGTCGGCGATACGAAAGGCGCGCTGATGCGGGGCTCGCGGCTGGCGAGCGCCCGGGCGCTTTCGGAGGAGGTCACCCGGCGCGGCAGGACGCCCGAGGGCGGCGCCTGGGCGGCGATCATGCCGTCGGCCCGCACGTAGATCACGGTGTTGAAGTCGGTGCCGAGGCTCTGCATGCGGCGCAGCTCGGCTTCGACCACGTCGGGCCGGCCATCGGCCTCGCCGATTTCCTCGGCGCCATAAGCCAGATCGGACAGCGCCTTGCGCAGAAACACGTCGGCCGTGTGCGCGAGCTTCTGCGCGAACACGCGGTTGTCTTCGAGGGTGCTGCTGGTGAGGATCTCGCGCTGTACGACGGTGCTCGAATAGAGGGCGCCCGCCAGGCCAAGCAGCAGAGAAAGGACGCTCAACCCGAGAACCAGGTGACGTAGATCGAGTTGGCGCATGAGACGCTAAGGGCCGGGCAACACACAAACCTTCGATCATAGCCCCGGGGGGCTCACTATGGTTAGTCCTGCGTCGATGAAACCGCAAAACTGTGGGGCGCCAGCCTCCTTTTGGGGGATCCGTCTCTGCTTTGCGCAGGCTTGCACCGCCCCGCCGAACGCACGATAGTTAGGGGACAGCGCCGTCCCGCGGGCCCCGCCCGCGCCGCGACCAGGAGAAGGCCATGAAACACGTCATCGCCTGTATTGCAGACACCCCTCGGGCCGAGGATGTCTGCGATCACGCCATCTGGGCCGCGCAGCGGCTCGACACCGATCTCGAGTTCCTGCACGTGCTCGAATACCAGCCCGAAACGGCGCCGATCTCCGATCTGGGCGGCGGCATCTGGATCGGAGCGCAAGAAACCCTGCTCCTGGAACTCGCCGAGCTCGACAAACGGCGTTACGAACTGGCCCGGCAACACGGGCAGCAACGCCTCGAGGCCGCGATCCAGCGTGCCCGCGACGGCGGTGCGCTACGTACCGATGGGCGCCAGCGCCAGGGGCTGCTGGTGGATACGCTGCTGGAGCTCGAGGCCGACACCCGGCTCTTCGTGATGGGCCCGCACAGCGGCCCGCCGCGCACGTCGCGCCTGCTGCCCGACCACAAGCTGGAGGCCTCGGTGCGGGCGCTGCGCCGGCCGGTGCTGGTGGCCAACCGGCCATTTCAGCCGCCCGCGCGCTTCATGGTCGCCTTCGACGGCAGCGAGACGTCGCGGCACACGGTCGAGGCCGTCAGCCGCAGCCCGCTGCTGGTGGGGCTGGAATGTCATGTGGTGGTCGTGCACGCCGATCGGGGCGTGTGCGCCGAGGCGCTGCAGTGGGCGCGCTCGGCCCTGACCCAGGCGGGCTTCGCCACCGAAGGCGTGCAGCGCCAGGGCGAGCCGGCCGCCGCGCTGGTCGCGCATGCGCGCGAGGCCGGCATGGACCTGCTGGTGATGGGCGCCTATGGCCACTCGCGCATCCGGCAGTGGGTTTTGGGCAGCACCACCACCGCCCTGCTCAATCAGGCGCCGACCAACCTGCTGATTCTGCGCTGACGCGTTCAGCCGGCCTGGCCGCGCCCGTCGAGCAGACCCGCCAACGAGCCGAGCAGTTTGGCGGGATCGAGCCCCTGGCCGGCGCCCAGCGCGCCGTCGGGCGTGGCCTGGTCGACCAGCTTGGGCAACAGGGAGGTGAGCGACTCCAGCACCGAACCGCGCTCCTGGCCGGTACGGGTCGCGACGGCGTCGACCATGCCGGGGTCCAGCACGCCGTCGAGCTGCTGCGCCGAGACCGGCAGATTCGGGCCGGTACCAACCCACGAGCTCACCACGTCGCCCAGGCCGCCCTTCTGGAAGCGCTCGACGAGCCCGGAAAGACCACCGGGATACTTGTTGATCTGTTCGATGAGCGCGGGGATCAGGGATGCGGCGCTGCCGGCCTGGCTGCCCGCCAGCGTGGAAAGGGTGTTCAACAGACTCATCACGCACTCCTCATCAAGGGGGGACACGCCCCGGACTCAGGCAGTCTAGCGTGAGGGGCCGGCATCGCGCCGGCCCGGATTTGCTGCAATTGCAACGAATCGTGCAACAACGCCGGGGATGGCGGAGAACTCCGCCCACCCCGGCGCGGGCCTTACTTGGCTCGCATGGCGCGCAAGGTTTTCTGGCCGGCGCGCCCGTCGTCGGGCAGCCCGAGCTTGCGCTGCTCTTCCTGCAGCGCCTGGCGGGTGCGGGTGCCGATCACGCCATCGGGCTTGCCGATGTCGTAGCCGCGCGCCACCAGCAGCTCCTGCAGTTCGCGGCGCTCGGCGCGCGACAGGCCCGGATCATCGGTGGGCCATGCGCGGGCGAACGGCATGCCGCCGCGCAGGCGATCCGACAGGTGGGCGATCGCGAGCGCGTAGCTCTCGGCCGCGTTGTACGAATAGAGCGCATCGAAGTTGCGCGTGACCAGGAAGGCCGGCCCCTGCACCCCGGCCGGCAGCAGCAGGCCCACCTGCTGATCGCCGGACGGCAAGGCGCGGCCATCGGCGCGCTTGATGCCCTGCGCGGCCCACTGCGACATGGGCTTCTTGTTGCGGCGACCCGCGCCGCTGGTGTCCATGCCGGCGGGCACGGTGACCTCGAAACCCCAGGTCAAGGCGGGATTCCAGCCGGCCCGCTTCAGGAAATTGGCCGTGGACGCGAGCGCGTCGGGCTTGCTGTCGACCAGATCGCGGCGGCCATCGCCGTCGAAGTCGACCGCCAGCCGCAGATAGGTGGACGGCATGAACTGCGTCTGGCCGAAGGCGCCGGCCCACGAGCCGTTCAGGCGTTCGGGCTTGACGTGTTCGTCCTGGATGATCTTGAGCGTGGCGTAGAGCTCGCCGCGGAAATAGGCCTGGCGCCGGCCGAAGCACGAGAGCGTCGAGAGCGAGGTGAGTAGCGGCCGGCCACCGAGATTCTGGCCGAAGTTGCTCTCCACGCCCCAGACGGCCACCACCGTGGCAGGATCCACGCCATATTGACGCTCGATCTGCGCCAGCTCCTTGGACCATTCTTCGAGGCCCTGCTGGCCGTCGTGGATGCGCTCCTCGTCGACCAGGCTCGCCAGGTAATCCCAGATCGGCGTCTTGAATTCGGGCTGGGCGTCGAGGAAGCCGATCACGGCCATGTCGGGCGTGAGCGACTTCGTGTGCTGGTCGAACGTGGCGCCGCTCACCCCCGCCTTGATGGCCTCGGGCCGCAAGGTGGCCAGGCAACTGGCATAAGTTTTGAGGTCGGCCTCGCTGGGCGCCTCGGGCGTGGCCTGGGCCTGGACGGCGCCGGCGGCGGTGAGCGCCGTGATGGCGGCGAATTGAGACAGGAATCGGCGGGTCGTGATGGCGTGTCGGTTCATGCGGAGATTCTAAACGCAGCCCCGCGGACACGGTGTCACAAGCCGTCACCTTGCAGTCGCCGGGTCCAGTCTTCGGCCAGGCCGGCGTCCCGCCGCTTGGCGAACAGCGTCCGCCACCCTGGCGACAGCTCCGGCATCTCGGCCAGCTCGGCCAGCGCGTCGCCTTCGACCAGACGACGATTGAGCACGTCCTGGATCCGCGCCAGGGGCCAGTTCGGCCGCGGCCGCTCGGCGAGCACGAGCGTGGCGCCGGGTGCGAGCATCCCCTCTTCGAGCACGCGGTAATACCAACCGGTGCGGCCGCCCTGCTGCACCTGCGCGGCCATGCCCTTGTGGTCGAACCGCACATCGAGCTTCCAGCAGGGCTGACGCGCCTGCGACACCTGCAGCACCAGGTCGCCACAGCGGTACACATCGCCGATGCAGACCTCGTGTTCGGTCAGGCCGCGGGTGCTGATGTTCTCGCCGAAGGCGCCGGGCTGACGCAGCACCGCGCGCTCGCCGAGGCGCTCCCGCCAGGCCGGATAATGGTCGTAGGCGTAGTGGTGCACCGCTTTCTCGGGGCCACCATGAAAGCGCGGATCGGCCTGCTCGTCGCCCGCGAGGCCGAGGCGGCCCACGCGCACGGGGCCGCTCAAGGCCGTCTTGGCGATGGCGCTGCGTTTGCCGCTATCGCCCAGCGGCGCCACGGCGCCGGTCAGCACCGCATCGATGATCCAGCCACTCATGTCGTCTCCTGGGGCGTTCCGGCGACCAGCGCCGCCAATTCCTCGTCGTCGAATCCGGCCGCGCGGCGCGCCTCGACATTGAAGGGTCCGCGCTGACGTGGCGCGCCATAACGCGCCGCCAGCTCGGCGTACTGCGCCACCGGCGCCAGACCGCGCTCGGCGCAAACCTGCCGGTACCAGCGATTGCCGATCGCCACATGGCCGATCTCGTCGCGCAGAATGATATCGAGGATGGCCGCCCCCTCGGCGTCGCCGGCGCGCGCCAGCTTGTCGCGGATGAGCGGTGATGCGTCGAGCCCGCGCGCCTCCAGCGTGCGCGGCACCAGCGCCAGCCGCGCGAGCAGATCATCGCGGGTGCGGTCGGCCATGTCCCACAGGCCGTTATGCGCCGGGAAATCGCCGTAGGCATGGCCGAGCGTGCCGAGATGGCGATTGAGCAGGTCGAAGTGATAGGCCTCTTCGCGGGCGACGAAAAGCCAGTCGCGGTAAAAGGCCGCCGGCAGCCCCCGGTAGCGCCAGATCGCGTCGAGCGCCAGATTGATCGCGTTGAACTCGATGTGGGCCAGGGCATGCAGCAAGGCGGCGCGCCCCTCGGGCGTCTGGACCGAGCGCTGCCGCACCTGCACGGGCGGCACCAGCTCGGGCGCACGCGGGCGTCCCGGCAGGCCGGCCGGCTCGGCGAGCACGGCGTCGGCGCCGGGCGGCAGGTCGTTGCCGATCGCCGCCACGGCCGCCAGCTTGGCCGGCCATTCGGCGGCGCACAGCGCGTTCAGCGCCAGGGAGCGCAGCGTGGGCTGCGGCGCAACTGCATTCATGTCCATATCCGCAAGAGCGAGCCCGGCGCGGTGGCCGGGCGATGCAATAACCTCGGCCCGCGCACGGCTACCCCGGCACGGACACCGGCAGACTTTATCATTGCGCCATGGACCCCGCGTATCGCCTTTGCATCGAATCCTCGCTCGCCGCCATCGATCCCGACGCGTGGAACGCCCTGACGGACGGTCACCCCTGTCTGCAACATGCCTATCTGCATGCGCTGCACGAGACGGGCTGCGCCACGCCGCGCACCGGCTGGACGCCGTACTACCTGACGCTGCGTCATGACGAGGCGCTGGCCGGCGCGGTGCCGCTCTACCTCAAGACGCACTCCCGCGGCGAATACGTGTTCGACTTTGCCTGGGCCGATGCCTACGAGCGTCATGGCCTGCGCTACTACCCGAAGCTGCTGGCCGCCGTGCCGTTCACGCCGGTGCCCGGCCGCCGCCTGCTGGCGCGCACGCCCGCCGAGCGCGACGCGCTGGCCGAGGGCCTGGTCGGGCTCGCGCGCGCCCTCAAGGTCTCGTCGCTGCATGTGCTGTTTCCGGATCCCGACGAGCGCGATGCGCTGGCGCGCGCCGGCTGTCTGGTGCGCGAAGGCGTGCAGTTCCATTGGCAGAACGCGGGCCATCCGGACATGGCCGCCTTTCTGGCCGCGTTCAATCACGACAAGCGCAAGAAGCTGCTGCAGGACCGCAAGCGGGTCGCGGCCGCCGGCGTGCGGTTCCGTCGCCTCGACGGTCCCGACATCACCGCCGACAATCTCGATTTTTTCTATGCCTGCTACTGCCGGACCTACTTTCAGCACGGCAATCCGCCCTATCTCACCCGCGCCTTCTTCGAACGGCTGCATCGCGAGATGCCCGGGCAGCTGATGCTGGTGCTGGCGGAACGCGAGGGCGAACCCGAGCCGGTCGCCGCGGCGCTCAATCTGCGCGGCGACGATGTGCTCTACGGCCGCTACTGGGGCACCCGCGAATTCATTTCGGGCCTGCACTTCGAGACCTGCTACATGCAGGCGATCGAATACTGCATCGCGCACGGGCTGCGGGCCTTCGAGGGCGGCGCGCAGGGCGAACACAAGATGGCGCGCGGGCTGATGCCGGTGCCGACGTGGTCGGCGCACTGGATCGCCGATCCCCGCTTCGAGGCGGCGATCGACGAATTCCTGACTGATGAAACGCGCTCGGTGGATGCCTACCGGGATGCGCTCGCGCACCACACGCCGTTTCGGCGCGAACGCTGAGCCGCGCCGGCCCGCCTCAGAGAAAGCGGTCGAGCAGCTTGCGGCTGTGGCGATCGAGGGCCAGCGCGTCGCGGATCAGATAGTGGATCCCGTGGCTGTCGGAGATCAGCAAGGTGTGGCCGGTCAGCCGGCGAATGTCTTCTTCGCCGCGCAGCACGAACGACACGTCGCCGCGATCCGTCGAGACCTTCCAGGTCGAGGGCGTCGCGTAGGTGGACACCGCCACGATGCGCTTGATCTCGGGCATGAACTCGCGCCCGGCCAGCTCCGCATCGAGCAGCTCGCGCGCCGCTGGCGCCAGCGCGGCCATGTCGCCGATCCACACCAGCTCGTGACCATCTGCGCTCATGAGCGACAGGCCGCCGCGCGGATCGCTCACCGGAAACGCGCGCACCGGATAGACGCCCTCGTGCACCGCGCCCGACTCTTCCTGGAAGACCAGGCGGCCCATGGCATTGCGCTGCAGCCGCAGATTGGAAAGTGAATGCGCCATGGCGTTATGCGACGGCGACGATGTCGTCATCGTCTTCGCCGTTTTCGGAATCGTTGTTGCGGGCCTGGGCCTGATAGAGGCGGTAGTACGCGCCCTCGCGCGCCATCAGCGCCTCGTGCGGCCCTTCTTCGATCACCTGGCCGCGATCCAGCACCACCAGCCGGTTGGCGCGGCGCAGGGTCGACAGACGGTGGGCGATCGCGATGGTGGTGCGGCCACGCACCAGATTGTCGAGCGCCTTCTGGATTTCTTTCTCGGTGGTGGTATCGACCGAGGACGTCGCTTCGTCGAGGATCAGGATGCGGGGGTCGATCAGCAATGCGCGGGCGATCGAGATGCGCTGCCGTTCGCCGCCCGACAGGGCCTGGCCCCGCTCGCCCACGAGCGAATCGTAGCCATGGGGCAAGCGCAGAATGAAGTCGTGCGCATGCGCGGCGCGCGCCGCGGCGATGATCTCTTCGCGCGTCGCCTCGGGCTTGCCGTAGGCGATGTTGTCGGCGATGGTGCCGAAGAACAGGAACGGCTCCTGCAGCACCAGCCCGATATGCCGGCGGTAATCCGACACGCGCAGCGAGCGGATGTCGGTGCCGTCGACCAGCACCGAGCCCTCCGAGACGTCGTAGAAGCGGCAGATCAGGTTGATCAGCGTGCTCTTGCCCGAACCGCTATGGCCGACCAGGCCGATCATCTCGCCGGGCGCGATGTCGAGGTTCAGGCCACGGATCACCTGGCGGTTGCCATAGCGGAAGCCGACGTCACGCAGCTTGATGTGCCCCTGCACGTGCGGCAGCGCGACGGGCCGCGCGGGCTCCGGCACGCTCGAGACGTGATCGAGAATATCGAAGATGCGCTTCGCGCCCGCCGCCGCCTTTTGCGTGACGGACACGATGCGGCTCATCGAATCGAGCCGCGTGTAGAAGCGCCCGATATAGGCCAGGAAGGCCGCGAGCACGCCCACGGTGATCTGATTCTGCGAGACCTGCCAGATGCCGAAGATCCACACCACCAGCAAACCGATCTCGGTGAGCAGCGTGACGGTCGGCGAAAACAGCGACCACACGGTGTTCACGCGATCGTTGACTTCGAGGTTGCGGTTGTTGGCCTCGCGAAAGCGCTGCACTTCGCGCTTTTCCTGGGCAAACGCCTTCACCACGCGGATGCCGGGAATCGTATCGGCCAGGACGTTGGTGATCTCGGACCAGATGCGATCGACCTTCTCGAAGCCATGCCGCAGACGATCGCGCACCACGTGGATCATCCACATGATGAACGGCAGCGGCACCAGCGTGACCAAGGCGAGCCACGGATTGATCGTGAAGAGGATGGCCGAGGTCATGACGATCATCAGCACATCGTTGGCGAAATCGAGCAGGTGCAGCGACAGGAACACGCAGATGCGGTCGGTCTCGCTGCCGATGCGCGCCATCAGATCGCCGGTGCGCTTGCCGCCGAAATACTCGAGCGACAGGTGCTGCAGATGCTCGTAGGTGGTCGTGCGCAGATCGGCGCCGATACGCTCGCTGACCCAGGCCAGGATGTACGTGCGGGCCCAGCCCAGCGCCCACGCCAGGATGGCCGAGGCGAGCAGACCACCGAGATACAGCCGCACCTTGTTGTAGTCGATCACCTCGCCGTTCTGGTAGGGGATCAGCACCTCGTCCATCAGCGGCATGGTGAGGTACGGCGCCACCAGCGTGGCGGCGGTACCCAGCAGCGTGAGCAGGAAACCGACCAGGAGCGGCAGGCGGTAGGGCCGGGCGAAGCGCCACAGGCGCAGCAGCGCCCAGGTCGACGGCGCCTCGGCGGGTTCGCCGTCGCAGTGCGGACACTCCTCCTGGTCGGCGCTCAGCAGCGCCTGACAGGTCGGGCAGACATGGACGTCGGCGTCGGCGGCCGGCCTGTTGGACAGGCGCAACGCCTGCTGGCTTTCGAATTGGCCCAGCAGACGCAGCGCGGCGGGATTGCGGCCCAGCGTGAAGCGCCAGAGCCCGAGACGCTGGGTGCCGTCATCGAGCTCTAGGCTGGCCGCCCCGGCGTGGTCGTGCAGATTGAGCCGCAGCGCGCTGGAATAGGACCAGGCCTGCCAGAGGCCGTCGGCGTCGCGGGCCAGCAGGCGCTGGTCGGTGGCGAGCACCAACCCGCTCGCGTACCGCAGGCGCGCGTCGAGGTCGGTTTCGAGCCACGCCAGGATGGACTCGCCCTCGCCCAATTGGGCGTCGGCCTCGGCCCGCCACGACGAGGGCAACTCGCGCGTGTTGGCGCCGGAAGTTGTTTGGTGATTTTTCATCAGAACGCGTATTACACCGCTCCCAGCCGGCCATGAGTCATCTACTCAGGCCACGGACCGAAAACGTGTCCGTTCCTTACAACAGCGCGAGTTTATATGGGCAAAAAGGCGGCGTATAGTAGCAGCCGATTTTCGTATTTTCCACCGTAGGAAATCTCCACTCACCACACATAGGCTACACCCCGTCCGGCACCAGTCTGGCTCTACGGCCTGCCCCGGGAAATCCCTCCCCTGCCTATGTGTAAACGCACCCCAAGCATCCATGAAAAAAAAGGACATTGAATTTCTCGATGTCGTGGCTTTGCGCGGCCCGAACATTTGGACGTACCGACCGGTGCTGGAAGCCTGGGTCGACATCGGCGAGTTGGAAAACTACCCGTCGAATGTCATTCCCGGCTTCTACGAGCGGTTGACGGCCTGGCTGCCCACGCTGATCGAGCACCGGTGCAGTCCGGGTGTGCGCGGAGGCTTCCTGCAGCGCCTGCGCGAAGGCACCTGGCCCGGTCACATCCTCGAGCACGTCACGCTCGAGCTGCAGAACCTGGCCGGCCTTCCGGGCGGCTTCGGCAAGGCCCGCGAGACGTCCACGGTGGGGGTCTACAAGGTGGTGGTGCGCGCCTGGCACGAACAGGTCACCCGCGCCGCGCTGGCGGCCGCGCGCGACCTGGTCATGGCGGCCATCGAGGATCGGCCGTTCGACGTCGACGATGCGGTGAGCGACCTGCGCACCCTGGTCGACCGTCATTGCCTGGGTCCGAGCACGGCCTGCATCGTCGATGCCGCCGATGATCGCGATATTCCTTATATTCGTTTGTTTGAGGGCAATCTCGTCCAGTTCGGTTACGGCGCGCGTCAGCGCCGCATCTGGACCGCCGAGACCGACCGCACCAGCGCCATCGCCGAAGGCATCTCGCGCGACAAGGATCTCACCAAGTCGCTGCTCTCCACCGCCGGCGTGCCGGTGCCCGAGGGCCGTCTGGTCGAAACCGTCGAAGACGCCTGGGACGCCGCGCAGGACATCGGCCTGCCGGTGGTGGTCAAGCCGTACGACGGCAACCACGGACGCGGCGTCTTCACCAACCTCATGACGCGCGAAGAGGTCGAATCGGCCTACGCCGTCGCGGTCGAGGAAGGCAGCGGCGTGATCGTCGAGCGCTTCGTGCTGGGCATCGAGCATCGCCTGCTGGTCGTGGGCGACCGCATGGTGGCCGCCGCCGCCGGCGAAGAAGCCTGGATCACGGGCGACGGCACGCAGACCGTCGACGAGCTCATCGCGAGCCAGATCAACACCGATCCGCGCCGCGGCCGCACCGAAAACCACCCGCTCAATCCGGTCCGGCTGGATTCGGCCGCACGCCTGGAGATCGCGCGCCAGGGCCTCACCGCCGACAGCGTGCCGGCCGAAGGCCTGCGCGTCCTGATTCAGCGCAGCGGCAACGTCGCGTTCGACGTGACCGACAAGGTCCACCCCGACATCGCCGAGCTGGTCGTCCTGGCCGCCCGCGTGGTGGGCCTGGACATCGCCGGTGTCGACCTGGTCGTGCAGGACATTACCAAGCCGCTCGAGGCACAGCGTGGCGCCATCGTCGAAGTCAACGCGGGCCCGGGCCTGCTGATGCACCTGAAGCCGGCCGAAGGCACGCCGCGCCCTGTCGGCCGCGCGATCGTCGACCATCTCTTCCCCGACGGCGAGTACGGCCGCATTCCGGTCGTCGGCATCACCGGCACCAACGGCAAGACCGTGGTGGCGCGCCTCGTCGGCCGCATCCTGCACCTCTCCGGCAAGCAGACCGGCGTGGCCTGCAGCGAGGGCCTGTACCTGAACAAGCACGCGGTCCAGCAGGGCGATTGCGCCACCTGGGCAGCGGGCCGCCGTGTGCTGATGAACCGCTCGGTCGACGCCGCCGTGATCGAAAACGACAGCGGCGTGATCCTCGGCCAGGGCCTGGCCTACGACCGCTGCCAGGTCGGCGTGGTCACCAACATCGACGAAGGCGATCACCTCGGCGACTTCGACATCAACGAAACCGACCGTCTGTTCAACGTGTTCCGCACGCAGATCGACGTGGTGCTGCCGGGCGGCGTGGGCGTGCTCAACGCCCGCGACCCGCGCGTGGTCGAGATGGCCGAGCTCTGCGACGGCGAAGTGATGTACTTCGGGCTCACGCCCGACGTCCCGGCGCTCGCCTCGCACGTGGCCCTCGGCAAGCGCGCCGTGTTCGTGCGCGACGGCCGCATCGTGCTGGCGCGCGGCCGCGACGAAGAGCAGCTTGCCGACATCGCCGCCGTGCCGCTCACCCATGGCGGCCGGGTGCAGTTCCAGATCGAAAACGTGCTGGCCGCGGTGGCCACGGCCTGGGCGCTCGACGTCCCGGTCGAGGTGATCCGCGCCAGCATCGAGACCTTCGACATCGACCAGGCCGATGCGCCGTGGCAGTTCACGCTGTTCGAACGCGACGGCGTGTCCGTCGTGGTCGACGACGTGCACAACGTGCCCGGTCTGCGCGCGCTGCTCGCGTCGGTCGACCAATTTCCCAGCCAGTCGCGCACGGCCGTTTACTCGGCCGGCCAGGACCGGCGCGACGAAGACCTCATCGAGCAGGGTCGCCTGCTCGGCGCGGCATTCGATCGTGTCGTCCTCTACGATGACTGCACCGTGAAGAGCAAGCGCCCGGCCGGTCAGGCGCGCGCGCTGCTGCGTCAGGGGCTGGAACAAGGAGGCCGGACCGTCGAGATTCTCGACGAACCCGACCATGCGCAAGCCATTCTCCGGGTGCTCGCGCAGCCGGTGGCTGGTGAGTTCGTGCTGCTGCAATCCGATGAAGCGTTTTCTGGTCCGACCATAGACCTGGTGCGCCGCTGGATCCAACAAAACTGATAACCGACTCAGCGCCGTCGCAAGACGGCGCACTTTCCCGACAGGAATGCCTGCCATGGAAGTTTCTCGCATCCGCGCGCTGCGCGGCCCCAATCTCTGGAGCCGCAACACGGCCATCGAGGCAATCGCCTCCTGCGCCGACCAGGAATGTTCGCTGGCGTCGCTGCCTGATCTCGAAGCGCGGCTGCGAGCCCGCTTTCCCCAGCTCGGGCTGTTACAGCCCGAGGGTCACGCCGACTCCGTGTCGCTGGCCCACGTTCTGCAGATCATCGCGCTGTCGTTGCAGGCCCATGCGGGCTGTCCGGTGACCTTCGGGCGCACTTCGCCCACGATCGAACCCGGCGTGTTCCAGGTCGTTGTCGAGTACAGCGAAGAAGAAGTCGGCCGCCTTGCCATGACGCTGGCCGTCGAGCTGATCGAGTCGGCGCAGGCCGACACGCCGTTCGACCTGCCCGACGCGCTGCGCCGCCTGCGCGAGCTCGACGAAGACGTGCGCCTCGGTCCCAGCACCGGCTCGATCGTCAACGCCGCCACCGCGCGCAACATTCCCTACCATCGCCTCACGCAGGGCAGCATGGTGCAGTTCGGCTGGGGCCGGCGTCAGCGCCGCATCCAGGCCGCCGAGACCGACCGCACCAGCGCGATCTCCGAATCGATTGCTCAGGATAAAGACCTGACCAAGATGCTGCTCGACGCCGCCGGCGTGCCCGTCCCGCTCGGCCGCTCGGTCGACAGCGCCGAGGCCGCCTGGGAAGCCGCCCAGGAGCTCGGTGGCCCGGTGGTGGTCAAGCCGCGCGACGGCAGCCAGGGCCGCGGTGTCGCGGTCAACATCGAAACGCGCGAGCGCGTGCTGGCCGCCTTCGAGGCCGCCTCCGACATCAGCTCCGAAGTGATCGTCGAGCGCTACATTCCGGGCCACGACTTCCGTCTGCTGGTGGTGGGCAATACGCTCGTCGCCGCGGCCCGCCGCGACCCGCCGCAAGTCACCGGCGATGGCGTGCAGACCATCCGCCAACTGGTCGAGCAGGTCAATGCCGACCCGCTGCGCGGCGATGGCCATGCCACCTCACTCACCAAGATCCGTTTCGACGACATCGCGCTGGCCACCCTGCGCAAACAGGGTTACGAGGCCGACTCGGTGCCGCCCGCCGGCACGCTGGTCGTGCTGCGCAACAACGCGAACCTGAGCACCGGCGGCTCCGCCACCGACGTGACCGACGAAGTGCACCCCGAAATGGCCGCCCGCGCCGTGACGGCCGCGCGCATGATCGGCCTGGACATCTGCGGCGTGGACGTGGTTGCCGAGACGGTCCATCTGCCGCTCGAAGACCAGCACGGCGGCGTGGTCGAGGTCAACGCGGCGCCGGGTCTGCGCATGCACCTGAACCCCTCGTTCGGCAAGGGCCGCGCGGTGGGCGAAGCCATCGTGGGCCAGATGTTCGCCGACGGCGACGATGCGCGGATTCCCGTCATCGCGGTGGCGGGCACCAACGGCAAGACCACCACGGTGCGCCTGAGCGCGCACCTCCTGACCTGCGCCGGCAACAACGTCGGCATGACGAACTCCGACGGTGTGTACGTCGGCAAGCGCCGCATCGACACCGGTGACTGCAGCGGCCCGCGCAGCGCGCGCCGCATCCTGCTGCATCCCGAGGTCGACGCGGCCGTGTTCGAAACCGCGCGCGGGGGCATCCTGCGCGAAGGCCTGGCCTTCGACCGCTGCGACGTCGCCATCGTGACCAACATCGGCATGGGCGACCACCTGGGTCTGGGCTATATCAGCACCGTCGAAGACCTGGCCGTGGTCAAGCGTGTGATCGTGCAATACGTGAAGAACAGCGGCATGGCCGTGCTCAACGCGGGCGATCACATCGTGGCCGAGATGGCCAGCGCCTGCCCGGGCGAGGTCACCTATTTCGCGCTCGACCGCAACCATCCCCTGATCGCCACCCATCGGGCCCAGGGCAAGCGCGTGGTCTATCGCGATGGCGACCACATCGTGGCCGCTCAAGGCACCCAGGAAATCACCCTGCCGCTGGCCGCCATTCCGCTCACGCGCGACGGCGCGATCACCTTCCAGGTCGAAAACGCCATGGCCTGCGTGGGCGCGGCCTGGGCGCTCGGGCTGGATTGGCAGGTCGTGCGCGACGGCCTCGCCAGCTTCGTCAACGACGCCGCCACGGCGCCGGGCCGCTTCAACGTGTTCGACTACCGCGGCGCCACCCTGATCGCCGATTACGGCCACAACCCCGACGCCATCCTGGCGCTGGTGCAGGCGGTGCAGGCCATGCCGGCCAAGCGCCTGAGCGTGGTCATCAGCGGCGCGGGCGACCGGCGCGACGAAGATCTCAGCCGCCAGACCGAGATCCTCGGTGATGTGTTCGACGACGTGATTCTCTACGAAGACCAATGCCAGCGCGGCCGCGCCGACGGCGAGGTGCTCGCGCTGTTGCGCCAGGGCCTGGCCAACGCACAGCGCGCCAAGCATGTCGAAGAGATCCGCGGCGAGTTCATCGCCATCGACCGCGCGCTCGAACGCCTCAACCCGGGCGACCTCTGCCTGATCCTGGTCGACCAGGTCGAAGAAGCGCTCGCGCACATCGCCGAGCGCGTGGCCGGCCGCTGAGACGTCCCCCTGCCCGGCCTGCTGTCCGCGTGACGGCAGGCCGGCGCGCCCCCTCCGCCCGGCCTCAGCGCCTCCCCTCTTCGCTCCTCTTCGCCCGGTCGGCACCCCCATTCCAGATACATTCAGTTAATTAATCGGCGCGAAAGCGCCGTTTTGTTTATCTGAATGCAACTGACGCCTGGCTTTACTCCATCCCCGTTTATTGCCCGGCAAGCGTTACAAATTCGATTTTCGCTATGGCGTTTTACTGAAATCGCATTTGTAACAGCGACCTCGGGCACGACCCTTGCTCATGAGAAGTGTGTTGTCGATCAAGGGCTTACATTTGCCCACACCCCGGCTTTGACAGGCCGCGCCGGGGCCTCGTACGGTAGGAACCGTGCTGATCAGCAACCAAACATCCCGGCGGCACGAGACACCCAGGCCACGGTGGATCGGTCACCAAGCAACGCAAGGAGAGGCAGATGAACAACGACATCATCGCAGGCAAGTGGAAGCAACTGAGCGGTAAGGCCAAGGCGGCCTGGGGCGACCTGACCGACGACGAGCTGACGCGCACCGAAGGCAACGCCGAACGTCTGGCCGGCCTGATCCAGGAGCGTTATGGCAAGACCAAGGACGAAGCCAAGAAGGAAGTGGACGACTTCTTTGATCGCAATCGTTGATGGCGCGGGGCGTGCCTCGGGCACGCCCCTTGCTGAATAGGGTACGCCCCCCGATCGCATCGGGAAATTCCTCCGAGGAGCACCATCATGCTGTATTACGCAGCTGTCTTCTTCGTGATCGCCATCATCGCCGCTGTGCTCGGCTTTGGCGGGATCGCCGCCGGCGCTGCCGGTATCGCGAAAGTCCTGTTCTTTGTCTTCCTGGTCCTGGCCCTGCTCTCCATCCTGAGCGGCGCGCTGCGCAGGAAATAGGCGGTGGCGTGGCATCTGGCGCCGGTCTGATCCGCGCTCATGCTGGCCCGGCCTCACAGGCCGCCGCGTGAGCCCCCCTGGGCCGGACCGGCCCTCGATGCCAGGCCCGCAACGCCCCTAAGACCAACAAACAAATCATTCTGGAGTAATGCCATGAACACTCGCAAACTGATCGCCGCTATCGCTATCGGCAGCACCGCCATCCTGGGTACGACCGCTTACGCCGCCGACGACGGCAAGCCCAAGCAGTCGGTCGGCGAATACGCCGGCGACGCCGCCGTCACCACCAAGGTGAAGGCCGCCATCGTGGCCGAGAAGGATCTGAGCGCCCTGGACGTGGCCGTGGAAACCAACAACGGCGTCGTGACGCTGACCGGCACCGTCGGCACCGCCGACCAGGCCGACCGCGCCGCCAAGGTTGCGCGTGGCGTCGACGGCGTCAAGCAAGTCGAAAACAAGGTCAAGGTGGACCCGGCCAAGGCCAAGTAATAGGCCAACCGGAAGGCCGCGCCAGCGGCCTCCACGCACCGCCTCGCGCGGTCTTGCTTTGAGTGACCCCGTCCATCCCCGCGATGGACGAATCTTCCGGGCCCCTGTGGCCCGGTTTTTTTTTCTGTCTCGGGACCGTGCAGGTCGCGTCGTCATGCGGCCACGGGCGACGACACGGGCCGGGCGGCCGCGCTTCAAGCCGCCGCCGGCGGCTCCCCCCCGGCATGCGATTCGCACGCCATCCGCTCGGCCAGCTTCGCGTCCCAGCCCCGTTCGCGGCACAGCACATCGAATTCGCGCGCCAGATCGGCCAGCGCGATACGGCCCAGGCGCTCGACCAGCAGGGCCTCGGCCTGCCTGAGCGCGTCGTCCAGCGCGGCGTTAACCACCTGCTCCACCCCGCACTCGGGATTCTCGACCTCGTTGCCGATGGCAAAAATGCGCGGCCCGCCGACGGCGTTGTGCACGTCGAGCAGCGTCACCTGCGCGAGGTCGCAGGCGAGCGACCATCCGCCACCGTGGCCCTTTTCCGAACGCACATAGCCCGCTTGCCGCAGACCCGCCATGGTCCGGCGCACCACCACCGGGTTCGTGCCTAGCATTTTGGCGATCTGCTCGGAGGTGTACGGCGCGTCGTGCCGCGCCATGTGCAGCAGCACGTGCAGCATGCGCGATAGACGGCTGTCGCTTCGCATCGAATGCTCTCCCTGTCGAATACGAAACATTATAAGTTGCGTGATGCCCGGCGCGCGGCTACCATGACGGCACATCACGTAACTTTAAATGTTTCGATAGGCCGGCACACCGGCCGAACGCAAGGAGCCCGTATGTTTCATGACGCCCTCATCATCGGCGGCAGCTATGCCGGCATGGCCGCCGCTCTGCAATTGGCGCGCGCACGGCGGCGCGTGCTGGTCGT
Source organism: Bordetella genomosp. 5 (assembly GCF_002261315.1). Classification (NCBI taxonomy): domain Bacteria; kingdom Pseudomonadati; phylum Pseudomonadota; class Betaproteobacteria; order Burkholderiales; family Alcaligenaceae; genus Bordetella; species Bordetella genomosp. 5. Next base: position 179,416 of record NZ_NEVP01000008.1, read on the forward strand.
CGACGCAGGTCAGCGACGCAACCGCTACGCTGCGCACTCGCATGGCTTTCTGACCCGGGACGGCGAGTCGCCCGCTGCCATCGCCGATATCGCGCGGCAGCAGTTAATGGCCTACGACACGGTGACGTGGATCGACGGCACGGCGGAATCGGCCGAGCGCATCGAGGGCGGCTTCAGCGTGACAATCGGCAAGACGGGCGCGGCGCGCGCCCGGCGCCTCATTCTGGCCACCGGCCTGCGCGACCACCTCCCCGAGCTGCCCGGTCTAGCCGAGCGCTGGGGCCGATCGGCCTTCATGTGTCCGTACTGCGATGGCTATGAACTCGATCGCGGCCCGGTCGGCGTGCTGGCCACGTCGGCGCTCGCCATGCACCAGGCCCTGCTGCTGCCGGATTGGGGGCCGACCACGCTGTTGCTGAATGGGGCGTTCGTGCCCGATGCGGATCAGGCCGCACAGCTGGCGGCGCGCGGCGTCGTGCTCGAACCCGCGCCCGTGCTGCGGCTCGAGGGCAAGGCCGACGTGGTCATGGGCGATGGCCGGACGCTGTCTTTCGCCGCCGTGTTCGTCGCGACCCGGATCGAGCTTGCCAGTCCGATCGGCGCCTCCCTGGGCTGCGCCCTGGACGACTGGCCCCAGGGCCGGACGCTGCGCACCGATGCTCTCAAAGCCACCACGGTCGAAGGCGTGTACGCCTGCGGCGACGCGATCCGCGCCGCGGGCTCGGTGTCCCTCGCCGTCGCGGACGGCGCCATGGCCGGCATGGCGGTGCACCGATCGCTCGTGTTCCCCGCGCACTGAGGCAGGCGCGGGGGGCAGCGCATCAGGGCAGGCGGACTTCGCCCTGCCCCAATTCGATCACGCGGCCTCCGACCTGGATCGCACCCTCGGCGCTCAGGTCGAGCAGCAGGCGGCAGGGCCGGGACACCTGATCGCCCTGGCTCACGCGCAGGCTGGCCGGCGGGGATTCGCCGCGCGAGAGCAGCCAGCCGCCCAGGTTGGCGCACGCCGACCCGGTGCCCGGGTCCTCGGCCACGCCCCCGCCCGACTTGGCGAAGAAATAGCGCGCGGTCACGGGGCGTCGGCCATCGGCCTGCGCGTCGCCTTCGAACGCGAACACATAAGCGGTGCGGCGGCCCAGGCTGGACAGCTCCCATTCATCGAGCCGCGCGCCATCCGGTTGCGCGCGCAACACCGCCTCGGCGGTCTTGACCGGCACCAGCAGTTGGTCCGCGCCGGTATCGACCCAGCGCGGTGCATCCAGCAAATCCGACTCGGCCAGACCGAGGTGGCTCGCAATCGTGGCGGGGTCGAGCTTGGCCGCCGCCGTGCGCGGCGCGCCCTCGGTGGGCGCCGTGAGCGTCCAGGTATCGCCTTGTGCCCGCACGCCGACAATGCCGGCCGGGAACGACAGCCTGACCTGATCGCCCTTGCCTTGCAGCGCACGCACGACATGCGCCGTGCCGAGCGTGGGATGCCCGGCAAAGCGCATCTCGTAGCCGGGCGTGAAGATCCGCACGCGTGCATCGGCGCCATCGGTGGCCGGCAGCACGAACGTGGTCTCGGACAGATTGAACTGCAGCGCCAGGGCCTGCATGGTGGCATCGTCCATGCCTTGCGCGTCTTCGAACACGCACAGCGGATTGCCGCCGAACGTGGACTCGGCAAAGACATTGAGCAGACGATAACGATAGATCTTCATGGCGGGCCGCTCCTCGGGCACATCGAACGAGCGGCCACTATACCGGCGGCCCCGCGCGCCTCACAGATACAGTTCTGCCGAAACGCGCCGGCACAGCCGGGCCGGCGCACCGGTACAGCGAGCGCCCCGCCGCGATCGGCGAGGCGTGCTGGCGCTCACCAGGCGATGAAGAACAGATACCAGGCGAGGCAGAACGGCACGAGCCCGGCGGCGGCCATGCCCCACGCGAGCGCGCGTCGCGGCAGGCCGTGGCCACGCTGCGCCAGCACGCGCCACAGCAGGCGCAGCGTCCAGGCCACCGCGAGCGACAGCAGCGTGAGCCGTACCGGCGTGGCCCAGCCCGTGCGCACGCCTTCGTGCTGCAGCAGGGTGAGCGTGGTGGCCGACAGGCCGAGAAACACGCCGATGCCCGCCGTGGGAATCAGGGCCTGCGCCAGCTTGTGCAGGCCGGCGAATCGGCCGTGCGCGACGTGGTCGGGATGTTCGGCATCGGCCGGCGCGACGACCGCGGCGGTGAGCGGCGCGATGCGATCGGACAGCCACAGCGCCAGCCACGCCACACCGCCCACGCACACGGTGCTGCCCGCGCAGAACGCCAGGATCGCCCCGCCGTCGAGCCACGAGAAGCTGTCGTTCACCTCGGGATAGTGCGTGAGGATGAACCACGGCGCGTTGTCCGCCAGCGGCCACATGATGTCGTGCTCGACCAGCCAGGTGGCGGCCCATTGCTTGAGCGTGACGTACCAGGGGCTCGCGCTCCAGAGAAACGCGCCGATCGCGATGCCCATCAGGCCGAACAAGATGAGCGCGGTCTGCCAGCCGTCTCCCTGCGCCACCTGCACGATTTCTTCTTCGGGCGAGCGCGGCGTGAGCTGGATCGCGCCCCGGTAGTCGCTGCAGCGGCCACAGACATGGCAATCCCCGGCCCCCTTCATATGACGCAGCGGCACCAGCGGCGCGCAATTGACCGGTTCGATCCGGATCACCGGATGGCGCCAGGCCTCTTCATTGACCTTGAAATGCCAGGGCGCCAGCTTGGCGAGCAGATTGAACACGCCGTTGACCGGGCACAGATACTTGCACCACACGCGCTTGCTGCGGCCGTAGAGGTAGCCCACGATCATGGCCGCGACGGTCGAGCCGCCCAGCACCGCCAGCACGGCCAGCGGATACTGATACACGCTCACCAGCTGGCCGTAGACCGTGGTGAGCGCGAACGCCACGAACGGCCAGCCGCCCCAGCGCATCCACTTCGGAATCGCGCGGCCGCGGCCGCGCTCGCTGGCCCACTCCGTCAGCATGCCCTCCGGGCAAAGCCACCCGCACCAGGCGCGCCCGAGGATCGGCATCGACACCAGCACGAAGGGCCACCACACGCCCCAGAACGCGAACTGCGCCACGATGGTCAGGTTGTCGACCACCGATGCCGCGTTGTCGGGCAGCGGCAGACAGGCGGGCACGATGAGCAGAAAAGCGTAAACCGCGACGATCCCCCACTGCAGCTTGCGCAGCAACGGGGCATGGTCGCGGAGAAAGTCGGCAAAGCGGGCGGTCGCCCGCCCGAGCACAGCTGCCATGGTAGAACCTTAAAGAATCATCCGGGGTGGTGCCGCTCCGGCATGTCAGGAGACCGCGCGGGCCGGACGACCCGCGGCGCCGCGGCTGGCGCGGCCGAGCAACAGCCAGACCACCACCCAGTAGGCCACCCAGATCAGCACCGACGAGAGCGCAGGGAACGCGCGATAACCCGCGAAATCCGCCAGCAATTTGCCCAGGCCGCTGCTGTCGTCGAGCAGCCACGAGCTGTCCCACACCGGATCGACCAGCGTCGGCACGACGCCGAGCGAGATCAGGCGGTCGATGCCACCGACCAGCAGCGCACCGGCGAGCAGCAGCAGGAGCACTTCGGTCAGCACAAAAAAGCGGCGCCAGGTGATGAGCTTGCCGCCCAGCTGCAGCAGCCAGAACGTCAGCAGCGCGACGGCAAAACCACCGAGACCCGCGAGCGTGAGCGCCAGCGCGCCGCCCTCCTGTTGCGCGGCCGCCACCGTGCCATAAAGAAACACCACGGTCTCGCTGCCCTCGCGCGCCACGGCGATCATGACCAGCACGAAGAGGCCCCACCAGCTGTCCCGGACGAGAGACTCCTGCGCACCGCCTTCGAGCTCTCGCTTGAGGGTGCGGCCGTGGCGCTTCATCCAGACCACCATCTGCACGACGAGCGCGCAGGCGACGAGCGACATGCCCGCCTGGAACCACTCCTGGCCCTCGTCGCTCAGCCACTCGGACACGCCCAGCAGCACCAGCGCCAGCGCCAATGCGAGCGCCAGCCCGGCGGCCACGCCGCCCCACAGATAAGGCATGCCGCGGCGCCCTTGCGGCGCGGCGCGCAGCCAGGTGTACAGAATGCCCACGACGAGCAGGGCTTCGACGCTTTCGCGCCAGACGATGAATAGAACCTGTTCCATGAAACTCTCGCGCTCAGTCTTTGGGCTTGACCACCAGCGTGCCCTTCACGTCCTGGTGGAAGTCATCGAAGAACGGATACTCGCCGGGCCGCGAAATCGTGATGACCACAAAGGACTTCACGCCCGGGCCCAGCACTTTTTCCTTGCGCAACGGAATGCTCTCGAACTCGACGGGCGCGTTGCTCTCGTTGATGAGTTCGATCTTGAAGCGCCCTGCCGGCACTTCGAGCCGCGCGGGCTCGAAGGTGCCGTCGGGTTTGAAGGTCAGCGTGAACGTCGGCAACTCGGCGGCACGCGCGGCCTGGGGCCACGCCAGCGCCACGGCCAGCACGCACGCGAACAATCCTGCCCACAAGGCGCGCACGATCAGTACCCGCCCTTCTTGCCGGTGCCGGCGAAGACGAATTCGTAATCGATGTCGAAGGGTTCGAACCACGGACCCACGCCGGTTTCCTTGTCGACGTGGCGGCCGAAGTGGCTCATCTTGTCGGCCGAGGGCGGCAGGATCGAATACTTGAGCTTGTACTTGCCGGGACCGTCGAGCTTGACGTTGTCGCCGTAGTGCGGACCGTCGTTGGCCACCATGGGCATGAACGTGCCCTTCTGCACCTTGTCGCTACCGACCTTTTGCAGCTCGTACTTGACCACGAGATACGGCATCCATTCGCCTTCGGGGAAGCCCGTGACGTTGCCGGCGGTGGCGTGGATGTCGGCTTCGAGGTGCACATCGGAATCCTTGGCCGGACGCATCATGCCCGGAGGATCCATCTCGATCGGCTGCAGGTAGACAGCACCGATTTCCATGCCGCCTTTTTCCACGGGCTTGCCGATCGGGTACTCGGCGGCGATCGCGGCGGCGGAGAACGTCATGCCGGCGAGTGCCAGCACAAGGGCTTTCTTCATCATCAGGGGATCCTTGAAAACAGCGGGCAGTTCAAAAACAAACAAGAACTGTTTTCATTAATGTAGCCCCGATGAACTGACATTCTCCTTAAGTTAAAGGCTCCAAAACAAAGCGGCGCCGTATCAACGGCGCCGCTTTGCGGTGTATCAATCTCGGATTCGAGCGCGCAATTACTTGCGGCCGCCCGGGGGCGTGGTGCCCGGCGGGAACGGGAAATTCGAGAACATCGCGCGCGTCTGGTCCTGCATCTGATCCTGCATCTGCACGAACAGATTCTTGCTCTGGTCGATGTAGTTGTTCATCATTTTCTGCAGCATGGGCGTCTGCACATTCATGAACTGCGTCCAGGCTTCGGGACCGAACTGGCTGCCGTAAACGCCCTTGGACTGCTCGGCCATGCGTTGCTGGATTTCCATGAACGCCTGGATGTTCTTCTCGAGGTACGACCCCATGATGCCCTGCATCGCGTGGCCGTAGAAACGGATGATCTGCGAGAGCATGTTGGACGAGAACATCGGCATGCCGCCGCTCTCTTCTTCGAGAATGATCTGCAGCAGAATGCTGCGCGTGAGGTCTTCGCCGCTCTTGGCGTCGACGACCTGAAATTCTTCGTTGGCCAGCACCAGTTGCTTGACGTCGGCCAGCGTGATGTACGTGCTCGTCTGCGTGTCGTACAGGCGGCGGTTGGGATACTTCTTGATGAGGCGCAGGGCGGCGCCCGTTTGTGCTTGCGTCATGTCTGTCCCCGAGATCGGGAGATCTCTTTAACTTTGAATGATTTTACGTGCATTGCCGGATGCCCGCTGGCAGCGCGCATCCGGCCCTCCTGTGCATGGATGTATGACGTCAGCCCATATGCAGCCCGCCGTTGAGCGAGAAGTCGGCGCCCGTGGCGAAACCCGACTCTTCACCCGCCAGCCACGACGTCATGGAAGCGATCTCTTCGGGCGCGCCCAGGCGGCGCACCGGGATCGTGGCCACGATCTTCTCGAGCACGTCCGGACGAATCGCGCGCACCATGTCCGTGCCGATATAACCCGGCGAGATCGTGTTGACGGTCACGCCCTTGCTCGCGAGCTCCTGTGCCAGCGCCATGGTGAAGCCATGAATGCCGGCCTTCGCGGTCGAGTAGTTGGTCTGGCCGAACTGGCCCTTCTGGCCATTGACCGAGCTGATGTTGATGATGCGGCCGAACTGACGCTCGACCATGCTGTCGATCACCTGCTTGGTGACGTTGAACAGGCTGTTGAGGTTGGTGTCGATCACCGCGCGCCAATCGTCGACCGTCATTTTGCGGAATAGTCCGTCGCGCGTGATGCCCGCGTTGTTGACCAGCACGTCGACTTCGCCCAGCTCCGACTTCACCTTGTTGAAGGCATCCACGGTGGATTCCCAGTCGGACACGTTGCCCACCGACGCGTAGAACGTGTAGCCCTGCGCGGCCTGCTCGTCGATCCACTGCTGATAATTGCGGCTCGGCCCGCAGCCCGCCACGACGCGGAAACCATCCTTGGCCAGCCGTTGGCAGATCGCCGTTCCGATGCCGCCCATACCGCCCGTCACATATGCCAGTTTTCCGCTCATTTGAAACCCTCCTTGGGGTGACGCACGCATGTTGATGGATGTAGCACCAACGCCCCGCCATGCGCGGGGCGCGGTAGTGAGGTTTAAACCGCTCGCACTTTGACGTAGCTGCCAGGCGCCGCCTCGATCGGCGCAAAGCGTGCGTTGCCCAGCTTGCGGCGCGCGGCCACGCGCGTGCCGCCCTGGCCCGACAGCCACTCGGCCCAATCGGACCACCAGCTGCCTGGGCGCTCTTGCGCCTGCGACAGCCAGGCGTTGGGGTCGCCCGGAAGGCTTGCGCCCTCGGGAGCGACCCAGTAACTGCGTTTTTTCTTGGCCGGCGGATTGATCACCCCGGCGATGTGCCCCGACGCGCCCAGCACGAAGCGACGGGGGCCGCGCAGCAGTTGGGTGGAGGCATACGCCGACACCCACGGCACGATGTGGTCTTCGCGCGAGCCGAACAGATATGCCGGCATCTCGAGCCGCGTGAGATCGATCGGCGTATCGGCGGCCTGCGCGAGGCCAGGCACCTTGAGGTTGTTTTCGAGGTAGGTATTGCGGAAGTACCAGGAAAAAAACGGGCCCGGCAGATTGGTGCTGTCGGCGTTCCAGAACAGCAGATCGAACGCCGGCGGCGTCTGGCCCTTGAGGTAGTTGTTGACCACGTAGTTCCAGACGAGCTCGTTGGGCCGCAGGAACGAGAAGGTGGTGGCGAGATCGCGCGCCGGCATCAGGCCGCCCTTGCCGAACTGCTGCTCGCGCACCTGCGCATGCAGCTCGTCGACGAACACCTTCAGCACGCCGGTATCGTGAAAATCCAGCAGGGAGGTCAGCAGCGTGAGCGAAGCCACCGGCTCCTGGCCACGCGCGTGCGCCAGCGCGAGGGCCGAGGCCAGCATCGTGCCGCCCACGCAGAAGCCGAGCGCATTGACCTGCTTTTCGCCGGTGATCTCGCGCGCCACGTCGAGCGCGCGCAGCACGGCGTCATCGAGGTAGTCGGACCAGGTGGCCGTGTCGACCCCATCGGCATCCGACGCCAGCGGATTGCGCCACGAAATGATAAAGACCGTGTGGCCCTGCTCGACCGCGTGCCGCACGAACGAGTTCTCGGGCTGCAGATCGAGGATGTAGTACTTGTTGATGTTGGGAGGCACGATCACCAGCGGCCGGCGGTACACCTTGTCGGTGAGCGGCGCGTACTGGATCACCTGCATCAGCGGATTCTGGAAGACCACCGAGCCCGCCGTGGTGGCGACGTTGCGGCCGATCTCGAAGTGCGTCTCGTCGGTCTGCGTGATGCGGCCGCGCTTGATGTCGGCCAGCAGATTGGCCATCCCGGCGCTGAGCACCTTGCCCGCGCTGTCGATGATCGACTGCTGGGCGTCGGGGTTGAACGCGAGAAAATTGGCGGGCGAGAGCGCATCGATCCATTGCATGATCGAAAAGCGCAGACGCTGACGCAGCGGCTCGCTGACCTGCGCGGCATCGACCATGCGATTGAGCGCGCGCGCCGACAACAGATAGGCATGCACCATCAGCAGGTGCGGGCCGGCCTTGGCCCAGGCTTCACCGGCGAAGCGGCGATCGGCAGGCGGCGGCAAGGAGCCCGCCTTGGCCTGCTCGCAAAGGCGCAGCCACTCTCGCGAGAATTCGGCTTGGATGTCTGCCAGAGCGTCCGGTGCCACGCTCACCGGGACGGGCCTTGCAGCGGATAGATGGGCGTTCACTTCGACACCTTGTTATCGGAACTGCGCGAGTTGATGGTGCATGGCAGCGTCGATCACTGTCAATGCGGGTATACCTAGGATAATGCATCCGGCAGCCTGCCCTGCGGCGCCGCACGCACGGCACGGGCCGTGAAAATGCTGCGCTGCCTTGGCAGCGATCAAAGCGGCCGCAACCAGGCGAGCAATGCCATGCGTCCGGTGACGCGATCGCGCCGGTACGAAAAGAACCGCGCCGGGTCACTGACCGTGCACAGGCCGCTCAGTTCGACCTCGGCCACGCCGGCGCGCCGCAGGCGCAGCCGCGCCAATGCGGGCAGATCGGCCAGCCACTTGCCGGGGATGCCCGGCCGTGGCGTAAAGCACGCGGCGGCCTCCGGGCCGTCGGCGGTGAAGGCCTCGAGCACGTCGGCGCCCACCTCGAAATGCGCCGCGCCGATGCCCGGGCCGACCCACGCGCGGAAGTCGCGCGCCGCGGGGGCCTTGGCCTGCATGGCGGCCATCGTGTTTTCGAGCACGCCACCAGCCAGACCGCGCCAGCCCGCGTGGGCGGCACCCAATACGGTGCCGGCCGCGTCCGCGATCACCACCGGCAGACAATCGGCCACCATGACGGCCAGCACCTGCCCCGGCCGGGTGGTGACGCTCGCATCGGCAGCAATCTCGCCCTCGGGCGCCGGTCCGTCGGCATCGTGCACCTCGGCGCCGTGCACCTGACGCAGCCAGCGCGGCTCGCCCGCGACGGCCGCGCGCACGCGCCGGCGGTTCTCCGCCACGACCTCGGGTGCGTCGTCGGCCCGGATGCCGAGATTGAGACTGGCGTGAGGCCCCTGCCCGGCGCCACCGGCGCGCGTGGTGCAGAAATACTCGACGCCGGTCCAGGCCGCGCCGCTCACCACCGGCAAGCCGGCCACTATGCGTTCCATGTGATCGTCTCCTGTACGGCGCTCATGTCGGCCGGCACGGGCGCCTGAAAGCTCACTTCGCCGCCGCCACCGGGATCGTCGAAATGCAGGGCACGCGCGTGCAGCATCTGCCGCTGCGCGCCCGCCAGCGGCTTGCCGCCGTAGATGGCGTCGGCCAGCAGCGGATGGCCGAGGCTGGCGATATGGACGCGAATCTGATGCGTGCGGCCGGTTTCGAGGCGGCACACGATCTCGGTGACGCGCTCGCCTGCCGGCGCCGTGCCGCGGCGTTGGGGTTGGTAGTGCGTGATGGCGGGCTTGGGCGCCACCGGGCGCTCCACGCTCATGCGCACCGGCACCCGCGGATCCCGACCGATGGGTCGGTCGACGGTGCCGGAGGCCGTGAGCCAGCCGTGCGCCAGCGCCACATATTCGCGGCCCATGGAGCGGGCCTGCAGCTGACGCACCAGATGCGTCTGCGCGACATCGTTGCGCGCCACCACCATCAGGCCGGAAGTGTCTTTGTCGAGGCGGTGCACGATGCCGGCCCGGGCCACGCGGGCCAGTTCCGGGTATCGGTGCAACAGGCCGTTGAGCAGGGTGCCGCTCCAGTTGCCCGCGCCGGGATGCGTCACCAGGCCGGCCGGCTTGTTGACCACGATCCAGTCGGGGCTGTCGGCGATCACGCCGAACTCGACCGGCTCGGGCGCGAACGCCTGGCTTTCGGGGGAGGCCTGCTCCCAGACGGTGAGCACGTCACCGGGGCCGACCGTCTGGCGCACCTTGGCCGGTTTGCCGTTGACCTGCACATGCCCATCCTCGATCCAGCCCTGCAGACGGCTGCGGGAATGGTCCGGCAAAAGCCCCGCCAGGACCTTGTCGAGCCGGTCGGCCCGGACCGTTTCGGGCACCGTGAGCAGCTGGGGTTCGTCGTCGGAAAGCGCTTCTGCGCTGACGGCTGTATCAGACATGGAGACAAATCATATAATCAGCCCAGCATGCTAACACCAAGGAAACGACTCTCGTGATTCTCCGCCACGCTGCTCCTACGAATACCGCCCCTCGAAAAGGGGCGGTCCTTGCCGCGGCAATCGCGCTGGCCGGCGTTCTGCTCGTCTCCGGTTGCGGCGGCGCCGACACCAAGTACGACAAGACCGCCGGCTGGAGTGCCGAGCAACTCTACGCCGATGCCAAAGAAGAAGTTTCCGCTGGCAACTGGAACGAAGCGCGCGAACGCCTGACCGCGATCGAGAGCCGCTATCCGTTCGGGACCTACGCCCAGCAGGCCTTGATCGAACTGGCCTACGTCAACTGGAAAGACGGCGAAAACGAACAGGCCCTGGCTGCCTGCGACCGCTTCCAGCAGCTCTACCCGAACCATCCCGGCACGGACTACGTTCTGTACCTCAAGGGTCTGGTCAGCTTCACGCCGGCCAGCGCCTTCATGAGCAACCTGACGGGTCAGGATCCGGCCGAGCGCGACCCCAAGGGCCTGCGCGCGTCCTACGATGCCTTCGGCGAGCTGGTCAAACGCTATCCCGAAAGCAAGTACACGCCCGATGCGCAAAAGCGCATGACCTGGCTCGTGAACGCGATCGCGATGAACGAAGTCTACGTCGCCCGCTACTACTACGAGCGCGGCGCCTACGTGGCCGCGGCCAGCCGTGCCCAGACGGTCATCACCGACTTCGAGGGTGCCCCCGCCACCGAAGAGGCGCTGTACCTGCTGGTGCTGTCGTACGACAAGCTCAACATGACCCAGCTGCGCGACGACGCCAAGCGCGTGCTCGACCAGAACTTCCCCAACAGCCAGTTCAACCAAAAGGGCCTGGCCGCGGACAAGAGCTGGTGGAACCCCTTCAGCTGGCGCTGAGCCCGGCGCAGTTCATGCAAAAGGCCTCGCAACCCAAGGGTTGCGAGGCCTTTTGTTTGGCAGGCGCGACCGCGTTCAGCGGGTGCGCCTGCGACGGCGCGCGGCTCAGTCGCTGCTCTCGGCCTTGCGCTCCAGAAAAGCCAGCGCTTCGTTCAGCTCGCGCGTGCGGGCAAACGGCGGCAGGCCGCGCCACAGGCGCTTGCCGTAGGGCTTCTCGACCAGGCGCGCGTCGCCCACCATCAGGACGCCCCAATCGGACTCGGTGCGGATCAAGCGCCCTGCCCCCTGCTTGAGCGAGATCGCGGCTTCCGGCAACTGATACTCGGCGAACGGATTGCCGCCTTCGGCACGGCAGGCACGCAGCCGCGCCTCGATGACCGGATCGTCGGGCGGCGCGAACGGCAGCTTGTCGATCGCCACCAGCGTGAGGATGTCGCCGGGCAGGTCGATGCCTTCCCAGAAGCTCTGGCTGCCCACCAGCACCGGGTGCTTCAGCTTGGCGAAGCGCTCGAGCAGGTCGCGGCGGGTGGACTGGCCCTGGCGCAGCAGGGGCCAGTCGTGGCCGGCATCCTCGAAGGCATCGGCGAGCAGGTCGGCGACGCGCTCGACCGCACGCAGCGTGGTGCACAGCACCAGCGCGCCGCCGGGGCTCGCCTCGAGCAGCGGCATCAGGGTTTCGACAAAGCGCCCCACGAACTGCGGCGCGTGCGGCTCGGGCATGTCGCGCGGCACGAACAGCAGGCCCTGGCTGGGATAGTCGAACGGCGACTCCCATTTGCCGGTGCGCGCGCCCTCCAGGCCGAGCTGACGCAGAAAATGCTGAAAATCGCCCTGCACCGACAGCGTGGCCGAGGTCATGACCCAGGCCTGATCGCCCTTGCGGTAGCGCGAGAACGCCTTGGCCACCGAAAGCGGCGCGGCGTGCAGGCGCACGTGATGCTGTCCCTGCTCGACCCAGCGCACGGCCGGACCGCTCCAGCTGTGCTGGGCCTGATCGGCCAGCGCGGCGATCTCGCTCGCCACGGCGGGCGAGGTGTCTTCGGGCAGGTTGATGTCCTGGCCGAAACCGTCGTCGTCGGCGCCGGGCGCGCCATGCCGCGCCGGCGTGGCCCAGCGCGACAGACGCAGCGACAGGCCCGCCCCGGCGCGCGCGGCCGCCATCAGATCGGGATGCTTTTCGGCCACGCCGGTGAGCGCGCGGGTGGCCGCGTCGACGACTTTGCGCAGATGCGCCAGCGCCACGTCGAACTCCGCGGCATTCGGGATGGCCTCGAAGGTGGCCTTGCGGCCGGGCATCTGCTCCAGCGGCGCACAGACGAGGCGCAGTTCGCGCGCGGCGGTCTCGACCTGGCGGCTCACGTCGCTCCATTTGGCGGCCTCGCGCGCATAGGCGAGGCCCGCGGCTTCGAGGGTGCGGCCAAAATCGAGCAACTGGTGCGTCGAGACGCTGCTGCCCAGAAAACGCGTGGCGGTGTCGGGCAACTGATGCGCTTCGTCGAAGATGACCGTATCGACTTCGGGCAGCAGGTCCGTGACACCCTCTTCGCGCAACACCAGGTCGGCCATGAAGAGGGCGTGGTTGACGACCACGACGTCGGCCTCCTGCGCCGCCCGGCGTGCCTTCACGACGAAGCAGTCGCGGATGCGCGGGCATTCCTGGCCCAGGCAGTTTTCGCGCGTGGAGGTCACGCGTTGCCAGATCTCCGCGTCTTCGGGGATCTGCGCCAGATCGGAGCGGTCGCCCGTTTTGGTGATGCCCGCGAAGACCTGGATCTTGCGCAACTGGGCGACTTCGGAGCGCGACTTGAGCGCGCGTTCGTCGCCCTGCAGGCGGTCGAGGTGGTAATGACAGACGTAGTTGCCCCGGCCCTTGAGCAGCGCGGCCGTGACCGGTGCGCCCAGCGCGGCGCGCACGCGCGGCAGGTCGCGCGCATAGAGCTGGTCTTGCAGCGTGCGGGTGCCGGTGGAGATCAGCACCTTGCCGCCCTGCACGAACGCCGGCACGAGATAGGCCCAGGTTTTGCCCGTGCCGGTGCCGGCCTCGGCCACCAGGGTGGCGCGATCGACGATGGCCTCCTCGATGGCCTGAGCCAGCGCCACCTGGGCGGGCCGCGAGCGGTAGCCCGGCATGGCTTGCGCCAGCGGGCCGTCGTCGGCGAAGAATTCCGAAATGTTCAGGTCCAGCATCGATGCGGTGGGTGCGCTAAAGTGGCAGGCATTTTAGCGCGCCGTCCTGTAGGGGCCCGGCGCAGCCTCCCCGATTTGACGGGGAAATCCGCCTTTCTGCCAGAGTGACAGCCATGTCTCGTAACAGGGCGCCACGGGCAGCTTATGGCACAATCCGCCCCTTGTTTTCCCTTTGACGCCGTCTCGAGATGTCCGAAATTTCCGTCACCACGCCCGCCGTGCCGAGCGTCGATCACGCCCGGATCCTTGCCCAACTGGCCACCGAACTGGGCGCCCGCGCCGCACAGGTGTCGGCCGCCGTCGAATTGCTCGACGATGGCGCCACCGTGCCCTTCATCGCGCGCTATCGCAAGGAAGCCACCGGCGGCCTGGACGACACCGCGCTGCGTAACCTCGAAGTGCGCCTCGGTTATCTGCGCGAGCTCGAAGAGCGCCGCGTCGCGATCTTCGAATCGATCACGCAGCAGGGCAAGATGACGCCCGAACTGCACAAGGACATCACCGGCGCCGACACCAAACAGCGCCTCGAGGATCTGTACGCGCCGTACAAGCCCAAGCGCCGCACGCGCGCCCAGATCGCGCGCGAAGCCGGCCTCGAGCCGCTGGCCGACGCGATCCTGGCCGACCCGGCCTGCGATCCCGCCGCGCTGGCCGCCGGCTACCTCAACGCCGAAGCCAACATCACGGATGCCAAGGCCGCGCTCGACGGCGCGCGCGACATCCTGGCCGAACGCTACGCCGAAAACGCCGACCTGCTCACCGACATGCGCGAGCATCTCTGGGGCACGGGCCTGCTGTATTCGAAGATGGTCGACGGCAAGGAAAACGACGGCGCCAACTTCCGCGACTGGTTCGATTTCAATGAGGCGGTTCGCACCCTGCCCTCGCACCGCATCCTCGCCCTCATGCGTGGCCGCCAGCAAGGCGTGCTCGAACTGCGCCTGGGCCTGGACGCCGAGCTCGAAGCCCAGACGCCGCATCCCTGCGTGGCACGCGTGGCCAACTTCCTCAAGCTGGGCAATCTGTTCGCCCTCGACGCCACGCCGCGCGCGCGCTGGCTGGGCGAAGTGTGCCGCTGGACCTGGCGCGTGAAGCTGCTCACGGCGTTCGAGAGCGAGCTATTCTCGCGCCTGCGCGAGACCGCCGAGGCCGAGGCCATCCGCGTGTTCGCCGCCAACCTCAAGGATCTGCTGCTGGCCGCGCCGGCGGGCCCCAAGACCGTGCTCGGCCTCGATCCCGGCATCCGCACGGGCTGCAAGATCGCCGTGATCGATCGCACCGGCAAGGTCGTCGACACGACCACCGTCTATCCGTTCGAGCCGCGCCGCGACCGCGAAGGCACCATCTCCACGCTGGCCGCGCTGTGCAAGCGCCATCAGGTCGAGCTGATCGCCATCGGCAACGGCACCGCATCGCGCGAGAGCGAAAAGCTGGTCGGCGACATGATGAGCCTCTATCCCGACATGAAGCTCACCCGCGTCGTCGTGTCCGAAGCCGGCGCCTCGGTGTACTCGGCTTCCGAGACCGCGGCCCTCGAGTTCCCGGACCTCGACGTGACGCTGCGTGGCGCCGTGTCGATCGCCCGCCGTCTGCAGGATCCGCTGGCCGAGCTGGTCAAGATCGATCCCAAGGCCATCGGCGTGGGCCAGTACCAGCACGACGTGAACCAGCGCGAGCTGGCCCGTTCGCTGGACGCCGTGGTCGAGGATTGCGTGAACGCCGTGGGCGTGGACGTGAACACCGCTTCGGCCGCCCTGCTCGCCCGCGTGTCGGGCCTGAATTCGTCGCTCGCCAAGAACATCGTCGCCTGGCGTGACGAGAACGGCGCGTTCCCCACCCGCAAGCAACTGCTCAAGGTGCCGCGCTTCGGCGATAAGGCCTTCGAGCAGGCCGCCGGCTTCCTGCGCATCCCGTCGGGCGACAATCCGCTCGACGCCTCGGCGGTCCACCCCGAGGCCTACCCGGTGGTCGAGCGCATCGTCGCCCGCATCAAGGCCGACGTGAAGCAGATCATCGGCCAGCGCGAAGCCCTCAAGGGCGTGTCGCCGTCCGAATTCACCGACGAACGCTTCGGCTTGCCCACGGTGCGCGACATCTTCGCCGAGCTCGAAAAGCCCGGCCGCGATCCGCGTCCCGAGTTCAAGACCGCGCAGTTCAAGGAAGGCGTCGAGACCCTCAACGACCTGCATCCCGGCATGCTGCTCGAAGGCGTCGTGACCAACGTGGCCAACTTCGGCGCGTTCGTCGACATCGGCGTGCACCAGGACGGTCTGGTGCACATCTCGGCGCTGGCGGAGAAGTTCGTCAAGGATCCGCGCGACGTGGTCCGCGTGGGCCAGACGGTGCAGGTGAAGGTGCTCGAGGTCGACGTGCAGCGCAAGCGCGTCGCGCTCACCATGCGCCTGAACGATCCCGCCGAACCGGCACGCCGAGGCGGCGCCGCGGGCGCCAGCACCGGCGCACCGCGCGGCAACGACCGGGGCGGCCGCCGTCCGCAAGGCAGCGATGCCGGCCGCGGCAGCAGCCTGGGCAACAGCGCGATGGCCGACGCATTCGCCAAGCTCAAGCGCTGAGCACGCCCAAAACAGAAAAGCCGCCAGGGTAGACACCCCACCTGGCGGCTTTTTTCATGGCGCGGCGCCGCGGACGCGACGCCGTTGCGATGCGGACTACTGGGCCAGCGAGGCCAGCGCGTCCTGCACCTGCACGGCCTGCGCATCGGCGGCCGCCGCATCGGCGGCGGGCGCGCCACGGGCCACTTCGGCGCCGTCCAGGCTCGCCACCACGGCCAGCCCGTCCAGCGTGACCACCGCCACGCCGGGCTGCTGCAAACGCTTCGTGAGCGCGCCAGCGGCCTTGGGATCGGCATGGCTGCCCGACACCAGCAGCTCGTTGCCGTCGGCGCCGAGCAGGCGGAAACGGAACGAACCGTCGTCGTCGCGGAAGCTGACGAAGCGTGCGCCCTTGGCCGCCTTCTTGGCGCCCGCGGCCGCCTGGACCGGGCCGCTGGTGAGGTTGCGCAGGCCCACGGCCTCACGCAGCGCCTCGATGGCGGGTTGAGCCAGCTTGCGCGCCTTCTGGGCGCCGGCCTGCAGAATCTCCTCGATACGGCCGGGGTTGGAGATCAGCGCATCGTAGCGGTCGCGCATCGGCGCGATGTCCTGCTCCAGGCGCTGGATCAGCGCTTCCTTGGCGTCGCCCCAGCCCATGCCGTCGGCCAGTTGCGCGCGCAACTGGGCCGATTCGGCCTGGCTGGCGAAGGCGCGGTAGATCGTGAACAGATGCGCGCTGTCGGCATCCTTGGCCTCGCCCGGCTGGCGCGAGTCGGTCACGATGCGCGACACCGCCGCGCGCAGCGCGCGGGCGCCACCCTCGAACAGCGGAATCGTGTTGTTGTAGCTCTTGGACATCTTGCGGCCATCGAGGCCGGGCAAGGTGGCGACCTCTTCTTCGATGACTACATCGGGCAGCACGAAGAACTCGCGGCCGTACAGGTGATTGAAGCGCTGGGCGATATCGCGCGTCATCTCGATGTGCTGCACCTGATCCCGGCCGACCGGCACCTTGTGCGCGTTGAACATCAGGATGTCCGCCGCCATCAGAACCGGATACGAGAACAGGCCCATAGTCACGCCGTCATCGGCTTCCACGCCCTTGGCGGTGTTCTGGTCGACCGACGCCTTGTAGGCATGGGCACGATTCATCAGGCCCTTGCCGGTCACGCACATCAGCAACCAGCACAGCTCCGGAATCTCGGGAATGTCGGATTGGCGATAGAAGGTCGCGCGATCGGTGTCCAGGCCGCCGGCCAGCCAGGTGGCCGCGATTTCGAGGCGCGAGCGGGCCACGCGGGCCGGGTCGTCGCACTTGATCAGCGCGTGGTAGTCGGCGAGGAAGAAGAATGCGTCGACCCCCGGCTGGGTGCTGGCCTGGATGGCCGGGCGGATGGCGCCGGCCCAATTGCCGAGGTGAGGAGTGCCGGTGGTGGTGATGCCAGTGAGGACGCGGGTGTTCATGACGCGAGACGAAGCCTGAGGTGAACGACGATGGGCCTCAGTTTACCGTGCCCACGCCGGTGTCGAGGTGCGGCCGGCGAGGTGCGGCCGGCGAGGCGCGGCCGGCGAGGCGCGGCCGGCAAGGTGCGGCCGGCAAGGTGCTGCCGGCGAGGCATCCGATACCGGCGCGCTCAGCTCACCCAGGCGAACACGGGCGCCGCGACGGCGCACGCGCCGCCGGCGGCCAGCGCCACGCGCGGCACGTAGGTCAGCGCCCAGATCAGCAACAGACCCGCGAAGCTGAGGATGCCGATCCATTCGATGGTGCCGTAGCTCCAGCCCCAGGCGTGGGCCGAGGCCATGAGCGACAACGTGAGGCCGAGCCAGCCCAGCGTGCGCAACAGGAGCTTGTGGCGGCGCGGCAGGCTGCGGTCGAAGACATCTTCGTAGTGGCGGTCCATGCCCAGGCAAAGCGCGGCGAATCCCGCGTAGGCCAGGCAGAAAGCGGCGGCGTTCATGTCATCACCTCGTGGCGGCGGAAGGATTGCCGTCGATCGGCGCGGATTGGGGGGCGGGCTTGGGGGTGGGTTTGGCCCCGGCCTGCGGCGCGGCCTTGGCACCGCGCGCGGCGGGCTGCGGGCGGCCACGGCCGGACTTGTAGGCGATCCAGCCCAGCAGCAAGGCCGTGGCCAGGCAGGTCAGGTCGAAGCCGGCCATGACCCAGTCGCCCTTGGCCAGCGACACGCCGAGATGGCGCTGCGTCGTGAACGCGTTCACCACCGGCACCAGCGCGAACAGAATCGCGCCCAGCGCGCTCAGGTCGCGCCACTTGGTCTTTTGACGCAGGAAGGCGTAGACGAAGCACAGGCCCCAGGCCCAGAAGAACACGCGCACCTCGAGCCGGGCGTGCTGCGCGACCGTCGGATCGAGCAGGCGGTTGGCCCAGAAGAAGGCCGCGATGGCGACACCGATGCCGGCGATGGTGCCGGCGTTCAGACCGTCGACCAGGCGCAGCGAGAACGCCTCGCGCTGACCCTTCACGTTTTTCTGACGCCGTTTGGCGATCCACAACACCAGCCCGGTGCCGACCATGGCCGTGCCGGCCAGGCTCACCAGGAAGTAGAACCAGCGCAGCAGCGGTTCGGCGAAGAGGCCGAGATGCAGGCCCACGATCGTGCCCGCGGTGACCGCGGCCGCGCTCGGCGCGGCCGCCGCGCTGATCAGCTCGCCGGTCACCCCGTTGTAGCTGTTGGTGGGGGCCATGCGGCCGTACGACACGCGTTCACTCACCGCGCGGGTGACGGTGACGGTCGAGCCCGCGTCGAACGGGTGATTCACCACGACGCGGCCGGCGCGACCGCCCTCCCAGCCGGCTTCGGCCCGGTCGACCACGGTATTGAGGTCGACCAGCGTGGCGGGCTGTTTGGTGGGCTTGGGCACCGCGAACGCCGGGAACATCTCGTCGAAGTACTCGCGGTCGCTCTTGTAGGCCGACAACACGCTGGCCGGCATCAGCATGTACACGAACAGGATCAAGCCGCTGAACGTGATCATGAGATGGAACGGCAGGCCCAGTACGGAGAGCGCGTTGTGCCCGTCCATCCAGGCCCGTTGCCCGCCCTTCTTGGGCCGGAACGTAAAGAAGTCGGTGAATATCTTTTTGTGCGTGATGACGCCGCTGATGATGGCCACCAGCATGAACATGCCGGCGATACTCGCCAGCCAGCGTCCCCACGGAAAGCTCATCTCGAGCTCGAAGTGGAACCGATAGAAGAAGTCGCCGCCGCGGGTCTCGCGCGCCTTGATCTCGTCGCCCGACACCGGATCGATCGTGACGCGTTTGAATGCGCGCTCGCCAGGAGGCGGCTTGGCCCGCTGGTACGAGGCATGGATCGCGGGCTCGCGATCGGAGGGCAGCGAGATGAACCAGCGCGTCGAATCCGCGGCGTGGGTCTCGAGGTACTTGCGCGCGACCGCCAGGGCCTGCGCCTGCGGCACCTTCTGGACCTCGATCTCGGGCTGCATCCAGCGCGTGATTTCGGGGCGGAAGAACGCCAGCGTGCCGGTCAGGAACATGGCGAACAGCACCCAGCCGAAGATCAGCCCGGACCAGGTGTGCAGCCAGGACATCGCCTGGCGCAGCCCTTCGCCCTGCGCGGCGTCTTTCTTGGCGGAAGCGGCTTTGGATGCGGCGGGGCGTGCGGCCTGGGGCGTACCCGGGAGGTCGGACCCGGCGCCCGTCTTGGCGTCAGACATGGATTGCAGCGAAGTATCAGAAAGAGGCGTGGAACCGCTCACGGCCGGCCCACCCAATAAAGCAGCGCGAAAACCAGGGTGGGCGCGATCACGCCCACCCAGGCGCGCACCGTGGTGCGCGTTGCGAAGACCCATATCACGGCGCAGGCGTACACCACGAAGGATGTCAGTTGCGCGATCACGACGGCGTCGAGACGGCTGAGCGGCAGCCAGACCGCCAGGGCGGCTGCGACGGCCGACGCGAGCAGATATCCGCCGCCGACGGCGGCAAGCGCGCGAGAAGCGACGATGAAGCGATAGCGCAGCATGCCTGCGCCGGATACGGGCGCTTTCACTTTGAACGATCGAAGGTCAGGGTGGTGACGTAACGGACCTTGGTGTAGGGCTTGCCACCGTGGTCGCCGGTCTTGTCCTGGGCATGCGCCGCTTCGAGCACGTACTGGCCGGTCCAGGGCGTTTCGATCGTGAACTTGCCGGACTCATCGGTACGGAACTGCTTGAGCCACTTCGGCGGACCGAAGACGGTCACCTCGGTCTTCGGCAGCGGCTTGCCGTCGAAGGTCAGCACGAAGGAATTCGAGCCCGCTTCGGCCGGCACGATCTCCAGCGGCAGTTGCGCCTTGGTGTCCTGGCGGCCGACGCGCGCGCCGTACTCCACCAGCGTTTCCTTGAAGAGCGCGGCCTGGCCCAGACGCGTATCGCCGCGGGCGTCGAACTCGTAGTAGTCGGCACCCGACGCGGCCGGCTTGACGGCCTTGCCGTTGAGCTTGGGCTCAGTCAGCACCTTGCCCAGGAAGCCGTCGGTCTTCTCGCGCATGTCGTCGGCCCATTCGCCGAAGTAGGCACGAACCTTGGATTCACCGGCCGGCTCGAGCCAGACGAAGTGGGCCGATGCCATGCTGGTCCAGCCCAGCAGCGCGAGCGCCGCGACGGATTTGATGATGCGCATGTTGCTTTCCTTGTGGTGATACGGATTGCGCGCCGTCCCCCTCGACGGCTGCGCGTGCCCCGTGTCTCTTTGGACGCCAACGGAGCCCTTCTCCGATGACGATTTGCCAGTACGCCCTGCCCCGCTCCCGTCAAAAGAGCGCGCCAAAGCGAAAACACCCGCAAATTATAATCATTCTTAATTAAAGAGTCGCCCGCCTATCGTTGCGCGCGCCACTACTTTCCTGTTTCACACCATTGCGCCGCCTTTACCAGCGGTAGCGCAGCGACGCCTTGACGGTGCGTTCGTAGCCGTACCAGCACCACGCGCCCGACGAGCATGCGGCGATGTATTCCTTGTCGAACAGGTTCGACACGTTCAACGCCACCTGCATCCCCTTGAGCGCGGGGGAGGCCCGGCCCAGGTCGTAATCCAGCATCAGGTCGAACAGCGTGACCGACGGCACCTTGAAGCTGTTGACGTCGTCGCCGTAGCTCGAGCCGAGATAGCGCACGCCACCCCCCACGCCGAGACCGGCGAGCGGGCCTTCCTGCATCTGGTAGCGGGCCCACGCGGAAGCCTGGTGCTGCGGAATGCCGGTGGGACGCTTGCCCTTGAGGTTGAGGCCGGCGGCGTTGGGGTTGGCGCGCTCGTACTCGTTGTCGAGGTAGGAGTAGCTTGCGATCAGGCTCAGGCCGCGCACCGGCTCGGTCTTGGCTTCGAGCTCGATGCCCTGCGTGCGCAGTTCACCGGCCTGCACCGAGCACCGGCTCGCGCCGCACATGTGCGTGGGATCCGGATCGGTGGTGAGCATGTTTTCGCGGCGGATATCGAAGGCAGCGGCGCTCAACAGCGTGGCGGAACCCGGCGGCTGATACTTCACGCCCACTTCGTACTGCTTGCCCTCGATCGGCTTGAACGGCGAATTGTTCCAGCCCGTGCCCGACTGCGGCTCGAACGACTCCGAGTAGCTGACGTACGGCGCCACGCCATTGTCGAAGTTGTAGATGAGACCCACGCGGCCCGTGAACGCTTCGGCCTGCAGCGCGGAGCTGCTGTGGCTGCCGGTGATCGGGTTGTCCGTGCCGCTGTGCGTGCGCGACCAGTCGTAGCGTCCGCCGAGCAATACCGACAGACGATCGATCTTGATCTGATCCTGCGCGTACAGGCCCGTCTGATACTGCCACTGCGTCTGATCGCTGGTGAACGCCGGCGTCGCGATGTTCATGTGATTGTTCGGATTGAACACATCGATCGGAGGCGCCGTGCCGAAACCGGACAGCGTGTCGGTCTCGACGCGCTGGTAATCGAAGCCGAGCAGCACCTTGTGACGCAGCGGACCCGTGTCGAAGTCGGCCTGCAGATTGTTGTCGACGGTGAACGCGTTCACATCGACATCGGTGGCGATCACGCCACGGCCTTGGTAGCGGTAAGAGGCGTCGGTATAGCCATAGGTGTTGGCCGTCGACGTGCCGTACACGCTGCGATAGATGCCTTCGGAGTGCTGATAGCGCAGGCTCTGAGACGCCTTGAACGTGTCGTTGAAACGATGCTCGAGCACGTAGCCCAGCGCATAGCTCTTGCGGTCGCTGCGCTCGAAGTTCGCATCCCCGTCGTAGTAGCTGGGCGACAGGCGGCGGCCATCCGGCGCGGACAGCACGGTGCGCATCGCCGGCACGGCCCCATAAGAGCCCATGTCCGGATCTCGCTGGAAGTTGGTGAGCAGGGTGAAGGACGTGTCCGCGTTCGGCTTCCAGCTGAACGACGGCGCGATGAAGTAGCGGCGTTCCTTGGTGTGATCGACCTGCCCGTCCGCGCGGTAGCCGGCGCCCGTGAAGCGGTAGCCGAACTTGCCCGCCTCATCGATGGGGCCGGTGAAGTCGAAGTTGGCGCGGCGGAAATCGTAATTGCCGCCCATGATCTCCACTTCGTTGAAGCGCTCGCTCAACGGGCGCTTGCTGACCTGGTTGACCACCCCGCCCGGGCCGCCCTGGCCGTACATCACCGACGACGGGCCCTTCAGCACATCCACGCGTTCCAGACGATAGGCATCGACCTGCGGCAGCGCGTCGCGGCCACCGAACACCCGCATGCCATCCAGATAGGTGGCGGCCGAGAAGCCGCGCACATTGAACTGATCCAGACGCGTGGCCGTCGCGCCGCGCGCCTCGGTCGTGACACCGGCCGTGTAACGCAACACCTGATTGAGCGTCTGCGCGCCCTGCTCCGCGATCTGTTCGCGCGTCACGACCGAAATCGACTGCGGCGTCTCGATCAGCGGCGTATCGGTCTTGGTGCCGCTCATGCTCACCGTCGACACGTAGCCCAGCGTCGGGCCCGACGCGAACTCGGAGGCGCCCGTCACCGTCACCGGCGCGAGCGTGGTCGCGTCGCCCGACGGCGCGGCGTGCAGCGACCAGGCACGGTTGCCATCGGCGCGTGCCACGAGACCGGTGCCGGCCAGCAATTGCGCGAAGCCCTCGGCCACGCCGTACGAACCCGACAGACCATTGGAACGGCGCCCGGCCGCCAAGGCCGGATCGAAGGACAGGACGGCCCCTGCCTGACGGGCATAGCGCGTGAGCGCGTCTGCCAGCGGACCGGCGGGGATGCTGTAGGTCTGGCGTACCGGCTGCGCCTGGACCGGCGTACCGGAGCCGGCGAGCACGAGCGTGCCCAGCGTGGTGCCGCCGAGCGCGGCGATCAGCGCCCGGCTGGCGGCGCTGCGTTTCAGACGCAGACGCACGGGATGTTGCGACACAGGGTTCTCCTCAGAAATGCAGAAAGCAAAAGCGTTTACTCATGGCTTTCCGCACCAGCGAAGCAAACCTGCAGTCCCGCGACAAAAAAAGATGTAACCGTGGCGGCTCAGGCCTCGCGCGGCCCCACGCTGAGCCAGTAGCGGCTGCGGCGTTGCACCGCGATCGGCAGCGACTTCGCGACGGCGGCCAGCGCGCGCTCGGCGTCGTAGAGCGGGAACACGCCCGAGATGGGCAGCTCGGCCACGCGCTCGTCGACCCGGATCAGACCGACGCGATTATCGGCAAGCCGCCGCACCAGCCGGGCCAGCGGCCACGCCTGAGCCACGATCAGCCCCTGCGCCCAGGCCGCGGCATCCGGATCAGCCACGCCAGCGCGTGCCGCGCCGTCGGCGGCGATCGTCAGGCTCTCGCCTGCCCGCATCAACAGAGTGCCCGGCACATCGTCGCGGTGCAGCGCGACGAAGCCTTCATACACATCGATCCGGCAGCCCGAGACCATGCGCCGCACGCAGAAGCGAGCCTCTTCGGCGCTGAGCGTGCCGTAACCCGTATCGACATTCAGCACCGGCTGCAGCACCGCCAGATGCGCGGCACGCACCAGGATTTCCCCGCGCAGCAGGCTGACGGCGCGCCGCTCGTCCCGCAGTTCGGTGCGGATGGCGGTGTCACCCGCCAGCGTCAGGCTGAGGCCCTCGGCCAGCGCGATCTCGCGCGTCTCGCCGGTGTCGGTGCTGTAGTCCGCGACCAGGCGTTGCCAGGGCGCATGCCGGTACACCAGCCCGCCCGTACCCGCCAGCACCGCGCCCGCGACCAGGCCGCGCAATACGGCCCGGCGTTGTGGCCGCGGCACGCGCGGCGCGCGGTCGAGCGCGGCATGCGCCAGCCCCGCCGGCACGCGGCTCACGCCCTGTGCGACAAGGTCGACGCGCTGCCAGGCGGTGCGGTGCGCGGGATCCGCGTCGATCCAGCGGGTGCAGGCGGCGCGCAATCCATCGTCGGCCTCGCCCGACTGCAGCCGGGCCCACCAGGTGATGGCCTGTCGCACCACCACGTCGCTGGGCGTGGACATATCAGTCATGGAACGCGGCATAGCAGGCGCTCATCGCCCGCACCATGTATTGCTGCACCGAGCTCACGGACACGCCGAGGCGCGCGGCGATCTCGGCATAGCTCAGCCCATCGACCTGCGACAGCAGGAAAGCCTCGCGCGCCCGGGGCGGCAGGCCGTCGAGCATGCGATCGAGTTCGGCCAGCGCCTGCAGCAGTTCGATGCGCTGCTGCGGCGACGGCGCGGCCGCGGGCGGCAGGCTCTCGAGGTAAACCAGGTAGGCGGCTTCGAGGGCGGCATGGCGGTGATGGTCGATCACCAGGCCTCGCGCGATCGTAGTGAGCAGCGCGCGCGCCTGCTCGATCCGCACGGCCTTGCTGCCCTGAATCACACGGACGAACACGTCCTGCGTGAAATCCTCCGCGCGGTCGCGGCAACCGAGCCGGCGCCGGAACCAGCCGGCCAGCCAGGAGCGATGCTCGCGATACAGGCCCTCGACGGGCATGACATCGGACGCTGGCGCGGACGGGGAATGAAGCGTGGACACGGGCAAGGAGGGCAAGACGGTAAGACCAGCCGCCCATACTAGTGATAATCAACATCATTATCAATTTTCAGGCCCAAATCCGGCGGGTTGAACGCGCCGGGTGTGCCAAAAAAACAACCCGCTTAGAATCCCGGGATGATCTGGATCTCCCCTGGAAGGCGCTGATGCCACGGCTCGAATACCTGTCGCTCGATACGCCCGTGGGCACGCTCAGGCTGATTGCGCGCGGCGACCTTCTCGCGGCCGTCCTGTGGCCGGACGAACGTCCGGGCCGGGTGCCGCTCGACGCGCCGCTGGCCAACCCGGCGCATCCGGTGCTGCAGCAGGCGCGCACGCAGTTGCAGGCCTACTTCGCGGGCGAGCTGCGGCGCTTCGACCTGCCGCTGGACTTCGCGGGCACGGCCTTTCAACAGCGGGTCTGGCAGGCACTGCTGGCCATTCCGTATGGTCAGACGCGCAGCTATGCCGAGATCGCGCGCCAGCTCGATGCACCGGCGGCGGTGCGCGCCGTGGGCGCGGCCAACGGACGCAACCCGCTGTCGATCATCGCCCCCTGCCACCGCGTGGTCGGCAGCGGCGGCGCCTTGACGGGGTTTGCAGGCGGGCTGCCGGCCAAGACCTGGTTATTGCGTCATGAGGGCGTGGCGATCGACGCCGGCCGGATCACACGCCCGGCGTAACGGCGCCTTCGCCCGCCGCGGCATGGGCCGCCCCGACATCGGCCGCCGCGGCATGGGCCGCCCCGGGTTCGCCCGCCGCGGGGTCGCCCGCCGCAGCATCCGCCGCCGCGATTTCGATGTCCGCGGTGTCGCGCGCGGCGACGGGGCTTGCGGGGGTGGCTTCATGGCGGCCGGCCCCTGCGCCCGCCACGCGCCGCACCGGGTCCGGGCGAAAGAAATCGGCAATCACATCGGCGCCGTCCATCACGCCCCCACCCGGTAGTAGACGAAGCCCGCGTGATGCAGGGCGCCGTCGCGGAACACGCCATCGGCGGCGTGGCCGCTGTCGTCGCGGTACTCGATGTAGTTGCCCTCGATCCAGAAACGCCCGGCGGCGCGGCGGGGCTGGTCCCGGCGCGCCTCGTGATAGCGGCCGTTGGACCGCAGCTCGTGACGCACGCTGCCGTCGGCCGTGACCCAGGTGCCGAGAAACTGGTCGGGGTGCACCGGCGCATCGCGGTCGACACCGCGCGCGGCCATGGCCTGGGCGCCAAACATCGCCTGGGCGCCGCCGTGGCGGTTCGAAGGCCCTCGAGGACCTCGGGAGAAAAGCGCGGGATTCTTGATATTCATGGCTGGACTCCTTCAGGTACGACATCCGCCGGGAGGTTTCCGACGTTGATCGACATGTTAGGGATCACCCGAAACTGGGGAAATATCCAGGACTCCTGCGTTATTGCCTATTCCTCCAGGATTTTGATAGCAAGCACCATACGGGGGCATATTTATGGTCTATTGCTACTTTCCTTGCCGCCGCACGTAAATCATGACCGCGCATGTCGATCCCGCCCTCACCCGCCAGACCGTCGATCTGGTCCTGCAACTGGCGCCCACCGAAGGCTATACCCTGACCGCCCTGCCCGGGGTCAAGCTGATGCGGTCGCAGCGCTCGCTGCCGCGTACCCAGGTACTTTACGAGCCCAGCATCGTCATCGTGTTCCAGGGGCAGAAACGCGGTTTTCTGGGCGACTCGGTCTACATCTACGACGCGCAGCACTACCTCGTGCTGTCCGTGCCGCTGCCCTTCTCCACCGAGACCCAGGCCACGCCGGACCAGCCGCTGCTCGCCATGTCGATCCAGCTCGACATGACCGCGGTGGCCGATCTGGTGCTCGCGATCGACCAGTCCGGTCATCACGCGCCGGCGCCGCCTTGCGGCATCATTTCCACCCCGCTCGACGACACCCTGGCTCACGCCACGCTCCGGCTGCTGCGCGCGCTGTCCCATCCGCTCG
Source organism: Bordetella genomosp. 5 (assembly GCF_002261315.1). Taxonomy (NCBI): domain Bacteria; kingdom Pseudomonadati; phylum Pseudomonadota; class Betaproteobacteria; order Burkholderiales; family Alcaligenaceae; genus Bordetella; species Bordetella genomosp. 5. Next base: position 206,233 of record NZ_NEVP01000008.1, read on the forward strand.
AGGCCGAGGTGCTGGGCCCCGCCATCGTGCGCGAGATCAGCTACCGCGTGCTGATGGGCGAGCAAGGCGGCGCCGTGCGCGCCGCGCTGGCGCAGCATGGCCACTTCGGCAAGATCGCCAAGGCCTTGCGCCGTATCCATACCGATTACGCCCGCTCGCTCGATGTGTCGGGTCTGGCCGATGAGGCCGGCATGAGCGTGGCGGCCTTCCACCTGCACTTTCGCGCCGTCACCCAGACTTCGCCGATCCAGTACGTGAAGTCGACGCGCCTGCATCAGGCGCGGCTGCTGATGATCCGCGAAAGCCTGACCGCGGCGGCCGCGTGTACGCGCGTGGGCTACGAAAGCCCCTCGCAGTTCAACCGCGAGTTCAAGCGCTTCTTCGGCCGCACGCCGGGCGAAGAAGCGGAGCTCATGAAGGGGCTGTTCGCCACCGAGCGGCTGCAACCCGTCCTGACCGAGCGCTACGTGGCGACGCTGCGCTGATCCCGCCGCGCGGCCCGGGGCGAACCCGGCGGCGGCCGGTCGGGCGGGCCGGTGCGGGTCTGGCGGCGGCCGGTCGGGCGGGCCGTGATCAACGCGGCTTGCGCACGCGGGTGCGCGCCGGCGCGATCGGCTCGCCGGCGGCATCGCGCGGCGCCATGTAGGGCACGGCCTTGCCCGTGTCGGTGTCGAGCAGGACCGAACGCGCCTCCCCGCGCGCGAACAGATGATGTTCGCCCCACTGGCGCAAGGCCACGACCACCGGAAAAAGCGACTCGCCCCGGGGCGTCAGCACATACTCCTGATAGGCCGATCCATCGGAGGCAGGCTGCAGCGCCAGGATCTCCGCATCCACGAGACGACGCAGGCGGTCGGCCAGGATGTTGCGGGCCGCACCCAGGCTGCGTTGAAAATCGCCGAAGCGCCGCATGCCATCGAAGGCGTCGCGCACCACCAGCAAGGCCCAGCGGTCGCCCAGCAGCGCGGCGGAACGCGCCACCGGGCAGGTCGAACCCTCGGCTTCTTTCGTTGCTGCCATCACACCCTCCGCTCACGCCATTCGATAGTGCAACGACGCCCCGCGTCGCCGCCAATGTAGTTGCATTTTAAAACCGCCAGGCCTACCATCCAACTGGTTTTTATTTGAAACCAGGTTGCCATGAGCCAGGAACACAGCCCTGCCGCCCCGCCCCCGCCCCCGCTCTCGTCCGGGCAGGTGCTGCTGCTGGCGGTCGCCAGTGGCGCGAGCGTCGCCAACGTCTATTACGCACAGCCGCTGCTGGACACGCTGTCGCGCGACTTCGGGATCGGCACCGCGGCGGTCGGCGGCGTCGTCAGCGCCACGCAGCTGGGCTGTGCGCTGGCCCTGGTGCTGCTGGTGCCGCTGGGGGACCGCCTGGAACGCCGCCGCCTGCTGACGCTGCAACTGGCCGCGCTCGCGGGCGCCCTGGTCCTCGTCGCGTGCGCCCCGTCCGCGTCCGCGCTGCTCGTGGGCATGCTGGCGGTGGGGCTGCTCGGTACGGCCATGACCCAAGGGCTCATCGCCTACGCCGCGAGCGCGGCGGCGGGCGCGGGACAGGGGCGCGTGGTGGGCGCGGCGCAGGGCGGCGTGTTCGTCGGCCTGCTGCTGGCGCGCGTCTTCGCGGGCGCGGTCAGCGATCTCGCGGGCTGGCGCGGCGTGTATGCCGGCGCGGCCTTGCTCATGCTGGCGCTGCTGCTGCCCTTGTGGCGGCGCCTGCCGGCCCTGCCGCCCGCGCGGGCGCCCCTGCCCTACCTGGCGCTGCTCGGGTCCATGTGGCTGCTGCTGCGCGACGAACGCGTGCTGCGGGTGCGCGGCACGCTGGCCCTGCTGATGTTCGCCGCGTTCAATATCTTCTGGAGCGCGCTGGTGCTGCCGCTCTCGGCGCCCCCGTACGCGTATAGCCATACCGCCATCGGCGCCTTCGGCCTGGTCGGCGCGCTCGGTGCGCTGGCGGCAGCGCGCGCGGGCCACTGGGCGGATCGCGGCTGGGAGCGGCGCACCACCCTCGCCGCACTCGTGCTGCTGCTGATCGCCTGGTGGCCGCTCGCCCGGTTGCCCCACTCGCTGGGCGCGCTCATCGTGGGCATCGTGCTGCTCGATCTCGGCGGCCAGGCCCTGCACGTCACCAATCAGTCGATGATCCTGCGCACCCGGCCCGACGCGCCCGGCCGGCTCATCGGCGTGTACATGCTGTTCTATGCCGTGGGCAGCGGCCTGGGCGCGTTGGGTGCGACGCAGAGCTACGCGTTCGGCGGGTGGACCGCCGTGTGCTTGCTCGGCGCCGCGGTCAGCCTGGCGGCGCTGCTGTTCTGGGCCGCCACCCTCGCTTCTTCGCGCCACGCGCAGCGCCCGCGCTGAGCCGCGGCGCAAACGCGCAGGCCGCGCGTCGCGCGGCCTGCGTCTGTCGGACCCACCCGGGAACGCGGCCCGGAACGGGCGCGATCGCGGCGCGTCAGAGGTTGGCTGTCTGGCGCCGCTCGGCCTCGAGGTACTCGCGCGACTGCATTTCCAGAATGCGCGACACCGTGCGATGGAACTCGTTGGCGAGCGCCCCCTCGGTGTAGATCTCTTCGCACGGGCACTCGGCCGACATGATGAGCTTGACCTTGTGGTCGTAGAACACGTCGATCAGCCACGTGAAGCGGCGCGCTTCGGACGCCTGTCGCGGTCCCATGCGGGGCACGCCCGACAGGATCACCGAATGGAATCGGTTGGCGAGCTCCAGATAATCATTCTGCGAGCGCGGACCGCCGCACAGCGTGGCGAAGTCGAACCAGACCACCGAGCCCGACAGGGCCACCGCGCGAATCTCGCGATGCTCGATGTGCAGCACCGGCTCCTGCGGCGGCGTGTCGGCCAGGCCGTCGAACGCTTCCTGCAACGCCGTCTGTGCGCGCTCGTCGAGCGGCGAGTGATACGCGTGCACCTGCTCGAGCGTGCGCAGGCGGTAATCCACGCCGGTGTCCACGTTCATGATATCCATGCGGCTCTTGATGAGCTCGATGGCGGGCAGGATGCGGTCACGGTGCAAGCCGTCGGGATACAGGGTCGAGGGCTCGTAGTTCGAGGTCATGATGAATGACGTGCCGTACTCGAACAGCTTGAGCAGCAGCCGGTACAGGATCATGGCATCGGCCACGTCCGACACATGGAACTCGTCGAAACAGATCAGGCGGTAGCGCTTGGCGACACGCTTGGCGACCTCGTCGAGCGGGTCCTGCATGCCCTTCACGTTTTCGAGTTCGCGGTGCACGCCGCGCATGAACTCGTGGAAGTGCAGACGCGTCTTGCGCACGACCGGCACGGTCGCGTAGAACGCATCCATCAGGAAGCTCTTGCCACGGCCCACGCCGCCCCAGAGATACACGCCACGCGGCACGTCGGGACGATTGAGCAGCTTCTTCAGCGCATTGGAGCGCATCGCCTTGAAGCGCAGCCAGTCGTCGTAATAGCGTTGCAGGCGCTCGATGGCGCGCTCCTGCGCCGCGTCGGGCTTGTAGCCGCGCTCGGCCAGGGCATGTTCGTAGTATTCGCGGACGTTCATGTCGCTGCAGGAGTCCTAAAAGCAAAAAAGGCGGATCGCGCGATCCGCCCAGATGTCGCCGCGGGCGCGGGCCCGCGACGCCGGGACGCGGCGGCCGGGGCCGCCCGCGTTCCGGACACGCATCAGAAGTTCAGCGTGCGCTTGTCGACGGCCAGCGCGGCTTCCTTCACGGCTTCCGACAGGGTCGGGTGCGCGTGGCAGATGCGGGCGATGTCTTCGGCGGCGCCACGGAATTCCATGATGGTCACGGCTTCGGCGATGAGCTCGGAAGCCATCGGGCCGATGATGTGCACGCCCAGGACCTCGTCGGTCTTGGCGTCGGCGATCACCTTGGCGAAGCCGGTGGTGTCACCGATGGCGCGCGCACGGCCGTTGGCCATGAACGGGAACGAACCGGCCTTGTACTCGCGGCCTTCGGCCTTGAGCTGCTGCTCGGTCTGACCCACCCAGGCGATCTCGGGCGAGGTGTAGATGACCCACGGCACGGTCGCGAAGTTGACGTGACCGTGCTGGCCGGCGATACGCTCGGCCACGGCAACGCCTTCTTCTTCGGCCTTGTGCGCCAGCATCGGGCCACGCACCACGTCGCCCACGGCCCACACGTTCGGCAGGTTGGTCTTGCAGTCGCCGTCGACGGCGATGAAGCCACGCTCGTCGAGCTTCAGGCCCACGGCGTCGGCATTCAGGCCGCCGGTGTACGGCACGCGGCCGATCGAGACGATCAGCTTGTCGACCACCAGCTTCTGCTCGCCACCCTTGGCGTCGGTGTAAGGCACGGTCACGCCCTTGGCGGTGGCCTTGATTTCGCCGATCTTCACGCCGGTCTGGATGTCCAGGCCCTGCTTGGTGAACGACTTCAGGGCTTCCTTGGCGACCTGCTGGTCGGCGGCCGCGAGGAACTCGGGCATCGCTTCCAGCACGGTCACTTCGGCACCCAGGCGGCGCCACACGCTGCCCATTTCGAGGCCGATCACGCCGGCGCCGATCACGCCCAGCTTCTTCGGCACGGCCGACAGATTCAGCGCGCCGTCGTTGGACAGCACGGTCTTTTCGTCGAACGGCACGCCCGGCAGTTCACGGGCCGACGAACCGGTCGCGACGATCACGTGCTTGGCAACGAGCTCTTCTTCGGTGGTGCCGGAGACCTTGATGGCCCAGCCGCCTTCGACCTGGCCGGTGAAAGCACCCTTGCCGTGGAAGAAGGTGACCTTGTTCTTCTTGAACAGGTACAGGATGCCGTCGTTGTTCTGCTTGACGACCTTGTTCTTGCGGCCGATCAGCGTGTCGAGCTTGAGCGTCACGCCCTTGACTTCAATGCCGTGCTCGGCGAAGTGGGTGTTGACCTCTTCGTAGTTTTCCGAGGACTGCAGCAGTGCCTTGGACGGGATGCAGCCGACGTTGGTGCAGGTGCCGCCAGGCGCCGGGGCGCCTTCGCCGTTCTGCCAGGCGTCGATGCAAGCCACGGTCTTGCCGAGCTGGGCAGCGCGGATGGCTGCGATGTAACCGCCGGGGCCGGCACCGATGACGACGACGTCGAATTGTTTGGACATAGTGTTCTCGCGATGAGTGAGGTTCAGGCAGGAGCCCTGTGCGGGACTCGTGCGGCGCGGGCGCATCGCAGCGCCCCTTTACGCCAGAGCGGGCGGCCGAGGATCAGCAGCCTGCGAAAAAACGGGCGAAACGGTCAGCGCCATTTCGCCCGTTGCTGTCGGATTACAGCTCCAGCAGCAGGCGCTGCGGATCTTCGAGCGCTTCCTTCATGGCAACCAGGCCCAGGACGGCTTCGCGGCCGTCGATGATGCGGTGGTCGTAGGACATGGCCAGGTAGTTGATCGGACGGATCACGATCTGGCCGTTCTCGACGACGGCGCGTTCCTTGGTGGCGTGCACGCCCAGGATGGCCGATTGCGGCGGGTTGATGATCGGGGTCGAGAGCATCGAACCGAACACACCACCGTTGGAGATCGAGAAGGTACCACCGGTCATTTCTTCGATGCCCAGCTTGCCATCGGCAGCGCGGCGGCCGAAGTCGGCGATGGTCTTTTCGATGTCGGCGATCGACATCTGGTCGGCGTTGCGCAGGATCGGCACCACCAGGCCACGCGGGCTGCCCACGGCGATGCCGATGTCGAAGTAGCCGTGGTAGATGATGTCCTTGCCGTCGACCGAGGCGTTCAGGAGGGGGTACTTCTTCAGGGCGGCAACGGCAGCCTTGACGAAGAACGACATGAAGCCGAGCTTCACGCCGTGTTCCTTCTCGAACTTCTCTTTGTACTTGTTGCGCAGATCGATCACGGCCTGCATGTTGACCTCGTTGAAGGTCGTCAGGATCGCGTTTTCTTGTTGCGACTGCAGCAGACGCTCGGCCACGCGGGCACGCAGGCGGCTCATCGGAACGCGTTGTTCCGGACGGCCGTCGAGCGAGAACGTGGCGGGCGCGGCCGGAGCGGCAGCGGCCTTGGCGGGCGCGGCGCCAGCCTGGGCGGCCAGGGCGTCGCCCTTGGTCACGCGGCCATCACGGCCCGAACCGGACACGCTGGCGGCGTCCACGCCCTTTTCGGCGAGGATCTTCGAAGCAGCAGGCGAAGCGACGCCGGCGGCGGCGTTGCTGGCCGGGGCGGCAGCGGGAGCGGCCGGAGCGGCAGCGGGCGCGGCGGCCGGGGCTTCGGCAGCGGCCGGAGCAGCGGCGGCGGCCTTGCCAGCCGTGTCGATCTTGGCGATCAGCTGACCCGAGGTGACGGTGCTGCCGTCACCGGCAACGATTTCCGCCAGCACGCCGGAAGCCGGCGCGGGCACTTCGAGAACCACCTTGTCGGTTTCGACTTCGATCAGGATTTCGTCGGCCTCGACCGCGGCGCCAGGCTGCTTCTTCCAGGTCAGCAGAGTGGCTTCCGAAACGGATTCGGACAGTTGAGGGACGACAACGTCGGTAATAGCCATGGTAATGAATTCCGTAAAGTTGGTGTTCTGAGTCGCTGGATTACTTGGTCAGCATGAAGCCCTTGTACTTCGCGGCGAAGGCCTGCTCGATGAGCGCCTTCTGCTGCTCCTGGTGCTTGGCCAGGTAGCCCACGGCCGGCGAGGCCGATGCGGGGCGACCGGCATACGCCAGCTTCTGGCCTTCGGCCATGTTTTCGTACAGGTGGTGCTGAACGTAGAACCATGCGCCCTGGTTCTGCGGTTCGTCCTGAACCCAGATCACTTCGGTCGCCTTCGGGTACTTGCGCAGTTCGGTCTCGAACGCCTTGTGGGCGAACGGGTACAGCTGCTCGACGCGGACGATCGCGACGTTGTCGGCTTCGCGTTCGCGGCGTGCGTTGACCAGGTCGTAGTAGACCTTGCCCGAGCATGCCAGCACGCGCTTGACCGAAGCGGCCTTGATCGAATCGTCGACTTCGCCGATGACCGGGCGGAAGCTGCCGCCGGCCAGGTCGGTGAGGGGCGAACCCGCGTCTTTGTTACGCAGCAGCGACTTGGGCGTGAAGATCACGAGCGGCTTGCGGAACTGGCGGATCATCTGACGGCGCAGCAGATGGAAGATCTGCGAAGCCGAGGTCGGCTGAACGACCTGGATGTTGTTGTCGGCGCACAGTTGCAGGAAGCGCTCGATACGGCCCGACGAGTGCTCCGGACCCTGGCCTTCGTAGCCGTGCGGCAGCATCAGCGTGAGACCCGACTGGCGGCCCCACTTGGCTTCGCCCGAGCTGATGAACTGGTCGATCACGACCTGCGCACCGTTGACGAAGTCACCGAACTGGGCTTCCCAGATCGTGAGCGTGTTGGGCTCGGCCGACGAGTAACCGTATTCGAACGCGAGCACGGCTTCTTCGGACAGCACCGAGTCGATCACCGTGAAAGGCGCCTGGCCTTCGGAGACGTTCTGCAGCGGAATGTAGGTACCGTCGTTCCAGCGCTCGCGGTTCTGGTCGTGCAGCACGGCGTGGCGGTGCGTGAACGTGCCACGGCCCGAATCCTGACCGGTGATGCGGATCGCGTAACCCGAAGCGACCAGCGTGGCGAAAGCCAGATGCTCGCCCATGCCCCAGTCGAGGTTTTGCTCGCCCTTGGCCATGTTGCGACGGTCGTTCAGCAGCTTGGCCACCAGCGGGTGCACCGTGAAGCCATCCGGCACGGACGTGATGCGTTCGCCGATGCGCTTGAGCTCGGCCAGCGGCACCGCGGTGTCGGCCTGGTCGGTCCACTTGGCGCCCATGAACGGGGACCAGTCGATCGCGTACTTGCTCTTGTAGTCGGTCAGCACGGGCTCGATCGTGCGCTGGCCGTCTTCCATCAGCTGGCGGTAATCCTTGACCATCTGATCGGCATCGCCTTCGGCCAGGACGCCCTGCGTCTGCAGCTTCTCGGCGTACAGCTTGCGCGTACCGCCGTGATGGCCGATGCGCTTGTACATCAGGGGCTGCGTGAGCGACGGGGTGTCTTGCTCGTTGTGGCCGAGCTTGCGGAAGCACACGATGTCGAGGACGACGTCGTGGCGGAATTCCATGCGGTAGTCGAGCGCGAGGCGGGTCGCGAACACGACGGCTTCGGGATCGTCGCCGTTGACGTGGAACACCGGCGCTTCGATCATCTTGACCACGTCGGTGCAATACAGCGTGGAGCGCGAGTCGCGCGGATCCGACGTCGTGAAGCCGATCTGGTTGTTGATGACGATGTGCAGCGTGCCGCCCGTACCGTAGCCGCGCGTCTGGGCCAGGTTGAGCGTTTCCATCACGACACCCTGGCCAGCGAAAGCCGCGTCACCGTGCACCAGCACGGGCAGCACTTGCTTGCCTTCGGCGTCGCCGCGGCGCTCCTGGCGGGCGCGGACGCTGCCCTCGACCACCGGGTTGACGATTTCGAGGTGGGAGGGGTTGAACGCCAGCGACAGGTGCACCGGACCGCCGCGGGTCGAGACGTCGCTCGAGAAGCCGTTGTGGTACTTCACGTCACCGTCGGTCAGGCCTTCGGCGTGCTTGCCTTCGAACTCGGCGAACAGGTCACCGGGCATCTTGCCCATGATGTTCACGAGCAGGTTCAGGCGGCCGCGGTGAGCCATGCCCACGACGATTTCCTGGACGCCGGATTCGCCGGCGTGGTTCACCACTTCGTCCATCGAGGCGATGAAGCTTTCACCGCCCTCGAGCGAGAAGCGCTTCTGGCCGACATACTTGGTGTGCAGGAAGCGCTCGAGACCTTCGGACTCGGTGAGCTGCTGCAGGATGTGGCGCTTTTCTTCGGGCGACCAGGTCGGTGCCGACAGCGTGCTTTCCAGGCGTTGCTGGATCCAGCGCTTGGCAGCCGGGTCGGAGATGTGCGAGAACTCGGCGCCGATCGAACGGCAATACGTGTCGCGCAGGGCCTTCAGGATGTCGCGCAGCGTCATGGTGCTGGCGGTCGTGAAGTAGGTATTCGTGGCCGAGTAGGTCTGGTCCAGATCGGCTTCGGTCAGTCCGTAGAAGGACGGATCGAGCTCGGGGATCGGCGGACGCTCCTGGCGCTTGAGGGGATCGAGATCGGCCCAGCGCGAACCCAGCGAACGGTAGGCGGCGATCAGCGATTGGACCGACACCTGCTTGCTGGCGACCGACAGATCGGGCTCGGCAGCGCGTTGCAGGAAAGCATTGGCGCGGGCACGTTGCGCAAACGATTCGACGACGGGCGCATGAGCCTGGTCACGCGTGGCTTCTTGGCCATCCGTGGCGGGTGCATGCTGCAGCTGGTCGAAATATTCGCGCCAGTTGTCCGCGACCGAGCCGGGATTGTCGAGATACTGTTCGTAGAGTTCTTCTACGTACGGCGCATTACCGCCGAACAGATAGGAGGTAGATAGGGATTCTGATTCCGTAGACATAATGTCGCTTCACCTTGACGAGTGCTTCACTCGCATACGATGCAGGAAAACCTTCCGCGACACGGGCTTCCCGTTTGGCGGATAGCAGGGGCAGAAGGCACGTACAAGCCTCGAAAGCCGTGTCGGCAGTATACCCCCTGAAGTTTGGGGGCGTCTTGCTGCAATCGCGTGACATGCGCCGAAGATCAAACATGGATGCATTCCTGGCAAGAATGCCTCGCGCTTCGCCGCGCATAACGGTGTCTACACGTCGCCATTATCGGCAATCGGTCGCGCCGGGGTCGGGTGGCCCGACCTCCGGCAAGTGTGTCCAGAATACGACGCAAATCAGGGTCGCGCCAAGACCCTGCGTCCAATCCACACCGCCACAAGGGCAAAAACGGCCAATCCGAGCCAGCGCGCGGGGCCTTCGAAGTCCGCGCCGACGAGCGCCAGCGGCGCGTCCTGGCCGCTGAACCCGATCACGCCGGCGAGCAGCACCCCGACGAGGCTCTCGCCCACGATCAGGCCCGACGCGATCAGCACGCCGCGCCGGTTCGGCGCGTCGGCATGGGCTTCGTAGGATTCGCCGGCGGCCGCGGCGCGCCGGCGCAGGCGCCGCGACAGCACCCACGCCAGAAGCGCACCCACCACGATGGGCGCGCTGGCGGTGGGCGGAAGATAGATGCCGATGCCGACCGCCAGCACCGGCAGCCGTGCAACGGCGCAGGTCGACTTCAACACCTGGTCCACGACGATCAACGCCGCGCCGATCGCCATGCCGATCAGAATCATGGTCCAGTTCAGATGGTGCGTGAAGATGCCCTGCGCGATGGCGAGCATCAGCGTAGCCTGCGGCGCGGCGAGCGCCTGATCGGGGTCCATGCCGGGGCGCGGCAAGGCATCGGCGAAGCCGTAGGCGTTGTAGAGCAGGTCCAGCACCGGCGAAATGACGGCGCCCCCCACCACGCAACCGATCAGCAACGCCACCTGCTGACGCCAGGGCGTGGCGCCCACGAGCCAGCCGGTCTTGAGGTCCTGCAGGTTGTCGTTCGAGATCGAGGCCACCGCCACGACCGCCGACGTGGTGAAGATCGCCAGCGCGATGCCCAGGCGCACGCCCTGTTCCGTGCCGAGCAGGCCCTCGCCGTCGTTGAGCATCACCATCAAGAGCGAGACCAGCACGATGGCCACGATCCCCACGCCGGAGATCGGGCTGGTCGAGGAGCCCACCAGCCCCGCCATATAGCCGCAGGCCGCCGCGACCAGGAACCCGAACACGAACGCGAACAGCACGGCGTAGGCCACCAGCACCCCGATGCGGCCGGGCGAGAGCGGCGCGCCGCTCATGAACGCGAGGAACGTGAATACCAATATGGCCAGCAGCACGAGCGAAATGCCGATGACCCACGACGCGGGCAGGTCGCGCTCGGTGCGCGGGGCATCGCCACGCGGGCGCCCGCCCTTGCCCACCATCGACATCGACGCGCGCACGCCGCGCACCATGGGCACGAACAGCGTGGCCAGGGTCCAGATGGCGCCCACCCCGATGACGCCCGCGCCGATGAAGCGGACCTGCGTGCTCCAGAGACCGGTCGCGTAGTCGGCTAGCGACACGTCCGCGGCACGCTCGCCCAGCGCCGTCAGGACCGGCACCGCGATGCCCCAGGCGATCACCAGCCCGGTCAGCATGGCCAGGCCGGCGACGATGCCGATCAGGTAGCCCGCGCCCAGCAGAGCCAGCGAGAAGCCCATCGGCAGACGCAGCACCGCTGCGCCGATTGCGAGAAAGCTGCTGGCGCCATCGGCGAGCAGGCGCAGGCCACCGGTCGCGAAGCTGACCACGGCCGCGATGCCGCCACCAAACAGGATGTCGGCCATGCCCGTGCCGCCCGGTCGTGGGGCGACGGGGGCCGTTCGGGCTGTGTCAGGGTGTACGGTGCCGGTGTGCACGGCGCCCGTCTGCACGGCGCCGGCATGCACCGCGCCCGTCTGCACGGCGCCGGTATGCACCGCGCCCTCCCCCTCCCGTTCCTGGGCTCGGGCGGCGCTGCCCACACGCAGGATCTCCGCGGCCGCCACGCCTTCCGGGTAAGGCAGGTTGCTCTGCACCACCATCACGTGGCGCAGCGGGATGGTGAACATCACGCCGAGCATGCCGCCGGCCGCGCAGATCGCCAGCGTCTGCCAGAACGGGAACGCGCTCCAATGACCCAGCATCACCAGCGCGGGCAGGATGAAAATGATGGACGACAACGTGCCGGCCGCGGAGGCCTGGGTCTGCACCATGTTGTTCTCGAGGATGTTCGCGCCTTTGAACATGCGCAACACCGACATGGAGATCACCGCCGCCGGAATGGCCGACGAGAACGTCAGGCCGACTTTCAAGCCGAGAAACACGTTCGAAGCCGTGAACACGATCGTGATCAGGGCACCGAGGATGACGCCGCGCAGCGTCAGCTCGGGCAGTGTCATGGCATCGGGCACCCGCAGGCCTGCGCTCATCGTCAACTCCGAAAATTCTAAAAGTGGCGCGAGTGTAGCGTCCACCACCTGGACATTTCCTGACAGCGCGCCCCGCGCCGCCGCCTCGGACCAACGCCCGATTTCGCCGATGTCCGGCAGATCGTGCTGCATAAATCCACCAGACAACGCGTTCATGCCGCCAGCATGGCCTACGGCCTATCGGCTTCGGTCACTTGTGCGTCTCAGGTGGCGCTAGCATGGGCGACACGCAGACCAAGACAAAAAGCATCGGAGACAACGCATGACACCGCCCCTGCCCGCCCCCGGCCATCAGCAAGCGCCCTTCCTGCGCGACGATACCGACCCCGAAGAGACCGCCGAGTGGCGCGATGCCCTCGACGCGCTCGCGCAAACCGAAGGCGCGCCGCGCGCGGCCTATGTGCTGGCGCGCCTGCTCGACCATGCGGCCAGTCTGGGGGTGCGGGCCGGCGGTCAGGTCAGCACCGCCTATCTCAATACGATCGCGGTAGCCGACGAGCCGCCTTTCCCGGGCGATCTCGGTCTCGAAGAACGGATTGCATCCATCAATCGCTGGAACGCGCTGGCGATGGTCGTGCGTGCCAACCAGGCGCACGGCGAGCTGGGCGGACACATCGCGAGTTACGCGTCGGCGGCCGATCTGTTCGAAGTCGGCTTCAACCACTTTTTCCGCGGACCCGACGCGCCGGGCGGCGCGGACCTCGTCTATATGCAGCCCCACTCGGCGCCCGGCATCTATGCCCGCGCCTATCTCGAAGGCCTGCTCGACGACGAGGATCTCGCGCTGTTCCGCCAGGAGATCACCGCACGCGCCGCCGGACGCCGCGGCCTGTCCTCGTATCCGCACCCCTGGCTGATGCCGGATTTCTGGCAGTTCCCCACGGGCTCGATGGGCATCGGTCCAATCAATGCGATCTATCAGGCGCGCTTCATGCGCTATCTCGAGCATCGCGGCCTCGCGCCCGAGTCACAGCGCAAGGTCTGGGGCATCTTCGGCGATGGCGAAATGGACGAGCCCGAATCCATTGCCGCGCTCACGCTGGCCGCGCGCGAGCGGCTCGACAATCTCGTGTTCGTCGTGAACTGCAACCTGCAGCGCCTCGATGGCCCGGTACGCGGCAACGGCCGCATCATCGACGAACTCGAAACGCTGTATGCCGGCGCGGGCTGGAACGTCATCAAGGTCGTGTGGGGCAGCGACTGGGACGCCCTCTTGCGCCGCGATGCGAGCGGCGCGCTGGCACACGCCTTCGCGCACACGGTCGATGGCCAGTTCCAGACCTTCGCGGCCAACGACGGCGCCTACAACCGCGAGCACTTCTTCGGCCAGGACCCCGCGCTCGCGGCGCTGGTGGCCGACTGGCCCGACGAGGCGATCGACCGCCTGCGCCGTGGCGGCCACGACATGACGAAGATCCACGCGGCGTATGCCCGCGCGGTGGCGCATCGCGGCCAGCCCACGGTGATCCTGGCGCAGACGAAAAAAGGCTTCGGCATGGGCGCCGCGGGCCAGGGCAAGATGACCACCCATCAGCAGAAAAAACTCGACGACGACGCGCTGCTGGCGTTTCGCGATCGCTTCGCGCTGCCGCTCTCCGACGCCGACTGCCTCGCGCTGCGTTTCTATCGGCCCTCGTCGGACAGTGCCGAGATGCGCCACCTGCAGGCGCGGCGCGCCGCGCTCGGTGGCCACCTGCCGCGCCGCCGGGCGCAGGCCCAGCCGCTGGCGGCGCCGCCGGTCACTCAGTGGGCCGGCTTCGCGCTCGCGCCCGACGGCAAGGAGATGTCGAGCACGATGGCGCTGGTGCGCATGCTGACGCAGCTGCTGAAAGACCCGGCGCTGGGCCCCCGCATCGTGCCGATCGTGGCGGACGAGGCGCGCACCTTCGGCATGGCCAATCTGTTCCGCCAGATCGGCATCTATTCGGCGCAGGGGCAACTCTACGAGCCCGAGGACATCGGCTCGGTCCTGTCGTATCGCGAGGCGCGCGACGGCCAGATCCTCGAAGAAGGGATCACCGAGGCCGGCGCGATCTCGTCGTGGACGGCGGCCGGCACCAGCTACTCGGTGCACGGCCTGCCGATGCTGCCGTTCTATATCTATTACTCGATGTTCGGCTTCCAGCGCATCGGCGACCTGATCTGGGCGGCCGCGGATCAGCGCACCCGCGGCTTTCTGATCGGCGCGACCTCGGGCCGCACGACGCTCGGCGGCGAAGGTCTGCAGCACCAGGACGGCTCCAGCCATCTGATCGCCGCCACCGTGCCCAACTGCCGCGCCTACGATCCGGCGCAGGCCTACGAGGCCGCGCTGATCGTCGAGGAAGGCATGCGCCGCATGCTGACCGAGGACCACGACGAGTTCTATTACCTGACGGTCACCAACGAGAATCTGCCCCAGCCCGACCTGCCCGATGCCAGCGTGGCGCCGGACTGCCGCACGGGCGTGCTGCGCGGCATGCATCGCGTACGTACCTGCGATGCCCCCCGCGTGCGGCTGCTCGCGGCGGGCCCGGCGTTGGCGGAGGCCCTGCGGGCGGCCGAGACCTTGCAGAGCGAACACGCGGTGCCTTGCGAGGTCTGGAGCGTCACGAGCTACAGCGAGCTCGCGCGCGATGCCCGCCGCGTCGAGCGCGCCCGCGTCCTCGGTCTGAATCATGAGCCATCGTGGCTCGCGCACTGCCTGGGCCAGGACGGCCCGCCGGTGCTGGCGGCTAGCGATTACGTCTGCGCGGTGCCCGATCAGATCCGCGCCCATGTGAGCGCGCCCATGCGCAGCCTGGGCACCGACGGTTTCGGCCGTAGCGACACGCGGGCCCGCCTGCGCGACTTCTTCGAGGTGAGCGCGGCGTGGATGGTGCTGCACGCGCTCGATCTGGCGTGTGCGCGGGCCACCGATGCCGAGGCCGCGCGGCTGCAGGAGGCCATCGCGCGGCAACGCGCTGCGCTCGACGCCGCCGGGCGCGACGCGCCGCCCTGGCTGCGCTGAGGCGGAGGCGGCACTTTCGCTGCGCTGCAACAAGAACGCAGCGCCGCGTTCTGTGTTGAAATACTGGGCTGTTCCAGGCCGCATGCGGTTTTGCGGGCGTGTGTCCCACGCCCGCCGCGGCCGACAACGCGCAGCGATATTCCCGATTTCGCCGTTCCTCACGCTTTCCAGTTAGCGCCAAAAAGGCTGTACCTCATGGACGAAACCCTCTCCAAGCGGGCGTTGGATTACCACGCCTATCCCACCCCGGGCAAAATCTCCGTCACCCCCACCAAGACGCTGGCCAACCAGGACGACCTGTCGCTGGCCTACTCGCCCGGCGTGGCCGCGGCGTGCATGGCGATCTTCGACCAGGGCAATGACGCCGCCTCGATGTACACCTCGCGCTCCAACCTGGTGGGCGTGATCACGAACGGCACCGCGGTGCTCGGCCTGGGCAACATCGGCCCGCTGGCCGCCAAGCCCGTGATGGAAGGCAAGGGCTGCCTGTTCAAGAAATTCGCCGGCATCGATGTGTTCGACATCGAGCTGGCCGAAAACGACCCCGACAAGCTGGTCGAGATCATCGCGGCGCTCGAGCCCACGCTGGGCGGCGTCAACCTTGAAGACATCAAGGCGCCCGAGTGCTTCTACATCGAGAAGAAGCTGCGCGAGCGCATGAAGATCCCCGTCTTCCACGATGACCAGCACGGCACCGCCATCATCTCGGCCGCCGCCATCCTCAACGGCCTGAAGGTCGTGGGCAAAGCGATGGGCGACGTGAAGCTGGCTTGCTCCGGCGCCGGCGCCGCCGCCATCGCGTGCCTGGATCTGCTGGTCGACCTGGGCATCAAGCGCGAAAACATGTACGTGGTGGACTCCCGTGGCGTGATCTGGGAAGGCCGCGACGAAAACATGGAGCCCAACAAGCGCCGCTACGCGCAGAAGACCGACGCGCGCACGCTGGCCGACGTGGTCAACGGCGCCGACGTATTCCTGGGTTGCTCGACCGCGGGCGTGCTCACCGGCGACATGGTCAAGACCATGGCCGTCAAGCCGCTGATCCTGGCCCTGGCCAATCCCGAGCCGGAAATCCGCCCCGAGATCGCCAAGGCCGCCCGCCCCGACTGCATCATCGCGACCGGCCGTTCGGACTACCCGAACCAGGTCAACAACGTGCTGTGCTTCCCGTTCATCTTCCGCGGCGCGCTGGATGCCGGCGCCAGCCGCATCACCGAAGAGATGAAGCTCGCCTGCGTGAAGGCGATCGCCGAGCTGGCCCAGGCCGAGCAGAACGACGAAGTGGCGCGCGCCTACGCGGGCGAAGAGCTGTCGTTCGGCCCCGACTACATCATTCCGAAGCCGTTCGATCCGCGCCTCATCGTGCAGATCGCGCCGGCCGTGGCCCAGGCCGCCGCCGCGTCGGGCGTCGCGGCTCGCCCGATCGAAGACATCGAAGCCTACCGCCGCAAGCTGATGGGCTTCGTGTACCACTCGGGCCAGCTGATGCTGCCGCTCTTCCAGGAAGCCCAGAAGGCGCCCAAGCGCGTCGTCTACGCCGACGGTGAAGACGAGCGCGTGCTGCGTGCCGTGCAGGTCGTGGTCGACGAGAAGCTCGCCTTCCCGATCCTGGTGGGCCGTCCCGCCGTGATCGAGATGCGCGTGCAGAAGTTCGGCCTGCGTCTGGTCGCCGGTCAGAACATCGAGATCGTGGATCCCGAAGACGACGCGCGCTTCAACGAAACGTGGCAGGGCTATTACGAGCTGCGCGGCCGCGAGGGCGTGACGCCGGCCATCGCCAAGGCGATGATCCGCAAGCACAACACGCTGATCGGTGCGATGCTGCTGCGCCGTGGCGATGCCGACGCGCTGCTGTGCGGCGTGGCCAGCAAGTACGACAATCAGCTGAAGTACATCGACGAAGTCATCGGCAAGAAGCCCGGCCAGACCTATGCCGCGCTCAACGTGCTGATGCTGCCGAACCAGACGCTGTTCGTCGCCGACACCCACGTCAACGAAAACCCCAGCGCCGAACAGATCGCCGACATCACGATCCAGGCTGGCGAAGAAATGATGCGCTTTGGCGTGGTCCCCAAGATCGCGCTGCTGTCGCACTCCAACTTCGGCAGCCGCCCGACCGAGTCGTCGCGCAAGATGGCGCATGCGCGCCGCCTGGTGTCCGACCGCGCGCCTCACCTCGAAGTCGATGGTGAGATGCACGCCGACGCCGCGCTGTCCGAATCGATCCGCACGCAGGCCTACCCCGACAGCTCGCTCAAGGGCCGCGCCAACCTGCTGGTCATGCCGAATCTGGACACCGGCAACATCACCTACAACATGCTCAAAATGACGGGCAGCAACGGTGTGGCCATGGGCCCCATCCTGCTGGGCGCCGCCCGTCCGGTGCACATCCTGACGACCAGCGCCACCGTGCGCCGCATCGTCAACATGACGGCCCTGGCCGTCGTGGACGCGCAGCAGGAAGCCACGCAAGGCTGATCGCACGCGCATCGAGGCAAGAGGGCATCCCGCGAGGGATGCCCTTTTTTCTTGGTCTCGCTGCCGACCGGGGAGGTCTGAACGGATCTCGAGGAAGCGGCACGCCGGATTGCCGCACCTCCGCGAGAATGCAAGGAAGCGCCCTCCCCCGGAAACAGGCAGGCCTCCCCAACATCAGGGAGGCCTGCGTGCCTTCGGCTACTTGCCCAGCGGGATCGCCACGTTCAGGTTGAGCGAGTAGTCGCCGCGACCCGACTTGCCGGCGTAGTCCTGGCTGATGCGGATCTGCGACTTGCCCGGACCCTGCATCTCGTAGCCCAGACCGAAGCGCGTCACCACCTTGCCCGGCTGTGCCCCGTTCACCGCGAAGGACGTGCCTGCGGCGTCCT